>NZ_JBHSOR010000005.1:0-20554 GCF_042656325.1 Rhizobium sp. GCM10022189
ACGCCTTGAACTCACCGAAGTACTTCGTGATCGCTGCCGTCAGAGACGTCTTGCCGTGGTCAACGTGGCCGATCGTGCCGATGTTGACGTGCGGCTTGTTGCGCTCAAACTTACTCTTTGCCATTTTCGGCTCTCCATTCTTTGGCCCCGAGGGGCGCTAATTCTTGTTCTCGGTCAATTGGTATTCCGGTCACTTCTGACCGGAATACTTTGCCTGGATTTCAGTTGCGACGTTCGACGGGACCGGCGCGTAATGATCGAAGGTCATCGTGTACTGAGCACGGCCCTGCGACATGGAGCGCAGGTTATCGACGTACTTGAACATGTTCGCCAGCGGAACGTTGGCGCTGATGACGACTGCGATACCGCGGCTTTCCTGACCCTGGATCTGACCACGGCGGGAGTTGAGGTCGCCGATAACGTCACCGACGTAGTCTTCCGGGGTGACGACTTCGACCTTCATCATCGGCTCGAGGAGCTGAGCGCCGGCCTTCTTTGCCGCTTCACGGAAGCAGGCGCGGGAAGCGATTTCGAACGCCAGAACCGAGGAGTCGACGTCGTGGAAGGCACCGTCGACGAGGGTCGCCTTGACGCCCAGCATCGGGAAGCCTGCCAGCGGACCGGAAGACAGAACGCTTTCGATACCCTTCTGAACGCCCGGGATGTATTCCTTCGGAACAGCACCGCCGACGATCTTGGATTCGAACTTGAAGTCTTCGCCTTCCGGGTTCGGTTCGAAGATGATCTTGACGCGCGCGAACTGGCCGGTACCACCGGTCTGCTTCTTGTGCGTGTAATCTTCTTCGGTCTGGCGCGTGATGGTCTCGCGGTAAGCAACCTGCGGCGCACCGACGTTTGCTTCGACCTTGAACTCGCGACGCATGCGGTCGACGATGATGTCGAGATGCAGTTCGCCCATGCCGGCGATGATCGTCTGACCGGATTCCTGGTCCGTCTTCACGCGGAAGGACGGGTCCTCGGCTGCCAGGCGGTTGAGCGCGAGGCCCATCTTTTCCTGGTCGCCCTTGGACTTCGGCTCGATAGCGATCTGGATGACCGGCTCCGGGAACTCCATGCGCTCGAGGATAACCGGCTTCAGCGGGTCGCAGAGCGTGTCACCCGTGGTGGTTTCCTTGAGGCCTGCGAGAGCAACGATGTCGCCTGCATAGGCTTCTTCGATGTCTTCACGCGAGTTGGAGTGCATCTGCAGCATGCGGCCGACGCGCTCGCGCTTGTCCTTGACCGTGTTCAGAACCGAAACGCCCTTTTCGAGCTTGCCCGAGTAAATGCGGGCGAAGGTCAGCGAACCGACGAAGGGGTCGTTCATGATCTTGAACGCGAGCATGGAGAGCGGCTCGGAATCGTCTGCATGACGCTCGATTTCGGCTTCGGTCTTGAAGTCGATGCCCTTGATCGCGGGAATGTCGAGCGGCGACGGCAGATAGTCGACAACGGCGTCGAGCAGCGGCTGAACGCCCTTGTTCTTGAAGGCCGTACCGCAGAACATCGGATGGAACTTGACGTCGATCGTGCCGCGACGAACGAGTTCGCGGATCTTGTCGTTGTCCGGCATGACGCCTTCGAGATAGGCTTCCATCGCGGCTTCGTCGATTTCGACAACCGTCTCGATCAACTTTTCGCGATATTCTTCAGCCTTGGCCTTCAGGTCGTCCGGGATCTCGACGACGTCCCACTGGGCGCCGAGAGATTCGTCGCGCCAGATCAGGGCGTTCATCTCGACGAGGTCGACAACGCCCTTGAAGTCGCTTTCAGCGCCGATCGGCAGCTGCATGACAACAGCCGTTGCGCCGAGACGGGTCTTGATCATTTCGACGGAGCGGTAGAAATCCGCACCGGTCTTGTCCATCTTGTTGCAGAAGATCATGCGCGGAACATGGTACTTCTCAGCCTGACGCCAGACGGTTTCGGTCTGCGGTTCAACACCGGCGTTGGCATCGAGCAGCGCGATGGCGCCGTCGAGAACGCGCAGCGAACGCTCGACTTCGATGGTGAAGTCGACGTGGCCGGGCGTGTCGATGATGTTGAAACGGCGCATCTTGCCGTCGCGACCCTTCCAGAAGGTCGTCGTCGCAGCAGACGTGATCGTGATGCCACGCTCCTGCTCCTGCTCCATCCAGTCCATCGTGGCAGCGCCATCATGAACTTCGCCGATCTTGTGCGACTTGCCGGTGTAGTAAAGAATACGCTCGGTCGTCGTGGTCTTGCCGGCGTCGATGTGCGCCATGATACCGAAATTGCGGTAGTCTTCGATCTTATATTCGCGAGCCATTATGGACTGCCTTTCGATATCGTTCGGGATTACCAGCGATAATGCGAGAACGCGCGGTTGGCATCAGCCATCTTGTGCGTGTCTTCGCGCTTCTTGACCGCGGAACCGCGGTTGTTGGATGCGTCGAGAAGTTCGCCCGAAAGACGATCGATCATGGTGGTTTCGTTGCGCTTGCGAGCAGCAGCGATCAGCCAGCGGATGGCAAGGGCCTGACGGCGCTCCGGACGAACGTCGACCGGAACCTGGTAGGTCGCACCACCGACGCGGCGCGAACGGACTTCAACGTGCGGAGCAATGTTGTCGAGCGCGGAATGGAAAACCGTCAGCGGCTCCTGCTTCGACTTGTTCTGCACGGAGTCAAATGCGCCGTATACGATGCTTTCAGCGACGGACTTCTTGCCGTCCAGCATGATGGCATTCATGAACTTCGTAACAACGAGGTCACCGAACTTCGGGTCCGGATTGATCTCGCGCTTTTCTGCTTTATGACGTCGGGACATACTTCTCGTCTCTTTAACTGTTAAGGCGCTTTACCACGCGGAGGACCTCGCGCAGCGCCGGAAACTCACATTCAAGCCAATCCGGGCAGTACCGCCCGGGGCGAAATTACTTCGGACGCTTCGCACCGTACTTGGAACGGCGCTGCTTGCGGTTCTTGACACCCTGGGTATCGAGAACGCCGCGGATGATGTGGTAACGGACACCCGGAAGGTCCTTTACACGGCCGCCGCGGATCATGACGACAGAGTGTTCCTGAAGGTTGTGACCTTCGCCGGGAATGTAACCAATGACTTCGAAGCCGTTGGTGAGGCGGATTTTTGCGACCTTACGCAGAGCCGAGTTCGGCTTCTTCGGCGTCGTGGTGTAAACGCGGGTGCAAACACCGCGCTTCTGCGGGTTCTCCTGGAGAGCGGGAACCTTGTTACGCTTTACGTTCGCCTGGCGAGGCTTGCGGATCAGCTGGTTTACGGTAGGCATTCAACCATCCCTTACGTTTGTCTCAGTACCCTTGCGGGCTCGAACTTCGCCGTTTCCGGCATTGCCACACATATTTTCCCTCAATGCGCAAAATATGGCCCGATCCGCTTCCGCAGATGGACCACATAGAGCAGAGGACGCAAAAGAGATGCGTCATGCGTGCAGCATCATGACTTCAACGTGCGTATAGAACCTTGTTTGAGGCGATCTCCAGGGCGCGTCGCCCCAAACAGCCAAACCTCACATGGGATCTGATGGCGGGCGTACTACTGGTTTCCACCCAGTTCGTCAAGGCCGGTTAAGAAATAATCTCCGGCCCAACGGCCTGAAAAGCCCTGTGGGCACGCCGTTTACGGGCTCTTTAGGCCGGTTGAAGATATCCGGCAAGATAAACTTGGGCATTGCAGCAAAAACGGATAGGAATCAGTATTTGCAGACATCAAGCCCTTATATGGGACCTGCATATTGCGATTCTAAGAGAGCCGAAGGACAAGAAGATGATCGGGACACCGGACAACGACAACAATTTCGACGGACCGATGATCTTCATCATCATCGGCAAGGGCTATGAATCCGATACGAGCGAGGGCGTGGACCTGCACGTCATGCTGAAGGCCGCCGACGACGACAGCGCTGTGCGCGAAGCTCTCAACGCACTCGCCGAGGAAGGCTTCATCGAAGCCGACCTCGACCAGATCGGCATGCTGACCGAAGTGCCCTCCGAAGAGCCGCATGCCTCCGCCTATCAGGGCGCCCTGGACGGCGAAGTCTCGATCATCCGTTTCAGCTGAACATTTGGGGAATGGAGGCGCGCCGGCACCCGCCCTCGCCGCATAGCCGATAGCATTGAAGCAAGCCGCCGCCGCAAGGCCGGCGGCTTGCGCATTTTGGCCCGATCTATTTCCTGACCGCTCCGTCCGGCCTGGGCGTCGTCTCCGTCTCCGGCGGCAGGAGCGGCAGAGCGACATCAGGCATACGGCCCGTCAGGGAATCCAGGAAGGCGACGATCTGATCGACCTCCTGGCTGTTCAGCTCTTCGCCGAGCTGGGCGGTTCCCATGATCCCGACGGCCTGCTTCAAGTTCCAGACCTTGCCGGAGTGGAAATAGGGAGCGGTGACGGCGACGTTGCGAAGCGGTGCGGCGCGAAAGACGTAGGAATCGTCGGCCGTATGGGTGACGGAGAAGCGGCCCTTGTCATTTTCGGGCAGAACCTCGGCGCCGGGCTTTTCGACGAGACCGAAAGGATAATAGCCGGTGCCGCCGACATTGATGCCGTTGTGGCAGGCCGAACAGCCCTTTTCGATGAACAGCGCCATGCCCTGTTTCTGCTCGGCGCTCATGGCATCATCGTCGCCGTTCAGATAGGCGTCGAAGGGAGCCGGCGTCAGCAATGTCGCTTCGAATGCCTCGATCGCCTTTGCCATGTTGTCGAAGGTGACGGGATCGGCATCCTTCGGGAAGGCCGTGCGGAACCAGCCGACATATTGCGGCATCGAATTCAGCGTCGTTACGACCTGCATCGGCGTGTTGGCCATTTCGACGCCGGCCTGGACCGGGCCCTTGGCCTGAGCTTTCAGGTCCTCGGCACGCCCATCCCAGAACTGGGCTTCGTTGAATACGGCGTTCAGCGCCGTCGGCGCGTTACGCGGGCCTTTCTGCCAGCCGTGACCGATCGAGGTTTCGAGGTTGTCGTCACCGCCGGTCGCAAGATTGTGGCAGGAATTGCAGGAGAAGACGCCGGAGGCAGACAGGCGGGGATCGAAGAACAGCGCCTTGCCGAGGGCAATCTTCTCCGGCGTGATCGGGTTGTCATGCACGGCGGGAACCGTCGACGGCAAAGGCTTGAAATTGTCCAGGGCCATCTGCCGCAAATTCGCCGGCAGAGAATCGGCGCAGGCTGCGGTCGTCACAAGACATGCCGCCAGGGATATCAAAATGGCTTTCATAGCAGTCTCCATAAATCTCAACGGAAACCAGCCTAGAAAGGCGCCCGGCCTTCTCCTTGTTCGAGATCAACCGGCCGCGAAATAATGAAAGGCCCGGATTTCTCCGGGCCTTGCACAAATATCTGACGCAGCTGCAGCCGTAAGCTTACTCGGCAGCCGGAGCGCTTTCGTTCGCCATGTCCTGCAGCATCGGGGTTGCGGCCCCTGCCCCGGAGCCCTTGCGGCGCTCTTCCAGGATCAGGTCGTCGCGCGCCGTGGCGATGCGGCGGATCTGGGTCATGGTGCCACCCGTACCGGCCGGGATCAGGCGGCCGACGATGACGTTTTCCTTCAGGCCCTGCAGGCCGTCGGTCTTGCCGGCGATCGCAGCTTCCGTCAGCACCTTGGTCGTTTCCTGGAAGGACGCGGCCGAGATGAAGGACGGGGTCTGCAGCGACGCCTTGGTGATGCCGAGCAGAACCGGTTCGCCACGGGCAGGCTTCTTGCCTTCCTCGATCAGCTGGTCGTTGACGTCTTCGAGCTCGATACGGTCGACATTGTCGCCGACGATATAGGTCGAGTCGCCCGCATCGGTGATTTCCACCTTCTGCAGCATCTGACGGACAATCACTTCGATGTGCTTGTCGTTGATGACAACGCCCTGGAGACGGTAGACTTCCTGGATTTCGTTGACGAGGTAGGAAGCCAGAGCCTCCACGCCCTTGATCGCCAGGATGTCGTGCGGAGCCGGATTACCGTCGAGGATGTAATCACCCTTTTCGATATAGTCGCCTTCCTGAAGGTGGAAGGGCTTGCCCTTCGGGATCAGGTATTCGACAGGCTCGACACCGTCTTCTGCCGGCTCGATGATGACGCGGCGCTTGTTCTTGTAGTCGCGGCCGAGGCGGATCGTGCCATCGATCTCAGCGATGATGGCGTGGTCCTTCGGACGACGGGCTTCGAACAGTTCGGCAACGCGCGGCAGACCACCGGTGATGTCCTTGGTCTTGGCGCTTTCCAGCGGCGAGCGGGCGAGAACGTCACCCTGCGAGACCTTCTGGCCCGGCTCGACGGACAGGATCGCATCGACCGAGAGCAGGAAGCGGGCTTCACCACCACGCGACAGCTTCGCGACATTGCCGCTGGCGTCCTTGATGACGATGGCCGGCTTCAGGTCCGAACCACGCGGCGTCGAACGCCAGTCGATAACCTGGCGCTTGGTGATACCGGTGGATTCGTCGGTCGCTTCGAGAACCGAGAGACCGTCGACGACGTCTTCGAACTGAACCGTACCGGCCACTTCCGTCATCATCGGACGGGTGTAGGGGTCCCACTCCGCCAGACGCTGACCGCGCTTGACCTTGTCGCCTTCGTCGACATGCAGCTTCGAGCCGTAGGCGACGCGCTGCGAGGAGCGCTCCACGCCACGCTCGTCCAGGATCTGGACGGTCATGTTGCGGCCCATGGCAACGAGGCTGCCTTCGGAGTTGCGCAGCACGTTGCGGTTCTTGATCTGCACCGTACCTTCATACGAGGCCTCCAGGAACGACTGGTCGACCACGGTTGCCGTGCCACCAAGGTGGAACGTGCGCATGGTGAGCTGCGTGCCCGGTTCACCGATCGACTGAGCGGCGATGACGCCGACGGCTTCGCCCATGTTAACAGGCGTACCGCGCGCAAGGTCGCGGCCGTAGCAGACCGAGCAGACGCCCGTCTGGATTTCGCAGGTCAGCGCCGAGCGAATGCGGATCGACTGGATACCGGCCTTTTCGATCTCGGTGACGTCGGGCTCGAGGATCATCTTGCCGGCGTCGACGATACGCTCGCCGGTGACCGGATGGTCGATGTTGTCGAGGGCCGTACGGCCGAGGATGCGGGCGCCGAGCGAAGCAACGACCTGACCGGCATCGACGATGGCGGTCATGGTGAGGCCGGATTCGGTACCGCAATCGACATGCGTGACGATGCAGTCCTGCGCGACGTCGACGAGACGGCGGGTCAGGTAACCGGAGTTTGCGGTCTTCAAGGCGGTGTCTGCCAGACCCTTACGGGCGCCGTGCGTCGAGTTGAAGTACTCGTTGACGGTCAGGCCTTCCTTGAAGTTCGAGATGATCGGCGTCTCGATGATTTCACCCGACGGCTTGGCCATGAGGCCGCGCATGCCGCCCAGCTGGCGCATCTGGTTCGGAGAACCGCGGGCGCCCGAGTGGGACATCATGTAGATCGAGTTCATCGGCTTCTGACGACCGGTGTTCGGGTCGAACTCGACAGCCTTAATGCGGGCCATCATCTCTTCGGCGACCTTTTCGGTCGCCTTGCCCCAGGCGTCGACAACCTTGTTGTACTTTTCGCCCTGGGTGATGAGGCCGTCGTTGTACTGCTGCTCGTATTCCTTGACCAGGTTTTCCGTGTCGTTGACGATCTTCGCCTTCGTGCTCGGGATGACCATGTCGTCCTTGCCGAACGAAATGCCGGCGCGGCAGGCATGGCTGAAGCCGAGCTGCATGATGCGGTCGCAGAAAATGACCGTGTCCTTCTGGCCGCAATGGCGGTAGACCGCGTCGATCATCCTGGAGATGTTCTTCTTGGTCATTTCCTGGTTGCAGATATCGAAGGTCACCTTGCCGTTCTTCGGCAGGAGTTCGCCGATGAGCAGGCGGCCAGGGGTCGTCTCGTAGATCTTCGAGTAAGGCTTGCCGTCCTCGCCGATCGACTTGAAGCGACCGCGGATCTTGGTGTGCAGCGTCACGACCTTGTTTTCGAGAGCGTGGTGCAGCTCGCCGAGATCGGAGAAGGCCATGCCTTCGCCCGGCTCGTTCTGGTTCATGATCGACAGGTAGTAGAGGCCGAGAACCATGTCCTGCGACGGAACGATGATCGGCGCGCCGTTTGCCGGATGCAGGATGTTGTTGGTCGACATCATCAGGACGCGGGCTTCGAGCTGGGCTTCGAGCGACAGCGGCACGTGAACGGCCATCTGGTCACCGTCGAAGTCGGCGTTGAAGGCCGTGCAGACGAGCGGGTGCAGCTGGATGGCCTTGCCTTCGACCAGGGTGGGTTCGAAGGCCTGGATGCCCAGGCGGTGCAGCGTCGGTGCGCGGTTCAGGAGAACCGGATGCTCGCGGATGACCTCGTCGAGGATATCCCAGACCTCCGGCTTTTCCTTTTCAACCAGCTTCTTGGCCTGCTTGACGGTCGAGGAATAACCCTTGGCGTCGAGGCGGGCGTAGATGAACGGCTTGAAGAGTTCGAGCGCCATCTTCTTCGGAAGGCCGCACTGGTGCAGCTTCAGCTCCGGACCGGTCACGATGACCGAACGGCCGGAATAGTCAACGCGCTTGCCGAGCAGGTTCTGACGGAAGCGGCCCTGCTTGCCCTTGAGCATGTCGGACAGCGACTTCAGCGGGCGCTTGTTGGCGCCGGTGATGACGCGGCCACGGCGGCCGTTGTCGAAGAGCGCGTCGACAGATTCCTGCAGCATGCGCTTTTCGTTACGGATGATGATGCCCGGAGCGCGCAGTTCGATGAGGCGCTTCAGACGGTTGTTACGGTTGATGACGCGGCGGTAGAGATCGTTCAGGTCCGACGTCGCGAAACGGCCGCCGTCCAGCGGAACCAGCGGGCGCAGGTCCGGCGGGATGACCGGAACGACCTTCATGATCATCCATTCCGGGCGGTTGCCGGATTCCATGAAGTTCTCGACGATCTTCAGGCGCTTCATCAGCTTCTTCTGCTTGAGATCCGACGTGGTGTCGGCAAGCTCGGAGCGCAGATCGCCCGCGATCTTTTCGAGGTTCATCGATGCGAGCATCTCGTAGATGGCTTCGGCACCGATCATGGCCGTGAACTGGTCTTCACCATATTCGTCGACGGCGAGCATGTACTCTTCTTCCGTCAGGAGCTGGTGCTCCTTGAGCGCGGTCAGGCCCGGCTCGGTGACGATGTAGTTTTCGAAGTAGAGGACACGCTCGACATCCTTCAGCGTCATGTCGAGCAGCGTGGAAATGCGCGACGGCAGCGACTTCAGGAACCAGATATGGGCAACGGGAGCGGCGAGCTCGATATGGCCCATGCGCTCACGGCGAACGCGCGACAGCGTCACTTCGACGCCGCACTTTTCGCAGATGATGCCCTTGTACTTCATGCGCTTGTACTTGCCGCACAGGCACTCGTAGTCCTTGATCGGCCCGAAGATGCGCGCGCAGAAGAGGCCGTCGCGTTCCGGCTTGAACGTACGGTAGTTGATGGTTTCCGGCTTCTTGATCTCGCCGTAGGACCAGGAAAGAATCTTCTCCGGAGAGGCGATCGAAATCCGGATGGAATCGAAGTTCTGTGCAGGCACCTGCGGATTGAAAAGATTCATGACCTCTTGGTTCATGCCTGTCTCCTTCATGGGCGAAAGCGCCCTTAGCTTGCGAGGTTGGCGGCTAATTCCCGGGAGCCGCGCCATCGCTTAAACGACAATAACCGCAGTAAGCGGCGAAAGCGTCCCTGCCCGGCCGACACGTTACGGGGCCTTGGCGGGACCGGTGTGCGCCCTATTAAGGCGCACACCCTATCAAGTGGTTACTCGGCGGCGTCCGGCAGCTGGCTTGCAGCCTGCAGGTCCTCGACCTTGGAATTTTCGAGCTCGACCGAGAGGCCCAGCGAACGCATTTCCTTGACGAGAACGTTGAAGCTTTCCGGAATGCCGGCCTCGAACGTATCGTCGCCGCGGACGATCGCTTCGTAGACCTTGGTGCGGCCGGCGACGTCGTCCGACTTCACCGTCAGCATTTCCTGCAGCGTGTAGGCTGCGCCGTAAGCTTCGAGCGCCCAGACTTCCATTTCGCCGAAGCGCTGGCCGCCGAACTGTGCCTTACCGCCCAGCGGCTGCTGGGTGACGAGCGAGTACGGGCCGATCGAACGGGCGTGGATCTTGTCGTCGACCAGGTGGTTGAGCTTCAGCATGTAGATGTAGCCAACCGTGACCTGGCGGTCGAACTGCTCGCCGGTACGACCGTCGTACAGCGTCGACTGACCGGTATCCTTGAGACCTGCCATGCGCAGCATCTCGTTGACGTTCTCTTCGTTCGCACCGTCGAAGACCGGGGTCGCGATGGAAACGCCACGCTTCCACTGGTCGGCCAGACGCAGGATCGATTCATCATCGTATTCCTTGACCGGCTCGCCCTTCGGACCGGAGCCGACGACCTGGTCGATCGTCTTGCGGAGCGGTTCGATGTTGCCGCTGGCCTTGTAGGCTTCCAGCATCTCGCCGATCTGACGGCCCATGCCGGCGCAAGCCCAGCCGAGGTGCGTCTCGAGGATCTGGCCGACGTTCATGCGCGAGGGAACGCCGAGCGGGTTCAGAACGACGTCGACATGCGTGCCGTCTTCCAGGAACGGCATGTCTTCGACAGGCACGATGCGCGAAACGACACCCTTGTTGCCGTGACGGCCGGCCATCTTGTCGCCCGGCTGGATCTTGCGCTTAACAGCGACGAAGACCTTGACCATCTTCATGACGCCCGGAGGCATTTCGTCGCCGCGCTGGACCTTTTCGACCTTGTCCATGAAGCGCTGTTCGAGGCGCGACTTGGATTCGTCGTACTGGCCGCGGAGCGCTTCGAGCTCGCTCTGGACCTTCTCGTCTTCGACCGCGAACATCCACCACTGCGAGCGCGGATATTCGGAGACGACGGCGTTCGACAGCTCGGTGCCCTTCTTGAAGCCCTTCGGGCCGGCGATGGAAACCTGGCCGCGCAACATGTCGATCAGACGGCCGTAGACGTTACGGTCGAGGATTGCCTGCTCGTCGTCGCGGTCCTTTGCCAGACGCTCGATCTCTTCGCGCTCGATCGCCATCGCGCGCTCGTCCTTCTCAACGCCGTGGCGGTTGAAGACGCGCACTTCGACGATCGTGCCGTAGGTGCCGGGCGGCATGCGCATGGACGTGTCGCGCACGTCGGATGCCTTTTCACCGAAGATGGCGCGCAGGAGCTTTTCTTCCGGCGTCATCGGGCTTTCGCCCTTCGGCGTGATCTTGCCGACGAGGATATCGCCCGGCTGAACTTCGGCACCGATGTAGACGATACCGGCTTCGTCGAGGTTCTTCAGCGCTTCTTCCGAAACGTTCGGGATATCGCGCGTGATTTCTTCCGGACCAAGCTTGGTGTCACGCGCCATCACTTCGAATTCCTCGATGTGGATGGAGGTGAACACGTCGTCGGCAACGATACGCTCGGAGAGCAGGATCGAGTCTTCGTAGTTGTAGCCGTTCCAGGGCATGAACGCGACGAGCGCGTTACGGCCGAGAGCCAGATCGCCGAGATCGGTCGAGGGGCCGTCGGCGAGGATGTCGCCGCGGTTGACCACGTCACCAACGGTGACCAGCGGGCGCTGGTTGACGCAGGTGTTCTGGTTCGAGCGCTGGAACTTCTGCAGGCGGTAGATATCGACGCCGGACTTGCCGGCTTCGAGGTCTTCCGTGGCGCGGATAACGATACGCGTCGCGTCGACCTGGTCGACCACGCCGCCGCGGCGCGCGCCGATGGCAGCACCGGAGTCGCGGGCGACGACCGGCTCCATGCCGGTGCCGACGAACGGCGCTTCGGCGCGCAGGAGCGGAACGGCCTGACGCTGCATGTTCGAGCCCATGAGAGCGCGGTTGGCGTCGTCGTTTTCCAGGAACGGGATGAGAGCGGCTGCGACCGAAACGACCTGCTTCGGCGAGACGTCCATCAGGTTCATGCTGTCGCGGGGCGCAAGCATAACTTCGCCGGCATGACGGCAGACGACGAATTCGTCGACGAAGGAGCCGTCCGCAGCCAGTTCGGCGTTGGCCTGGGCGACGTAGTACTTCGCCTCTTCCATGGCGGAGAGGTAAAGCACGTCATTGGTCACCTTGCCGTCGACGATGCGGCGGTACGGGCTTTCGATGAAGCCGTACTTGTTGACGCGCGCGAAGGTTGCCAGCGAGTTGATGAGACCGATGTTCGGTCCCTCCGGCGTTTCGATCGGGCAGATACGGCCATAGTGGGTCGGATGAACGTCGCGGACTTCGAAGCCGGCGCGCTCGCGGGTCAGACCGCCCGGGCCAAGAGCCGAGAGACGGCGCTTGTGGGTGATTTCCGAGAGCGGGTTCACCTGGTCCATGAACTGCGACAGCTGCGAGGAGCCGAAGAATTCGCGGACGGCTGCAGCAGCCGGCTTGGCGTTGATCAGGTCCTGCGGCATGACCGTGTCGATTTCGATCGAGGACATGCGTTCCTTGATCGCGCGCTCCATGCGCAGCAGGCCGAGACGGTACTGGTTCTCCATCAGCTCGCCGACCGAACGGACGCGGCGGTTGCCGAGGTTGTCGATGTCGTCGATCTCGCCCTTGCCGTCGCGCAGTTCGACCAGCATCTTGACCACGGCCAGGATGTCGTCCTTGCGCAGGATGCGGACGGTGTCTTCGACATTCAGGTCGAGACGCATGTTCATCTTCACGCGGCCGACGGCGGAGAGGTCGTAACGCTCCGCATCGAAGAACAGCGAGTTGAACATGGCTTCGGCCGATTCCATGGTCGGCGGTTCACCCGGACGCATGACGCGGTAGATGTCGAACAGAGCGTCCTGACGGTTCTCGTTCTTGTCGGCTGCGAGCGTGTTGCGGATGTAGGCGCCGACATTGATGTGGTCGATGCCGAGAACCGGGATCTCGTCGAAGTGGTTGGCGAGGATGACGCCGAGCGTCTTCTCGTCGATTTCGTCACCGGCTTCGAGATAGATCTCGCCCGTCTGGTAGTTGACGATGTCCTCGGCGAGGTAGTTGCCGTAGAGGTCGTCGTCGGTCGCCTTCAGCGCCTTCAGGCCCTTGTCGGAGAGCTGGCGGAGCAGGCGCGGGGTCAGCTTCTTGCCGGCTTCGACGACGACTTCGCCGCTATCGGCGTCGACCATGTCGGTGATCGCCTTCGCACCCTTCAGTGTTTCCGGCTTGAAGGGAATGCGCCAGCCTTCGCCGTCGCGCTTGTAGAGCGACTTCGTGTAGAAAGTGTCGAGGATTTCCTCGCCGTCCATGCCGAGGGCCATCAGCAGCGACGTCACCGGAATCTTGCGGCGGCGGTCGATACGGGCATAGACGATGTCCTTGGCGTCGAATTCGATATCGAGCCAGGAACCGCGATAGGGGATCACGCGGGCAGCAAAGAGCAGCTTGCCGGAAGAATGGCTCTTGCCCTTGTCGTGGTCGAAGAAGACGCCCGGCGAACGGTGCATCTGCGACACGATCACGCGCTCGGTGCCGTTGACGATGAACGTACCGTTGTTCGTCATGAGCGGCATGTCGCCCATGTAGACGGACTGTTCCTTGATGTCCTTGATCGACTTCGCGCCGGTATCCTCGTCGATATCGAACACGATGAGACGGAGAGTAACCTTCAGCGGCGCGGCATAGGTCAGGTCGCGCTGGCGGCATTCGTCGACGTCGAACTTCGGCGGTTCGAATTCATAGGACACGAACTCCAGCATGGACGCGCCGGAGAAATCGGTGATCGGGAAAACGGACTTGAAGACAGCCTGGAGGCCTTCGTCGGGACGACCGCCCTTGGGCTCTTCAACCATCAGAAACTGGTCGTAGGACGCCTTCTGAACCTCGATGAGGTTCGGCATTTCTGCGACTTCGGGGATTTTACCAAAAAACTTGCGTACGCGCCTGCGACCATTGAACGAAAGGGTCTGAGCCATCGTCGCTCCTTCAAAAATTGCATCCGGGCCTGCAACGGACGGGAACCGATGGCCAGTCGATCCCGTCAACCAATGAGTAGTTCAACCTCGTCCCACCTCCCGAAACAGCCAGGCCGGATTGCCTTGGCGCCTCGGTTCGAGACCATGCTCTTGAAGAACCCATTACCCAAAAGCCGTTTTCACGCGGCTTTTGGGTAATTCGTTCAAAAAAACGGCAAATGGGAGACGGTAGATACCGTCTCCCAAAAGACGTTCAAGATTACTTGACGTCGGCCTTTGCGCCGGCGTCTTCAAGCTTCTTCTTGATGTCAGCGGCTTCAGCCTTGGAAACGCCTTCCTTGACAGCCTTCGGAGCGCCTTCGACGAGGTCCTTGGCTTCCTTGAGGCCGAGGCCGGTGATGCCGCGGACTTCCTTGATGACGTTGATCTTGTTTGCGCCGGCATCCGTGAGGATGACGTCGAACTCGGTCTTTTCTTCTTCAGCCGGAGCAGCTGCACCGCCTGCACCACCAGCAACGGCAGCAACAGCTACCGGAGCAGCGGCGGAAACGCCCCACTTTTCTTCGAGCAGCTTGGAAAGCTCAGCGGCTTCCAGGACGGTCAGCGAGGAGAGGTCTTCAACGATCTTTGCGAGATCAGCCATTTTTCTAGTTCCTTTTGTTCGGTTCGAACTGTTGAGTATGTACAGCGAAAAACCGCCTTAAGCGGCTTCGTCCTTCTTGGCGTAGGCCGAAAACACGCGGGCAAGCTGAGCTGCCGGTGCCTGTACGACGCCTGCGATGCGGGTAGCCGGGGTCTGGATCATGCCCAGCAGCTTTGCACGCAGTTCATCCAGCGAAGGCATGGTCGCAAGCGACTTCACACCGTCCGCATTGAGCGTCGTCGAACCCATGGCGCCGCCGAGAATAACGAGCTTGTCGTTGGTCTTGGCGAAATCCATGACGACCTTCGGAGCCGTTACCGGGTCTTCGCTGTATGCGATCAGCGTCTGACCCTTGAAGAGATTGCTCATCCCTTCGGACTCCGTACCCTGAAGGGCAATCTTGGCCAGGCGGTTCTTCGCGACTTTGACGGTGCCGCCAGCAGCGCGCATCTTGGAACGGAAGTCGTTCATCTGTGCGACTGTGACACCAGCATAGTGGGCCACGACAACCGAGCCCGATGCCTTAAAGACATCGTTCAGTTCCGTGACGAATTCGCGCTTTTCCGCTCTTTCCACTGCCTATCTCCAGTTGGCAGGACCGTTTGGACGGCCCCACCGGGTTGCCTTTTGCCTCCCGGGATCAAAAAGATCCCAAGCGGCGCTTGAGGATCCTGTCCCCTCGCGCTCCGCGCCATCAAAGGCAAAGGAGGCACAAGGCATCCAAGGCTCGAACCGATTTCCTAGAAGCAGAACTTCATGCAATTCGGGTCTTACCCGTCTCATGCAGGCAAAGTGATTAAGGGAGAACCACCTGCAATCTCGGACAGGATTCCGGATTTCTCCGGAATATCCCGGCCCCTTGCGAGGCCGGAATTGCTGTTATCGGGCCGCGGCCCGATGAAACTTAAGCAGCCGGAGCTGCGGTGACCGAAGCCACTTCGATCTTGACGCCCGGACCCATGGTCGAGGAGAGCGCTACGCGCTTGACGTAGTTGCCCTTGGCGCCGGCCGGCTTTGCCTTGATGACGGCGTCAGCGAAGGCACGGATGTTTTCTTCCAGAGCCTTGGCATCGAAGGATGCCTTGCCGATGCCGGCGTGGACGATACCAGCCTTCTCGACGCGGAACTCGACAGCGCCGCCCTTGGAAGCCTTGACGGCACCGGCGACGTCCATCGTGACCGTGCCGACCTTCGGGTTCGGCATCATGCCACGCGGGCCGAGAACCTTACCGAGGCGGCCGACGAGCGGCATCATGTCCGGGGTGGCGATGCAGCGATCGAATTCGATCTTGCCGCCCTGGACGATTTCGACGAGTTCTTCCGCGCCGACGACGTCCGCGCCGGCAGCCTTGGCTTCGTCAGCCTTGGCGCCACGGGCGAAAACGGCAACGCGAACCGTACGGCCGGTGCCGTTCGGCAGGTTGACGACGCCGCGGACCATCTGGTCTGCGTGACGCGGGTCAACGCCGAGGTTCATCGAAATCTCCACCGTTTCGTCGAACTTGGCGACGGCACGTTCCTTGACCATGCCGATGGCGGTCGAAAGAGCGTAGAGCTTGGTCGGATCAACACCTTCGTTGATCTTCTGAGTGCGCTTGCCTGCCATGGTCTTAACCCACCACTTCCAGGCCCATGGCGCGGGCAGAGCCCTCGATCATCGCCATTGCACCTTCGATATCCGCTGCGTTCAGGTCCTTCATCTTGGCTTCGGCGATCGACTTGATCTGAGCCTTGGTGAGCGAACCAGCCTTTGCGCCCTTGCCCGGGGTCTTGGAACCGGACTGGATCTTGGCTTCCTTCTTCAGGAAGTAGCTGACCGGCGGCTGCTTCATGACGAAGGTGAAGGACTTGTCCTGGTAATAGGTGATGACGACCGGGATCGGCATACCCTTTTCCATTTCCTGCGTAGCCGCGTTGAACGACTTGCAGAATTCCATGATGTTAATGCCACGCTGACCAAGTGCCGGGCCGATCGGCGGGGACGGGTTTGCCGATCCTGCCTTGACCTGCAGCTTGAGCTGGCCTGCAACTTTCTTAGCCATATCTCTCTGCCTTTCACTGATGGCCGGTTGCCCGGCCCTTGATGCCGGATTGCTCCGGCGGCTGCGGTTGCGTGGTTCGGATTCTTGAGGTCCGGCTAAGACCCCTCACCTTCCACGCGATGCGGCAATCGCCGCGCAGGGATCAGCCACAAGCGGCTGAGCCCCGATCTCGAAATCAGACCTTCTCGACCTGAGCATATTCCAGTTCGACCGGGGTCGCGCGACCGAAGATCGACACTTCCACCTTCAGGCGCGAACGCTCTTCATCCACATCCTGAACCGTGCCGTTGAACGACGCGAACGGACCATCGGAAACACGAACCTGCTCACCGATCTCGAAGGTAACGGAAGCCTTCGGCCGCTCGACACCTTCCTGAACCTGGCCAAGGATGCGCTCGGCCTCGGAATCCGGAATCGGAACCGGCTTGTTGTCGGAGCCAAGGAAGCCCGTGACCTTCGGCGTATTCTTGATCAGGTGATAGGCCTCGTCCGTCAGGTTGGCACGAACCATGACGTAGCCGGGGAAGAACTTGCGCTCGGAATCGACCTTGCGGCCGCGACGCACCTCCACCACCTTCTCGGTCGGCACAAGGATCTTCTCGAACAGGTGCTCAAGCCCCTTCTGGCGAGCCTTGTTCTCGATGTCCTCAGCGACCTTCTTTTCAAAATTGGAATATGCGTGGACGATGTACCAACGTGCCGCCATTTTCATCTCCACCCGTATCAGTTGCCGGTATTGAGCACGTAGCTCAGCGCCCAGCCAATCAGCTGGTCGGCGGCAAAGAAAAACAGCGCAGCAAATACAACCATAACGAGCACCATGACCGTCGAGATCATCGTCTCGCGGCGCGACGGCCAGGTAACTTTGGACGTTTCCGTGCGGACCTGCTGCAGAAACGCGAATGGATTGGATTTGGATGCCATCGACTGCCCACGCAATTACGGCGCGTAAAGCTGAAACTATCAGCCCCACGCACCGCGTGTCTGTTGAACCCTAAATAAACATCGATTTCCGAATACACAAGAGGAAAACCGATGTTTAACGAAATTTGTCGCCATATGCTCAATCCTCGCCGGAACGCTGCGATACGTCCGCGCTGTCCGTTCAAGGAAAATGGCAGGGGCAGAGGGGCTCGAACCCCCGACCTGCGGTTTTGGAGACCGCCGCTCTACCAACTGAGCTATACCCCTTTACGCTTTGCATTCAGCCTGTTGGCCTTGCGACCGCCAGCGCCCCGTGAAAAGCATGGCGCTCCCTTTAAGACGGCGGCTCAGGATATGCAAGAGCGATTTTCGATTTTCAGAAGCATTCTCGGCCGCCGGCCGGAAGAAGCGGCCGGACGCGCAATTGCCTGCCGCCCGGCCGCGAGGTTTCTTCAAGCGCAATCTCACACTTTCACGTATTTGCGCCAGTTATGCTCTTCCTTGAAGCCGAGCACTTCGCGAATCTTGCGATTGGAGAGCAGCCCCTCATATTCGCCGATCTCCCGGGTGAAGGGCACGTTCGGGAAGAATCGCCTGGCGAGCTCCCTCGACGGCGTATTGGCCGAAACCGTGTCGTTGGCGGCGTTGAAGACCTGGAAGCCCAGCCCGTCCTTCTGGATGCAGAGATGAACGATCTGACCGAGATCGCGCGCGTCGATATAGCTCCAGGCGATGCGCTTGCGCATTTCGGGATTGGCGAAATAGGTCGGGAACTTCTCGTATTCGTGCGGCTCGATGACGTTGCCGATGCGCAGCGCGTAGATGTCGAAGCCGGAACGCTCGGCGAAGGCACGCGCCGTCTTCTCGTTCAAGACCTTGGAAAGGCCGTAGGAATCCATCGGATTGACGTCATAGTCCTCCTCCAGCGGAAACTGATGGAAGTCGCGATGGCCTTCGGCAAAGCAGACACCGTAGGTGGTCTCGCTCGACGCGACGATGATCTTCCTGATGCCGAGCTTCACCGCCGCCTCGATGACATTGTAGGTGCCCATCGTGTTGATGCGGAAGGTTTCGTTGTCGGGCTTGATCAGGATGCGCGGCACCGCGGCGAAATGGACGACGGCGTCGAAAGGCTGCACGCCCTTGCCCGCTTCCAGATCGGGAAAATCCCGATGCATGGAGAGCACGTTGAACATCTGACCGCTGTCGGTGATGTCGGCGATGAGATTGGTGACGCCGGGACTCTGCAGCGGCACGAGATCGACATTGTGGACCTCGTAGCCGGCATTGACCAGCCACGGCACAGCATGGCGACCGGCCTTGCCGGAACCGCCTGTAAACAGAATCCGCTTTTTCATGGAATATCCTCCGCGTCATGAAATCGGAGGCATAAATAAACTCTTCCGCGCGAAGAGCAAGCGAGCGTCTGAGGAGCGGGTTCAAACCCGCCTCGGCCAGGAGCCTCCAACCGGAAGCACCTGCCTGTTGTTTTCATGGCCGCCGGCATTCCGGCGATCCGCTTATGCCATCACTTAACGACGCTTATTTCGTCTATCTGCACGCCAGCTGCCTGAACAACTTCCTGCGGAATTGCAGCGATGAAAAACATCGTGAAAACATACATCGCGAAAATCGTCGCAACGAATGTAGCCTTGTGAATCATCGTACTCTCCTCTCTACAATGAGGAGTCTGGACTAAAAAGGCCGGATCGCAAAACGGTTTCTGAACGCTAGATGAACAAAATACTGTTATGGGGTATCTTAACGATATTTTTACAACATCTCAGGAACGCGTGAGCAGGCCGAAAAAACGAAAAAACCCGCCGTTTCCAGCGGGTTTTTCCTCAATCAGGGCAATCCCCGATTATTCGACGATGGCAGCGACGATGCCTGCACCGACGGTGCGGCCGCCTTCGCGGATCGCGAAGCGAAGCTTTTCTTCCATTGCGATCGGAACGATCAGCTCGACGTCAACCGTGACGTTGTCGCCCGGCATGACCATTTCCGTGCCTTCCGGAAGCGTCACGATGCCCGTCACGTCCGTCGTGCGGAAGTAGAACTGCGGACGGTAGTTCGTGAAGAACGGCGTATGACGGCCGCCTTCTTCCTTCGTCAGGATGTAGGCTTCCGCCTTGAACTTCTTGTGCGGCTTCACAGAGCCCGGCTTGCACAGGATCTGGCCACGCTCGACGCCGTCACGGTTCACACCGCGAACCAGTGCGCCGATGTTGTCGCCGGCCTGACCCTGGTCGAGCAGCTTGCGGAACATTTCAACGCCGGTAACCGTCGTCTTCGACGTCGGGCGGATGCCGACGATCTCGACTTCTTCACCGACCTTGATGATGCCACGCTCGACGCGGCCCGTCACAACCGTACCACGGCCGGAGATCGAGAACACGTCTTCGATCGGCATCAGGAACGGCTGGTCGATCGGACGCTCGGGCGTCGGGATGTAGGCGTCAACCTGAGCCATCAGCTCGCGGATCGCGTCTTCACCGATCTTCTTGTCAGAATCTTCAAGGGCAGCAAGCGCCGAACCCTTGACGACCGGGATGTCGTCGCCCGGGAAGTCGTAGGACGACAGAAGTTCGCGAACTTCAAGCTCGACGAGCTCCAGAAGTTCTGCGTCGTCAACCTGGTCAACCTTGTTGAGGAAGACAACGATCGCCGGAACGCCTACCTGGCGGGCGAGCAGGATGTGCTCGCGCGTCTGCGGCATCGGGCCGTCGGCGGCAGAGCAGACCAGGATCGCGCCGTCCATCTGCGCGGCACCCGTGATCATGTTCTTCACATAGTCGGCGTGGCCGGGGCAGTCGACGTGCGCATAGTGACGGTTCGCCGTCTCATACTCGACGTGGGCCGTCGAAATCGTGATGCCGCGCGCCTTTTCTTCCGGTGCCGCGTCGATCTGGTCATACGCCTTGAACTCACCGAAGTACTTCGTGATCGCTGCCGTCAGAGACGTCTTGCCGTGGTCAACGTGGCCGATCGTGCCGATGTTGACGTGCGGCTTGTTGCGCTCAAACTTACTCTTTGCCAT
This sequence comes from Rhizobium sp. GCM10022189, assembly GCF_042656325.1. Taxonomy (NCBI): domain Bacteria; kingdom Pseudomonadati; phylum Pseudomonadota; class Alphaproteobacteria; order Hyphomicrobiales; family Rhizobiaceae; genus Rhizobium; species Rhizobium sp. GCM10022189. Next base: position 20,553 of record NZ_JBHSOR010000005.1, read on the forward strand.
TT
>NZ_JBHSOR010000006.1:0-153798 GCF_042656325.1 Rhizobium sp. GCM10022189
TTCGGAACCAGCTGATCGAGCGTCACCATCTCGAGCGCCGTCTGTTCAGGAGCGGGTTTCTTCAACATGTCCCAATGAATCACAAACCCCTGAACGAAGCCAGGGGTTTGTCAGCAGTCTGAAGGGGCCGAAGCCCCTTCTTTGCGGATCAGTGTTTCGATCGCTTCTTCTGCCTGTAGACATCGACCACGACGGCCGCGACGATGATCACGCCTTTGACGATTTCCTGATAATAGGCATCAACGCGCAGGAAGGTGAAACCCGAGGTCATCACGCCGAGAATGACGGTGCCGATAACGGTTCCGGTAATCCGCCCGACGCCTCCGGTCAGTGAGGTGCCGCCGATAACGGTGGCGGCGATCGCATCGAGTTCGTACATGACGCCCATGCCGGCCTGCGCGGTCTGGGCGCGCGCTGCCGTGACGACGCCGGCGAGGCCCGCCAGGAGACCGGCAATGGCGTAGACCTTGATGAGATGCGCCTCGATATTGATGCCCGAGACGCGCGCCGCCTGCACGTTGGCACCGATCGCATAGGTGAACTTGCCGTAGCGCGTATAGCGCAGCGCGATGTGGAAGATCAGTGCCACGACGAGGAAGACGATAACAGGCCAGATACCCGTGCCGATGAAATTGAACTGATCGGTCAGGCCAGAAACCGGCTGGCCCTTCGTGTACCATTTGGAGATACCGCGCGCCGACACCATCATGCCGAGCGTGGCGATGAAGGGCGGGATCTTCGTTTTGGCGATCAGCTGGCCATTGATATAGCCGGCTGCAAGGCCGATCAGCAGGCCGATTCCGATCGGAATGAAGAAAGGCAGGTCGGTGAGCCCCGGATAGAGCGCGCGCGGCCAGGTGGAGGCCTGGGCGAAACTCGCTGCGATCATGGCGGTCATACCGACGACCGAACCGGAGGAGAGGTCGATACCACCCGTGATGATGACCTGGGTGACGCCGACGGCGATGATGCCGATGACGGCAACCTGCAGGATCATGATCGTCAGGCGCTGCGAATTGAACAGGAAGCTCTGGCCGATGAAGATCCAGCCGAGGATTTCATAGACCAGCGCGATGCCGACCAGCACGAGGAAGATGTTGAGTTCGGGCGGCACGCGCCGCCGTCTCGGCCGGGTTGCAAGCGGCGCTGCGCCCTCTGCTGCCTTGATAGTCATGTCAAACCTCCCTTTGGCGATCGCGATCGCGCGCAATCACTGCGCGGCGAGCTCCATCACCTTGATCTGCGTTGCTTCGTCGCGATTGAGAAAACCGGTGACGCGCCCTTCATGCATCACCATGATGCGGTCGCTCATGCCGAGAACCTCGGGCATTTCCGAGGAGATCATGATGACGGCGACACCGTTGCGCGCCATCTCCGTGACCAGCCGGTGGATTTCCGCCTTGGCGCCGACATCGATGCCGCGCGTCGGCTCGTCGAGGATCAGGATCTTCGGATTGGTGAGCAGCCAGCGGCCGATCAGCACCTTCTGCTGGTTGCCGCCGGAGAGGTTTTCGACCCGCTCGTAAAGGTTCGGGGTCTTGACGCGAAGCTTGCGCGCCATGTCCTCGCAGGTCTCCTCGATGGCACCCTCCTGCACGAAGCCGCCCTTGACGAACTTGTCGTGCAGCACGGCCACCTGCATGTTTTCGAGCACGTTGAGGATGAGCAGGCAGCCCGTGTCCTTGCGGTCTTCCGTGAGGAACGCCATGTGATTGCGGATCGCCACCGTCGGCGAGGTAATCTCCACCTGTTTGCCGAATAGCTCGATCGTGCCCGAGCTTGCCGGCGTCACGCCGAACAGCGTCTCGGCGACATTCGACCGGCCGGAGCCGACAAGACCCGCCACGCCGAGGATTTCGCCCGACCTGACATCAAAGGACACGTCGCGGAAGACGCCGTCGAGATTGAGGTTCTTGACCGACAGCACCACCTCGCCGATCGGGACTTCCTCCTTGGGGAACATCTGGGTGATCTCGCGGCCGACCATCATGCGGATGATGTCGTCGCGGGTAACGTCGCTAGAGGCGTGGGTGCCGATATATTTGCCGTCACGGAAAACGGAGAACTCGTCGGCGATCTCGAAGAGCTCGTTCATCTTGTGCGTGATGTAGACGATGCCGATGCCCTGGGCTCTCAAATCGCGGATGATGCGGAAGAGGTGCTCCACCTCGCGCTCCGTCAGCGCCGAAGTCGGCTCGTCCATGATCAGCACGTCGGAATTGTAGGACACCGCCTTGGCGATCTCGACCATCTGCCGGTTGGCGACCGACAGATACCGAACCTCGACATCGGGATCGATGGCGATATTGAGCCGGGAAAACAATTCCTCGGTCTGGCGATACATGGCGCCGTGATCGACGAAACCCAGCCGGTTCTTCGGCTCGCGCCGGATCCAGATATTTTCCGCCACCGTCATGAAGGGCATCAGGTTCAGCTCCTGATGGATCATGGCAATCCCGTTTTCCAGTGCATCGAGCGGCGACTGCAGGCGGATTTCGACGCCCTTCAGCCGCACGTCGCCCTTGTCGGGCGTATAGATGCCGGCAAGAATCTTCATCAGCGTGGATTTACCGGCGCCGTTCTCGCCCATCAGCGCATGCACGGAGCCGCGCTTCAGCCGGAACTGCACGTCGTCGAGTGCCACGACGCCCGGAAACTCCTTGCGCACGCCTTCGGCGGTCAGGAGATACTCCGCATTCGGGATTGCGCCGCTTGCGCGGACCGCGGCCATGGTGGTCGGGCTGACAGCCATCTGGTTTCCTCCGGATACGGACAGGTAGGGGATGCGGGCTTTCCCGCCCGCATCCGCTTCATCTCGGCGCGTCTCAGTTCTTGGCGACGAAGTCCTTGACGTTGTCGGGGGTGACGAGCTGGAAGGGAATGTAGACCTTCTTCTCGACCTTCTCGCCCTTGGCGAGCTTCAGGGCCGCATCCAGCGCGCCCTTGCCCTGGCCGGCAGCATCCTGGAAGACCGTCACGTCGAGATCGCCGGCCTGCATGGCGGCAAGCGCATCCTGCGTGGCGTCAACACCGCCGATCACGTAGTCCTTCATGTCCTTGCCGGCCGCCTTCAGCGCCTGGATGGCGCCGATCGCCATTTCGTCATTGTTGGAAATGACGGCATTGAACTCGAGGCCGCTCGACAGCCAGTTGGTCATCAGGTCGGCACCCTGCGTGCGCTCCCAGTTGGCCGTCTGCTCTTCGACGATCTCGATGCCCTTGCAATCGTCCGTCTTGACGACGTCATGGACGTCCTGCGTGCGCATGCGGGCGGCCTGGTTGGAAAGCTCGCCCATCATGACAACGGCCTTGCCCTTGCCGCCCAGAATGCGGCAAATTTCCTTGGTTTCCAGCGTGCCGGATTCCTGTTCGTTCGAAGCGACGAAGGCCTGCTTGTCCGGAAGACTGTCGACGTTCACGGGCTCGCGGTTGACATAGACGAGCGGAATGCCGGCTTCGGCGGCAATCTTCGACATGGCAGCCGTCGCGTCCGTATCGACAGGGTTGACGATGATCGCATCGACCTTGGATGCGATGAAATTCTGGATCTGGCTCTGCTGCTTCGACACGTCGTTCTGCGCGTCTTCGACCTGCAACGTGACGCCGCTGAGCGTCTTGGCATAGTCCTGCATGCCGTTGCGCAGAACGGTCAGGAAGTTGTCGTCGAACTTGGCCATCGAAACGCCGACGGTTTCTGCGTGCGCGGCCGTCGACATGACGAGCGCCATCGCAGTGCCCAGGATGAATTTCTTCATTTGTATTTCCTCCACAAAGCGGTGCCCGGCTGCACCCTCCTCACGCCGGGGTCCCAGACATCCGTCCGCAGACCTCAATTCCGCGCCGCCTCTCCCGTGGCGGCTCCGTCAAAACGGAACAAACAAACCGTAAAATTTGTTTCGCGGAATATTCATTCCATTTTATCGAAACGGCGTCAAGCCTCTTTGCCGATTTCCGCTGACGTTGCGGAGCCGGCAGCCTCCTGCAGAGGTGAATTATGCGTGATCAGCCTGCGGCAATCCGGCCATAATAGCCGCGCAACTGTCACAGCCGCTTCTTGTGAAAACCGTAGAGATCCCCATCTAGTCGGAGCCCCGAACAGCCTGCGCACACAGGCTGTTCTTTTTGGATTTTGGAGACAGGACAAATGTCCATTTCGATGTATCGCCTCACCGTGCCGATGTTCCAGCGCGGCATTGCCAGCCTGAAGACCTATCTCGACAAGGCGCAAGCCTATGCCGAGGAAAAGAAGATCGATCCGACCATCCTGATAAATGCCCGCCTCGCCCCGGACATGCTGCCGCTTTCCGGCCAGTACCAGCGCGCCAGCGACAGCGCCAAGTTTGCGCTCGCCCGCCTGACGGCGAGCGAAGCGCCGAAATTCGAGGACAACGAGACGACGATTGCCGACCTGCGCGAACGCATGGCCAAGACCGAGGCCTATCTCGCAAGCTTCTCGCAGGAAGCGCTCGAAGGCAGCGACGTCAGGGAAATCACCATACCGGGCCGCAACGGCTCGGTCGTTCCCGGCATCGAATATGTTGCCCTCTTCGCATTGCCGAACTTCTATTTCCATGTGACGACCGCGCACGCGATCCTGCGCAACCAGGGCGCGCCGGTCGGCAAGCGGGATTTCCTCGGAAATTTCTGACCACGGTCAGGGCCGGTACGTCACCGGCCCTCTCTCCGTCAGTTCGGTATAGGCGAGCGTCTGGTCGAGGTGGCGCGCCCGCAGCGACAGCAGCCGTTCGGCATAGCCAAGCCGCACGCCGGCATAGGCCGGATCTTCGGCTAGATTGCGCAGCTCCATCGGATCCTCCGACAGGTCGAAGAGCAGCGCCGGCAGCGCAGCGAAATGCACATATTTGAACCTTTCGTCGCGTATGACGGCAAGATTGAGTTCGTTCGGCCGAAGGCCGAAATGCCGCTCCGCCTCGCCCCCGGCTATGTCGCGGAAGTCGAACTCCCAGAAAGCCGCGTCCCTCCAGCCTTGTGCCCTGTCGCCATTGAGGAAGGGGGCCAGCGAACGGCCGTCGACGCCATTGGCAGGCGCAATGCCGAGCCGCTCGCAGAGGGTCGGGAACAGATCCGCAGCGCTGGTAAAACGATCGACCGTACGGCCGGCGAAAGCTGCGGCGGGATCGCGGATAACGAGCGGAATATGATAGCTGCCGTCGAAATAGCCGCCCTTGCCGAGCGTCCAGTGGTCGCCTGCCATCTCAGCATGATCTGACGTGAAGACGACGATCGTATTGTCCCATTCGCCGGCATCTTTGAGCGCCCGCCAGATCCGGCCGAGCTGATCGTCCACTTCGGCGATCATGCCGTAGTAGATTGATCGGATGGCGTCGAAATCGGCGCTATTCCAATCGCTGAGCGGCCCTTCCGCCCCGTGGATGAAGCCGCTCTTGCCGGCACGCGCCATGGCATAGGCGAGGTAGGGATGGCCCTGCTGCTCCGTTTCGCGATCCGCTGCGCGCGCAAAGGCCGGGCCTTCACCCGGTTTGAACATGCGGTTGAACGGCTCCGGCACCGAAAAGGGCGGATGCGGCCGCAGGAAGGAAAGATGAGCAAACCAGGGCGCATCCTGCTCGCCCATCCAGCGAACGAACTCGCCGGTCAGAAAGGCGGTCTGCGTCTCGTCGCGCGAATAGGCGGGTGCCGCATTGGAGATTTCTCCCGCCGCGCTGCCGACGGGAATGTGAACGTCGCGGCTGACGGCATCGGCACGGCCACGCGAACGCAACCAGGAAAGCCACTGCCTCTCATGCTCCGGCAGCAGCTGGCGAACCGAAAAACCCGGCAACACGCCCTCATAGGTCGTCAGATGCGGATCGTTGGCATCCATATCACGCGGATCGGGCGCCGTATCCGTGTAGCCGAACAGCGTCGGATCGTAACCTGCCCGCCGTGCCGCCAGCGCCAGATTGTCGAACCGCCGGTCGAGCGGCGAGCCGTTGCGGCAGACCCGGTGGTTCATCTGATAGAGACCGGTATAAAGCGTGGCGCGCGCCGGCGAACAGGGCGCAGCACCGGCATAGTGCCGTCGGAAGAGCGTGCCTTCTTTCGCCAGGGCATCGACATTCGGCGTCCTGACGCAGGCGTGCCCCACCGAAGACAGGCAATCGCCACGCCATTGATCGGCAGTGACGATGAGAACGTTGGGCTTTCGCCGGCATTCAGTGGTGGTTCGATCTCGCATGCCAGTTCCAGGCCGACTGAATGATCTGCGAGAGGTCGTATTGGGGCACCCACCCCAGCACGTCCCGTGCCCTGTCGTTATTGGCGACCAGCGTGTGCGAATCGCCTTCGCGACGACCGATATACTCGACCGGGAAGGGCTTGCTGGAGACATCCTCGATAGCGCCGAGCAGTTCCTTCACCGTCGTGCCGGTGCCGGTGCCGAGATTGAGCGCGACCGATGAGCCGCCATCGAGCAGATATTGGACGGCGCGCACATGGGCGTCGGCGAGATCGAGAACATGGATGTAATCGCGCACACAAGTGCCGTCGCGCGTTTCGTAATCGCTGCCGAAGACCTTGAAGCCCTGACGGCGGCCGAGAGCCGCGTCGATCGCCAGCGGGATCGCGTGCGTTTCCGGCTGGTGCCACTCGCCGATACGGCCTTCGAAATCGGCGCCGGCGGCATTGAAGTAACGCAGTACGACCGAACGGAAATTCTTGTACTGGTCGTAGTCGGCAAGCGCCTGCTCGACGATATATTTGGTACGGCCGTAGGGATTGATCGGCACCTGGCGGTGCGTCTCGTCAAGCGGCACGCTCTGCGGCAGGCCGTAGGTCGCGCAGGTGGACGAGAAGACGAAGGCATCGATGCCCGCCGCCTGCGCCGCCGACAGCAGCGTCAGGGTGCCGATGACATTGTTGTCGTAAAAGGCGACCGGATCTTTCACCGATTCGCCCACCTCGATCAGCGCCGCAAAATGCAGGATCGCGGACGGCTTGTGTTTTGCCAGCACTTCGTCGAGCCGGGCGCGATCGCGAATATCGCCCTCTTCCGCCGGCCCCCATTTGACGAATTCGCGATGACCGTTGGAAAAATTGTCGAAGACGACAGGCTTGTAGCCCTTGTTCGCCAGATCGAGACACGTATGCGAGCCGATATAACCAGCGCCGCCGACGACCAGTACGGTTTCACCTGCCATACATCTCACCTTTTGCAAGCCACAGATGCACGGACCTTAGCCAAGTTACACGTCAGTAAAAAGTTATCTCGGTTACATATTTGCAAAAAGAAGAAGATTAGGAATACCTTGCATACAGGATGCGCTGGTTTACAAGGCGATGGCGTCGCCGACCCCGTCGAAAAGATGCAGTTCGCTGCTGTCGAACCGCAGGCTGATCGTCTCGCCGACCGATAGCCGGGCATTTCCTGCAAGCCGCACGGTCACCAGCGCACCGTCGCAAAGCGCCACATAGGCATAGGTATCCGAACCCAGCCTTTCCACGACATCCACCTTGCCATCGAGATTGCCCTGACCGGGAGCCGCAACGGCAATGTCTTCCGGTCGTACACCGAGTTTGACGGCAGTGGCCGGCGGCGCGGCGAGATCGAGACGTCCCGTACCGGCCACACGCAGCCCGCCGGGGACGGCCTCCGCATCAAACACATTCATTTTCGGCGAACCGAGGAATTGCGCGACAAAAAGATTCGCCGGCTTTTCGTAGAGGTCGATCGGCGAGCCGATCTGCTGGATTTCGCCATCCTTCAGGACCACGATCTTGTCGGCAAGCGTCATCGCCTCGACCTGGTCATGGGTCACATAGATCATCGTCGCCTTCAGCCGCTGGTGCAGCTTGGCGATCTCGATGCGCATTTCCGCCCGCAGCGCCGCGTCGAGGTTCGACAACGGCTCGTCGAACAGGAAGGCGACGGGATCGCGCACGATCGCGCGGCCGATCGCCACACGCTGCCGCTGGCCGCCGGAAAGCTCCTTCGGCTTTCGGTCAAGGTAAGGTCCGAGCCTGAGCGATGCCGCCGCCGCCTGCACGCGCCGCTCGATCTCCGCCTTGGGCGTGCGCGCCACCTCCAGCCCGAAGGCCATATTGGCGCGCACCGTCTTGTGCGGATAGAGAGCATAGGACTGGAAGACCATGGACAGGCTGCGGTCTGCCGGGCCGAGCTCCGTAACATCCTCGCCGTCGATCAGGATTTGGCCGGAGGTGGCCTCCTCCAGACCGGCGACGAGGCGCAGCAGCGTTGACTTGCCGCTGCCCGACGGACCGACGAAAACGACGAATTCGCCGTCTTCTATATGGAGGTCCAGTCCGCCGATGATGTCGAGTGCACCGAAGGATTTGCGGATCTTGCGAAGTTCAATGACGGCCATGTGCCGGTCTCCTCACGCCTTGACGCCGCCGGCACCGAGGCCGCCTTGCCAGAAGCGTTGCATGACGATGAATGCGACGATGACGGGAACGATGCTGATGAGCGCACCGGCGAGCACCAGCGTGAAGAGGGCGGCCCCGCCGCCAGAGCCGACGGTGGCTGTCGCATACCATTGCGCCAGACCGACCGTGACCGGGAAATATTCCGCCGAACTCAGCACCACCAGCGGCAGGAAGTAATTGTTCCAGGTTGCGACGAAGGAGAGGATCAGCACGGTTGCGAAGCCCGGCATCAGAAGCCTGAGCGTCAGCGCCGAGAAGATATGGAATTCCCCGGCACCGTCGACGCGGCCGGCATCGATCAGCTCGTTCGGAATGGCGTCGTCGGCATAGACCCGCATCAGGAAGACGCCCGGCGGATAGACGAGCGACGGCAGGATGACCGCCCAGGGCGTATTGACCATGCCGACCTTCGACATCAGCAGGAAGAGCGGCACGACGAGCGCCGTCTGCGGGATCATGACCGCGCCGAGGATGATTGCGAAGATCAGCCGCTTGCCGCGAAAATCATATTTTGCCAGCGCATAACCGGCCATGGTTGAAAACAGCGCCGCGCCGACCCCGGCAACCGTCGCGTAGAAGACGGTATTGAGCAGCCAGCGCGAGAAGATGCCGTCCTGGTAGGAAAAGACCTGGCCGATATTCTCGAACAGCCGGAAATCGCCTGAAAACCAGAGGCCGAAGCTGGTGAAGAGATCGTTGTTCGATTTCGACGCCGAGACGAGCACGTAAAACAGCGGCAGCGCCGTATAGAGCCAGATCACGGCGAGGATCGCCGTCAGCGTCCAGCGGTTGCGGCGAAAGGCGGAAGAGCGCTTCGATTTGCCGACGATGGTCATTTGCGGCCTCCGCGGTTGACGATCAGCATGAAGGCATAGGAGATCACCGCCGTCACGCCGCCGAGCACGAAGGAGACCGCAGCCGAATAATTGTACTGCTGGTTGGTGAAGGCGAGCGTGTAGGCGTAGTAGTTCGGCGTATAGGCATTGTTGATCATTGTCGGCGCCAGGTTGCGCAGCAGGTAGGGCTCGGAGAAGAGCTGCAGCGAACCGATGATCGAGAAGATGATGGTGACGACGACCATCGGCGCGATCAGCGGCAGTTTCACTCGCATCGCATAGGTAAAGCCGTTCGCCCCGTCCATGGAGGCCGCCTCTTCGAGATCGGCCGGGATGGCCTGCAGGGCGGCGTAGTAGATAATCATCTGGTAGCCGGTATATTCCCAGTTCGCGATATTGGCGATCGACGGCAGGATCGTGCTCGGCCCGAGGAAATTCGGAGCCGGCAGGCCAAGGGCCGTGGCGAGCTGGGTAAAGGGTCCGAACGACGGGCCGTAGAGATAACCCCAGATCAGCGTCGCGATCACCGCCGGCACGGCATAGGGAATGAAGAAGCTGACGCGGAAGAAGCTCTTCGCATAAACCGTGCCGCTGTCGAGAATGAGCGCGATGATGAGGGCCGCGGCGACCATGCCGGGGATCTGGATCAGCGCGAACTTCACCAGCACGGCAACGCCCTGCCAGAACTTCGGATCGCCGAGCGCGCGCACGAAATTCTCCGCGCCGACGAATTTTGTGCCGGCAACCACAGTCGTCTTGTAGATCGCCAGCGTGAAGGCATAGGCCATCGGCGCGATCAGGAAGGCGATGAAAAGCAGCGCGAAGGGCGCGAGGAAGAGATAGGGCGCAATTCCCTTGCTCACCCGGTATCGCCGCTTGCGGCTTTTCAGACCGGCCATCTATCCGTCTCCGGCAGTTCGATGCGAAATGCGCCGGCATGGCGCGTCATGCGAAAAAGGGATGCGGGAGGAAAATCCCGCACCCGTGCGGCTCATCCTTGGGAGACGGTGTAGCCCTGATCGGCGCAATAGGCGCTGACCCCTTCCTGCAGGCGGTCGAAGGCATCGCTGAGCGAGCCCTTGCCGCCGATGGAGGCCGAGAATTCCTGCTGCACCTGGGCGGCGAGATAATCCTGGAACGGCGCATACTGGAACGAAGAATCGACGTGTTTGGCGCTTTCGGCAAAGATCTCGTTGACGGCCTGGCCGCCATAGAGGTCGTATTTGTGGCCCATCAGCTCCTGATCGGAGGCAAGCTCCTTCAGAACCGGGAAGAGGAACTGCTTGGTCGTCCACATGCGCGCCACGTCCGGATTGCTGCCGAGGAAGACGGCAAGCTGCGTGGCTTCCTTCGGATGCTTCGTCGTGTTGAAGACGGCGAATGTGGAGCCGCCGAGATTGGCGGAGACGTATTTGCCCTCTTCCCACTGCGGCAGGGGTGCCGCGCGCCAGTGGCCGTTGCTCTTCTTGGCAAACTGCGGAATGAAGACGGCGCCCCAGGCACCGGTCATCCACGAGGCATAGGTGCCTTCGTCGAGCCCGGTGAACCAGTCGGTCGTCCAGACCGGCGTCTTGACGCCGACGGCATCGGCATCGATCAGGTCCTGCCAGAAGACCGCCCATTTCTTGGCGACCGCATCGTTGAGGTTCAGCTTGAGATCCGTGCCCTTGAGTTCGAAAGGCTTCCAGCCGGCCTGTGCAAGAAGCGCAATCACCCAGCCGCCGTCGGCCGTACCGCCGAAATTGGTAAGGTAGGTGCCGGGCGCCGCCTTCGAGAGCGCCTTGGAATTGGCCGAAAATTCCGCCCAGGTCTTTGGAACGGCGATCTTGTGCTGGTCAAGCACGTCGGCACGGTAGAGGATGCCCATCGGGCCGGAATCCCACGGAATACCGTAGACGGCATCGCCATCCGAAGCAGAAGCCCAGGTCCAGTCGATGAACTTATCCTTGACCTCGTTGGCGCCGTGCTGGCCCATGTCGAGCAGCGCCTGCAGCTGGCGGAAGCCCGCAATATTGGTGAATTCGACCTGGCCGACATCCGGCAGGCCGCTGCCGGCCTGGATGGCGTTGCGCAGCTTCACATATTCATCCGGCCCCTGGCCGGCATTCTCGAGCTTGACGCTGATATTGGGAAAGGCCTTGGTGAAGAGGTCGATCTCGCTCTGCGTATTGGGCGTCCAGGCCCAGATCGTCAGTTCCACCTTCTCCTGTGCGCTCGCCGCCGAGCCGAGGCCCGACATGGCCGCAGCCGCGGCACCGGCGCCGGCGGCCTGCAGAAGCTGACGGCGGCTGATCATCGCCTGAATGAATTCGCGTTTCATGTCGTTTGTCATGGAACCTCTCCTCCCGAATCGACGGCGCCAATCCGCGAGCGACAGGTGCGCAGCAAGACCGGCTTTCCACAGGGACGCAATTCTGCATGCGCAATTTGCGTTGTCAATTGCGCAAATTTCGGCTTTGTGCAAATTTGATTGCGCGAAACCTCCCCTCTTGCGTTGCGATAAGCTGCGAAGAGCCGTTGAAATCCGGTGGCAAAGGGTGGATTTGTCGCAGGAATCCTCGAATGATCGGAGGGTTCAGGAGGACAGGGATTGAAGAAGTCAGGTAAGCCCGACGCGAACCAGATCGCGATTGCGAAGGCGGCAGGCGTTTCCGTCAGCACGGTTTCGCGCGCACTTTCCGATGCGCGCGGCATCAGCGACGAGCGCCGTCTGCAAATCCGCAAACTGGCGGAGGATGCCGGTTATCTCGGGCGCGGCCGCCAGCCGGCGGCGCAGGCGCGCCACTTGCGGGCCTATGTGACCGGGAGCCTTGCCACAGGCGGCCTCGCGCCTTTCTACGAAGCCGTCATTGCCGGCCTGAAGGGCAGCGCCAGAGAAAGCGGCTTCACGCTCTCCATCCGCATGGTGGACGAAACCGCCCTCGGCCCGGAGCGCATGCTGCGCGACCAGGAAAACGAAGAGGCGAACATGACGATCTTCGTCGGCATCGACCTTTCGGAAAACCTTGCGGCGCATTTCCTCGACGGCAGGCACCATGCCGTGCTGGTAAACGGTTACGATCCCGCCATGCGTTTTGACTGCGTGGCCCCGAACAATTTCTTCGGCGCCGAATTGGCGGGCCGCACCCTGCTGCAGGCGGGGCACCGGAACTTGCTTTATATTCACGATCATACGCGCTGGACGACCACCCAGCGCCGCCGCGGTTTCTATTCGGCGCTGGAAACCTGCCCCGACGCTGTCTGCACGGCCATCAGCGTTGCCGGCGGCACGGATGCGGAATTGCTGGCCGAGGTGGAAAGGCGCTCGCGCGGTCAATCCGGCTGGACGAGCGTTTTCTGCGCCAACGACATGGGCGCTTTCCGCCTGATGAATGCCCTGGAAGCAGCCGGCATCGTCGTGCCGGAGAAGGTCTCCGTCATCGGCTTCGACGACCTTCCCTATGCCGCGCTCATGCATCCGCGGCTGACGACGATGCGTGTCGATTGTGCGGAAATGGCCCGGCAGGCGATCGGCCTCGTGCAACGGCGTCTGGCGGATCAAGGCGCCACGCCCCTGCAGATCGAATGCGGCGTCAGCCTGCAGCGCGGCGAGACCGTTACGCAAATTGCGCAAATTTGAGAAATATGCGTAATTAACTTGCGTAACTTGCGCATCCATGCGATCTGAATGTCCATGCGGCCAGGCCGCTCCGGGACTGCGCGGAGTTCTTCTCGGCGCAAGGGAGAATGCAATTGCTTCAGGATGCTTTGATCGCGCAGAAAGCCCGCCCGGCACTTGCTTTCGCCTTCGGCCCCTTTGGCGTGGACAAGCTCTTCGACGCTTCTGATGCCGGCCGGCTGAGCCCCTCCTGCCGTATTGTCACCGATCTGCCCATCCGCGATTTCACCACGGCTGAAGCCAAACGGGCTCTTTCCGAAGTAGAGATCCTCGTCACCGGCTGGGGCTGCCCGATGATCGACGCGGCAGTCCTGGACGCCGCACCGGCGCTGCGGCTGATTGCCCATGCGGCCGGTTCGGTGAAGCATTTCATCGCGCCGGAGGTTTTTAGACGGGGTATCCTCGTGACCAACGCCGCCGATGCCAATGCCATTCCGGTCGCCGAATTCACGCTTGCCGCCATCCTCTTTGCCAACAAGCAGGTCTTCCGCTTTGGCCGGGATTATTCGCGCCAGCGCAGCTTCGTCAATGTTTCCCAGCACTATGACGGCAAAGCCGGCAATTGGGCAAAGCGCGTCGGCATCGTCGGCGCTTCGCGCATCGGCCGGCGCGTCATCGAGCTTTTGCGCCCCTTCAACGTCGACATCCTGCTGCACGACCCGCTGATGGATGTGGGCGAGGCTCGAAGGATCGGAGCAACGCTCGTTTCGCTCGAGGAGCTGATGGAGAGCTGCGACACGGTTTCCATCCATGCGCCGTTGCTTGCCTCCACCCGCGGCATGATCGATGCCGGAATGCTCGCCCGCATGCCGGACGGTGCGACGCTGATCAATACGGCCCGCGGCGGCATTGTCGATGGCGCGGCCCTGGAAGCCGAGCTTGTCAGCGGCCGGCTTTGGGCAATTCTCGACGTGACGGAGCCCGAAACGCCGCCGGCCGCTTCGCCGCTTTATACGTTGGAGAATGTGCTGATGACGCCGCATATTGCCGGCGCCATCGGCAGCGAGCGTCATCGCCTTGGCCGCCTCGTGGTCGAAGAGATCGAGCGCTATCTGGCGGGAGCGCCGCTGCGCCATAGTGTTACCGTCGAGGGCCTGCTGCACCAGGCCTAGAGGAGGAAATATGAAGAAGGCGATCATCGTTTGGGGCGGCTGGCCGGGCCACGAGCCGGAACCCTGCGCCAATATCGTCGGCGAGTTGCTGCGTGAGGACGGTTTTGCAGTTGAGATCACGAACGATCTCGGCATTTTCGCCTCCCCGCAACTTGCCAGGGCCGATCTCCTGGTGCCTGTCATCACCGGCGAGAAACTGGAAAAGCCGCATGCCGATGCCCTCGTCGGTGCCGTGCGCGGCGGCCTGGGCCTTGGCGGCCATCATGGCTGCCTTGCGACCTCCTTCAAGGAAAGCGCTCCCTTCCGCTACGTCTCCGGCGTCACCTGGGTCGCCCATCCCGGCAATATCATCGACTTCCGCGTGGCGATCACCCGGCAGGACGATCCGCTGATGGAAGGCATTCCGGATTTCGACTACCGCTCGGAACAATATTACCTGCACTACGATCCTTCGGTCGAAATCCTCGCCACGACCACTTTCACCGGCCAGTACGATCCTGCCGCGCGTAATGTGGCGATGCCGGTCGTCTTCAAGCGGCATTTCGGCGAGGGCCGTATTTTCTATTCGGCCCTCGGCCATGTCGCCGCCGAATTCAGCCATCCCTACATGCCCCTCATTCTCCGGCGCGGCCTGAGCTGGGCCGCCCGCCAATAGCCAAACCAGCAGCCGCAAGGACAATGTCATGACCGTCCAGTATCGTTTCATCGCGCCGCGCCTTGACGATCCGCGTCTTCTGCAGGATCGCCGCTATTCCATGCTGATCGGCGGCAAGAGTGTCGCCGCCCGGTCGGGAGAGACGATCGCCCGCGAAAGCCCCGCCCATCCCGACCATATCGTCGGCACGATTCCGAAGGGTTCGCGCGCCGATGCCGAGGCTGCGATCGCCGCTGCGCGCAACGCCTTCGACAACGGCCCCTGGCCGAAAATGACCGGCGGCGAACGCGCCCGCATCATGCGCCGCGTCGGCGATCTCATCGAAGCCAATCTGGAAGAGCTTGCCACGATCGAGGCACTGGAGGTCGGCAAGGCAATCAGCCAGGCGCGCGGCGAAATGGGATTTTCCGCAACGCTCTGGCACTATGCCGCCGGTCACGCACAGGGGCTGGAAGGCGAAACGCACAACGACATGGGCGCCAATACGCTCGGCCTCGTATTGCGCGAACCGGCCGGCGTCGTCGGCATCATCACGCCCTGGAATTTTCCGCTTCTGATCGGTTCCGAGCGCATCCCCTGGGCGATCGGCGCCGGCTGCACCGTCGTCATCAAGCCCAGCGAATTCACCTCGGGCTCGACCGTCCGGCTTGCCGAACTTGCCCGCGAGGCCGGCCTGCCGGATGGCGT
This sequence comes from Rhizobium sp. GCM10022189, assembly GCF_042656325.1. NCBI lineage: Bacteria > Pseudomonadati > Pseudomonadota > Alphaproteobacteria > Hyphomicrobiales > Rhizobiaceae > Rhizobium > Rhizobium sp. GCM10022189. The sequence continues at coordinate 15,355 of NZ_JBHSOR010000006.1, forward strand.
GCTGAATGTCGTGACCGGCTACGGTGCCGATGTCGGCCAGATTTTCGCACAACATCCCGATGTCGATATGGTGACGTTCACCGGCTCGCAGCGCGTCGGCCGCATCATCGGCGCGATTGCCGGCGAGAACATCAAAAGGGTCGGCCTCGAACTCGGCGGCAAAGGCCCGCAGGTGGTCTTCGCCGATGCCGATCTCGACGCAGCCGCGGCAAAGATCTCCGGCGGCGCCTTCCATTGCTCCGGCCAGGCCTGCATTGCCGGAAGCCGCCTGATCGTCCACGACTCCGTCGCCGACAGGCTTCTGGAGAAGGTGGCGGCGCTGGCGGCAAAGATCGTCACCGGGGATCCGCTCGACAATTCCAGCATCGTCGGCTCGCTGATCCACAAGGCCCATCTGGAAAAGGTCGCCGGCTATGTGGCCGAAGGCAAAGCCGATGGCGCCGAGGTCTATACCGGCGGCACGGTTCTCGGCGAAGGCGGCGCCTTCTTTGCACCCACGATTTTTACCGGCGTCAGGCCGGATATGTCGATCGCCCGCGAGGAAATCTTCGGCCCGGTTCTCTCCACTTTCCGCTTCAAGGATCCGGAGGAGGCAATCCGGCTTGCCAACGATACGCCTTTCGGCCTTTCAGCCTGTGTCTGGTCGAACAATCTTTCGACCGCCTTGCAGGCGATCCGCCGCATCAAGGCCGGCCGTACCTGGATCAACGGCATGGGCGACGGCACGCCGCAAATGCCGATCGGCGGTTACAAGCAGAGCGGCATCGGCCGCGAACTCGGCCGCCACGGCTTCGACGAATATTCGGAATTGAAGAACGTCCACATCACGCTTGCGGACAGACTGGCCTGAAGGCGCAAAAGCCGCCGACCCGACGGGCGGCGGCCTGACCATAACTCGCAAGGCTCGCGTTGCCGTCCTAACGGCTCGCGGCTTTGCGCCGGCCGCGCCTGATGTCCTGTGTTTCGGCCTCGTCATAAGCCCGCATCAGCCGGCCGGCAGCCTTCAGCTTCTCGATAAGGTCGCTTCCGTCTGCGGAAGCCTTGGTGGCTTCGAGCTGCTCGAATTCCCTCAGTGCCTGCGCCCAGTGGCTCTCGCCCCGGCCATGCGGCCTTCCTTCCTCTTCCCAGATGGCATATGCCCGCTGGCTGACCCAATCATCCCGATTACGACTCATTGTAAAACCCCAGCGGTCAAAAGGCTCACGCAATATCAATGCGAATAAAGGTGCCAGCCGGGACTTTAGGAGTCGTTACTGCCGACTGTAGCTTTGCAGGATAAATTGCATCGGAGAGAGTAGTTTTCGGCAACTATAGTTAAAAGGACGGTAACGTCCGCCGGCCCTTAATCGCGGCTGCTCTCGCCGAACCGGATATCCATCGTGGCAGCCAACCACTGTTCCCGCCCTGATGAGGGACTTTCAAATGGCTCTCTGCATAGGATGCATAGGTTTTTTATACGTCGTGTGAGAAATGTCAGAAAGTGAGATGACAGCTATTGAATCCGACAATTCCTATAGAGCGCTGAAAAACTGCCTATGCATCCTGTGCAGGCAGAAGACAGATGAACCTTTCGGACCCTGACTTTCTCCTGGCGCCTTCTTCCGCAATCGGTTGCCGGCGGCATGGATATGGCGGCCGAACCCGTGCCACGCGCCTAGTAGATGCGCGACGATTCTGTCGCCGGCGATGGCACCGTTCAATGGCGTAGGCAAAGGGCAAGCCGCTCCACGATTGCGATCTCCGCTACGGCAACAGAAGCGTCAGGTACGTTATTCTCAGCAGACTTGGCGGGTGATCACACCCGACCTGAGAGATAGGTGACGTTTTGCGCCGGAAACATGGGTCAGAACCTCGTGCCGAACAGGTTGTCACCGATGTCTTAGGAACAAACTGTTACCTATGTCTCCGGGTCGGACAATTGAGAAAATGGCGGAGAGGGTGGGATTTGAACCCACGATACCCTTGCAGGTATGCCGCATTTCGAGTGCGGTGCATTCGACCACTCTGCCACCTCTCCGCGGTCTTGGTCGGCGCTTGTTCGGCGCGGGCGTTCTCATAACGAGCAAATGACAGACTGGCAAGCCGAAATCTCAAGCTTTTCCATCCTTTTGCCTTGACACTTTTCTGTCACTCGCGTATCCCGCCTCAGCAATAGGAGTGGAGTAGTCCGCCCCTTGCCCGCCTCGCGCTCGCGCGGGGTTTCACCGGCAGACCAGAGTTCCGGGCCAGTTCCCTGAAATCCCTGCTTAACTTCGACTGATAAAAAGACAGCCACCCGCACTTTGCGGGGAGAGCTGGATCGAACATGAAAGGATAAAATAATGTTCGCAGTCATCAAGACCGGCGGTAAGCAGTATCGCGTGGCGGCCAACGACGTGCTGACCATCGAGAAGCTTGAAGCCTCCGCTGGCGACTCCATTGAATTCACCGAAGTCCTCGTGATCGGCGAAGGCGCCGACGCGGCGATCGGTGCGCCCTTCGTAGCCGGCGCCTCCGTCAAGGCGGAAGTCGTCGACCAGACCCGCGGCAAGAAGGTCATCGCCTTCAAGAAGCGTCGTCGTCAGAACTCGAAGCGTTCGCGCGGCCATCGCCAGCATCACACGGTTGTCCGCATCACGGACATCGTGGCTGCCAAGTAAGATCAACGGGTTTCAGGTTTAAAGGAGAACTCCAATGGCACATAAAAAAGCTGGCGGTTCCTCGCGCAACGGTCGCGATTCCGAATCCAAGCGCCTCGGCGTGAAGAAGTTCGGCGGCGAGAACGTCGTGGCTGGCAACATCATCGTTCGCCAGCGCGGAACCCAGTGGCATCCGGGCGCCAATGTCGGCCTCGGCAAGGATCACACTCTTTTTGCGCTTACGGCTGGCAATGTGGACTACCGAACGAAGGCCAATGGTCGCGTGTACGTGTCTGTAATGCCGAAAGCGGAAGCAGCGGAATAAGCCGGTAGCGCTCAAAAACAGCCGGCGTCTCATCGACCCGGCTGACCGTACCAGGTTCAGTCCAGAAAACAGGGGAGATGGGGCGCCATCTCCCCTTTTTCTTTGTCCAAACAGGAGGACTGAACATGCAAGGCGAATTGATAAGGGTTGACCAATCACGGTCATCCCGGGAAGACCAGCGGTCTTCCATGGAACGGCTGAGGCCGGAGCGGTTAAGGACCGATTGCCCTGTCTTGTTATCGGAACGGCTCGTCATGCGCGCGCCCCACGAGGAAGACATTGACGCCCTTGCCCATCTCGCCAACAACGCCAAAGTCGCCACCATGGTATCGCGTATGCCGCACCCCTATACCGCCAATGATGCCGCCGACTTTGTTTGGCGTACGCGAAATGGCGAGATTGGTAAGTGCGTCTATGCCATCACCAAGGCGGAGAACGGTGCCTTCATGGGTTGCTGCGGCGTAGAGCCGCACACCGACGAGAAGACCGTCGAGATCGGCTACTGGCTGGGCGAACCCTACTGGAACCAGGGTTATATGACCGAGGCCTGCCATGCGCTCGTCGACATGGTGTTCAGGACAAGGCAGCAGGTCGAGCAGATCGACGCGCGTTGCCGGGTCATGAACGTCGCCTCGCGCCGCGTCATCCAGAAGTGCGGCTTCCAGTTCCAGGGCTCCGGCCTTGCCGCCTCGCTCGCGCTCGGCAGCAACGTGCCGGTCGAATGGTACCGGCTCGACCGCAAGACCTGGATGTCGCTGAGAAGCTGGGGGGCAATCTCATGAGTGCCGTTACCCTGCAGAGACCCAGGACCAAGCCCATGATGCCCGGCCCCGCGCCGGTCATCACGACGGCAAGGCTGACGCTGCGTCCGCACAGGCTGAGCGACGCTCCGGCGATCGCGGAATCGCTTTCCGATTTCGCAGTCACCCGCATGCTGGCCCGCGTTCCTGCGCCCTACGACCGGCAGGATGCGCTGGATTGGCTGATCCCGGTCACGTCGGGCGCCCTGCCGGACTGGAGCCTGGCGATAACGGGCAGCGACGATGTCCATATCGGCAACGTGTCGATCGAACTTCGTCACGGACGCTGGCACCTCGGTTACTGGCTGAACCGCTACTACTGGCGGCGCGGCTATATGAGCGAGGCGGCGGAAGCCGCGCTGGAGCGTTTCTCGCGGCGCATGCCCGACGTCCCGGTTCATTCGGGCGTCTTTGCCGACAATCCTGCATCACTCCGGCTGCAGGAAAAGCTCGGTTTCCGGATGACCGGCTGCAGTGAAATCTATTCTTTCGCCCGCAACACGATGGTCGCCCATATCGAAACCGTGCTGCAGCCGGGCGCGTTGCAGCAGAGAAAAGTGGCATGACATCGAAGGACGCCGCCCGACGGCGGCGTCCTTTCAATCGCCGATCTCGACCCGAAGAGGAAAATGATCGGAGCCTTGGCAATCCGTATCGATGAAAGCGGATTTCAACCGGTCCTTGAGGCCGCAACTGACGAAACAGTAATCGAGATGCATGCGCCTGCCGCGATCGTCCGGATCCATCCAGCTGTAGCTTTCGGGCCCATAGGCTCCGAGCGCCGCAAAGGCGTCGACAGGCGTGCCGATGCGCGCCGTGCGGCCGTAAAACCGGTCGGCGGATCCGGCAAAGGCGCAGTATTCCGGCGATTCCGGCTCCATGTTGAAATCGCCCATAACGACATAATCTGCCGGCAGCGGCAGCTCGGCAAGCCCGAATTCGGCGCCACCGGTGAGCGACGCGCCTTCGTGAACGAAGGCATTGATGCGGTCGTTGAGATAGCGGAGCTGCGCGATGCGCTCGTCTCCGGAGACATGGTCGAGATGGATGGAATAGACGCGGACAGCGCCATCGGGCAGCGCAATGACGGTTTCCGTTGCGCCGCGCTGCAGATTGATCTTGTCCACCGTGCGGCTGCGCGGCAGAAGCAGCGTTCGCACCGACAGGATGGGCCAGCGCGACAAAACCATGTTGCCAAACTGGAAGCGAGTGCCGCGCGGCAACGAAATCTGGCCCGGCGCCGCCTCGACATGAATATCGCAGGCCGGTCCATAGACCCAGAAATGGTCGGGAAACAAAGCCCCGATAGCGCCGGGCATATCGGCATGACCGTTGCGGGCAAAGCCTCTCGTCACCTCTTGCAGGGCGATGACATCGGCACCTTCGAGACCCTTGGCGATACGCTCCAGATCGTATCTGCCGTCGAGACCGAAGCCGTACTGTATGTTATAGCTCGCAAAAATCACGATATTCTTTGACCTCCGCCTGAACCGCCTATATCGAATGGGCCAAGAGGGGTCGCCCAAACGCACTGAGTACTGGAAGTAAAATGAAATTTCTCGATGAAGCAAAGGTCTATATCCGGTCGGGTGATGGCGGCGCAGGCAGCGTTTCCTTCCGCCGCGAGAAATTCATCGAGTTCGGCGGCCCGGATGGCGGCGACGGCGGACGCGGCGGCGACGTCTGGGTGGAGGCCGTCAACGGCCTCAATACGCTGATCGATTTTCGCTACCAGCAGCATTTCAAGGCCAAGATCGGCATGCACGGCATGGGCAAGAACCGCACCGGCGCCAACGGCGATGATGTGACCCTCAAGGTTCCGGTCGGTACGCAGATCTTCGAGGAGGACAAGGAGACCCTGATCTGCGACCTGACCGAGGAAGGCCAGCGCTTCTGCCTCGCCCGCGGCGGCAATGGCGGCTTCGGCAACGCGCATTTCAAGTCTTCGGTCAATCAGGCGCCGGACTGGGCCAATCCCGGCCTCGAGGGCGAAGAAAAGACCATCTGGCTGCATCTGAAGCTGATCGCCGATGCCGGCCTCGTCGGCCTGCCGAATGCCGGCAAGTCCACCTTCCTGGCCTCCGTCACCCGCGCCCGGCCGAAGATCGCCAACTATCCGTTCACGACCCTGCATCCGAATCTCGGGGTTGCGACCATCGACGAGCGGGAATTCATCCTTGCCGATATTCCAGGCCTCATCGAGGGCGCGCATGAGGGTGTCGGCATCGGCGACCGCTTCCTCGGTCATGTCGAGCGCACGCGCGTGCTGTTGCATCTCGTTTCGGCCCAGGAAGAGAAAGTCGGCAAGGCCTATAAGACGGTCAAGCACGAACTCGAAGCCTATGGCAAGGATCTGGCCGACAAGCCCGAAATCGTTGCGCTCTCCCAGATCGACACCGTTGATGATGCGACGCTGAAGAAGAAGGCCAAGGAACTCGCCAAGGCCTGTGGCAAGACGCCGTTTCTGATTTCCGCCGTGACCGGCAAGGGAATGACCGACGTGCTGCGTGCGCTGCGCGACATCATCGTCGAAGCCAATACCGAGGAAAAACCGGCCAAGACGCCGAAGCTGCGCCATCGCGACATGATCCTCACCGATGAGGACGAGAGTGATGAATAGCCGAAAGCCGCTGGATCGCTATCGCCGCATCGTCATCAAGATCGGCTCTGCCTTGCTGGTCGACCGCAAGACCGGCCTGAAGAAAGCCTGGCTCGATGCCATGTGCGCCGATATCGCCGCGCTGAAGTCGAAGGGCGCCGATATTCTCGTCGTCTCCTCCGGTGCCATCGCGCTCGGCCGCTCGGTGCTGGACCTTCCCTCCGGCGCCCTGAAGCTGGAGGAAAGCCAGGCGGCGGCGGCCGTCGGCCAGATTGCCCTGGCCCGGGCCTGGTCGGAGAGCCTTTCGCGCGACGAGACCGTTGCCGGCCAGATCCTGCTGACGCTTGGTGATACCGAGGAGCGCCGCCGTTACCTCAACGCCCGCGCCACGATCAACCAGCTTCTGAAGATCGGCGCCGTGCCGATCATCAACGAGAACGATACGGTCGCAACCAGCGAAATCCGCTATGGCGACAACGACCGCCTGGCCGCCCGCGTCGCCACCATGACCGGCGCCGACCTGCTGATCCTTCTCTCCGATATCGACGGTCTCTACACCGCTCCGCCGCATCTCGATCCCGATGCGCAATTCCTGGAAACCATTGCCGAAATCACGCCCGAGATCGAGGCCATGGCCGGTGGCGCGGCCTCTGAGCTTTCGCGCGGCGGCATGCGCACCAAGATCGATGCCGGCAAGATTGCGACGACTGCGGGCTGCGCCATGATTATCGCATCGGGCAAGACGGAAAGCCCGCTTTCGGCCATCGAAAACGGTGCGCGGTCCTCCTGGTTTGCCCCTTCGGGTACGCCCGTGACCGCCCGCAAGACCTGGATTGCCGGGCAGTTGCAGCCGGCCGGCACGCTGCATCTCGACGAAGGTGCCGTTACGGCGCTCGGCGCCGGCAAAAGCCTGTTGCCCGCTGGCGTACGCAACATTTCCGGCAATTTTTCCCGGGGCGATACGGTCGCGATCATCGCGCCCTCGGGCCGCGAGATCGCTCGCGGCCTCGTCAGCTACGATGCGGAGGAAGCCCGCCAGATCGCCGGCCGCAAATCGGCCGAGATCGAGGCAATCCTCGGTTATCCCGGCCGCGCCGCCATGGTCCATCGCGACGATATGGTCATGACGGCGCAGATCGGTTCGAAATCGGAAAGGCAGAAGAAGGACGCAAGTTATGCTTGATGCGGTTGTGCAAAGCCCTGACATTGACGTGCTGATGAATGACATCGGCCGCAAGGCCAAGGCCGCCGCGCGACCGTTGGGCTTTGCTTCCACCGATTCCAAGAACATGGCTCTAAGCGCCATGGCCGACGCCATCCTGGCGAACAAGGCCCATATTCTTTCGGAAAATGCCAAGGATTTGAAAGATGTAGAAGGCACGGACATGCTCGCCTCCTTCATCGACCGCCTGACGCTGAACGACAAGCGTGTCACGGAAATGGCCGAGGGCATCCGGGCGATTGCCGCCCTTCCCGATCCTGTCGGCGAAGTGATTGCGTCCTGGGATCGTCCGAACGGCCTGAAGATCGAGCGTGCCCGCACGCCGCTCGGCGTCATCGGCGTCATCTTCGAAAGCCGGCCGAACGTGACGGCCGACGCCGGTGCGCTCTGCCTCAAGGCCGGCAACGCGGTCATCCTGCGCTGCGGCTCGGATTCGCGCCGCTCCTCGGCTGCGATCCATGCCTGCATGGTCGAAGGCCTGAAGGCTGCCGGCCTGCCGGAACATGCAATCCAGCTCGTACCCGTCACGGACCGCGCCGCCGTCGGCGCCATGCTGCGCGGCCTTGACGGTGCAATCGACGTCATCGTGCCGCGCGGCGGCAAAAGCCTCGTCGCCCGCGTGCAGAACGAGGCGCGGGTGCCGGTTTTTGCCCATCTCGAAGGCCTCTGCCATATCTATGTCGATGCGTCGGCCGATCTCGATATGGCGAAGAAGATCATCGTCAACGCCAAGATGCGCCGCACCGGCGTCTGCGGTGCAGCCGAAACCCTGCTGGTCGATAGCGCCGCAACGGGCACGCATCTGGCACCGCTGATCGAGGTTCTGGTTAAAGCCGGCTGCGAGGTGCGTGCCTCGGCAGCCGTTCTTGAGGTCGTACCCGGCCTGAAGCCCGCGACCGAGGAAGACTGGTCGACCGAATATCTGGATGCGATCATTTCCGTTGCCGTCGTCGACGGCATTTCCGGCGCGATCGACCATATCCAGAAATATTCGTCGAACCACACGGAAGCCGTGCTCGCTGAAGATCCTGCTGTCGTCGAGCGTTTCTTCACGGAGATCGACTCGGCCATCCTCCTGCACAACGCCTCGACCCAGTTTGCCGATGGCGGCGAATTCGGCATGGGTGCGGAGATCGGTATCGCCACCGGCAAGATGCATGCGCGCGGCCCCGTCGGCGTCGAGCAGCTCACTTCCTTCAAATACCGCGTTCGCGGCAATGGACAGACGCGGCCCTGACGTGACCACGGAGCAGCTAGACCGGCGTTATCTCCGCATGCCGCATAGTGAACGCGGCATGATCGTCGGCCTATTCGGCGGCTCCTTCAATCCGCCGCACGAGGGACATGCCCTGGTCGCCGAAATCGCCATCCGCCGTCTTGGGCTTGACCAGCTCTGGTGGATGGTGACGCCCGGCAATCCGCTGAAGAGCCGCAATCATCTGGCACCGCTTGCCGAGCGTATCGCGCGCAGCGAAAGCATCGCTGCCGATCCGCATATCAAAGTGACCGCCTTCGAACAGGCCTTCGGCGTCAGCTATACGGCCAATACGCTCGCCCGCGTTAAAGCCCGCAATCCGCATGTGCATTTCATCTGGATCATGGGCGCCGACAGCCTGGAAAATTTCCATCGCTGGCAAAAATGGCAGGATATCGCCCGCACTTTCCCGATCGCCGTTATCGACCGGCCGGGCTCGACGCTCTCCTACCTTTCCTCGAAAATGGCCAAGACCTTTGCCTTTGCCCGCATCGACGAAGATGATGCCCGTATTCTCTGGAAGAAGCCCGCCCCGGCCTGGACCTTCATTCACGGCCCGCGCTCGACCCTGAGTTCGACAGCCATTCGCGACGGCGCGCTGCATAAGGCAGCCGAACAGGTCTGATTGTCTGAAAACTTCCGGGAAATGAAAAGCCCGACGCGGGAGGAGGTGCGTCGGGCTTAAAACTTGATCGACAACTGGGAGGAGGAGTGTTGTCGATCCTATCGGACGGCCATGGGAGGAGGAGAAGCCGTCGGATGATTATCTTTTAGCACATTTGTTCAGAAGGTGAATATATACAGGTGCAATGCAGCAATGCATATAGCGCAGACCTCCGCAAATCAAGGCCGAATTCGTTGCCGGTTTAATCAGCAAATATTGATCGATCCGAACTGGCTGGCTGGAACTCCTTGCCGTTTGGCAAGCGGAAGTGCCACATTTTTGCCTTCCGCCTGTTAGGCTTGACAGAAGCCATGCACCTCACGAATGCGTGAAGATGCGGCGCGGGAAACCGGGGCTCCGCGGCCGCTATGTTTCATGAAACATAACTCTAGCCAAAGCGCACACGCCGTTATATCCGTTTAGATATTTCGAAACATGGAGCGAAAAATCATGCAGAACCGCCGCTATTGGATAAAACTGGCAACCGCCGCGATTTCGGCCATCTGGCTCGGCGCGGCGGCGCTTTCGGCACCTGCCGCAGCCGCCGAAAAGGTAACGGTCTTCGCCGCCGCAAGCCTGAAGGATGCCCTTGATGCGGCCAATGCCGCCTGGGCCAAGGAAAGCGGCAAGGAAGCCGTCGCTTCCTACGCGGCAAGCGGCGCGCTCGCCAAGCAGATCGAAAATGCCGCCCCTGCCGATGTCTTCATTTCCGCCGACCTCAACTGGATGGACTATGTCGCCGACAAGAAACTGATCAAGGCAGACACGCGCTCCAACCTTCTCGGCAACCGCCTCGTGCTCGTGGCGGAAAACGGCAAGCAGAAGCCGGTAGAAATCAAGCAGGGCTTCGATCTGGCGGGGCTGGTCGGCGATGGCAAGCTCGCCATGGGTGAGCCGAAGTCGGTTCCGGCCGGCAAATACGGGCAGACGGCGCTCGACAAGCTCGGCGTCTGGAAGTCGGTCGAACCCAAGGTCGCCTATTCCGAAAGCGTGCGCGCCGCGCTCGCCCTCGTTTCCCGCGGCGAAGCGCCTTACGGCATCGTCTACCAGACGGATGCGGCCGCCGATAAGGGCGTTGCGATCGTCGGCACCTTCCCGGCCGATTCCCATCCGCCGATCATCTATCCGATCGCGCTTCTCGCCGAGAGCAAGAACCCGGATGCCGCCGCCTATCTCGATTTTCTGAAATCGGACAAGGCTGCCCCCTTCTTCACGGCACAGGGCTTCACCATCCTGAAATAATTGCGCAATCGGCGCTGACAGCTTAGCGTGAAGGCTCGCTTCGGCGGGCCTTCACCATTTTGATTTTTGAAAAGAAGACGCTTGCATATGTTCGGCTTGAGCGATGAAGAGTGGACGGCGATCCTGCTGAGCCTGCGTGTTTCCTTCGTCGCCATGACGGCAAGCCTGCCGCTCGGTATCCTCGTCGCCCTGCTGCTTGCCCGCGGGCGCTTCTGGGGCAAGTCCGTCCTGAACGGCATCATCCACCTGCCGCTGATCTTGCCCCCGGTCGTCACCGGTTTCATCCTTCTCATCCTTTTCGGCCGCCGCGGCCCGATCGGCAGCCTGCTCGATCAATATCTCGGCATCGTGCTCTCCTTCCGCTGGACCGGTGCGGCACTTGCCTGCGCCGTCATGGGCTTTCCGCTGATGGTGCGCAGCATTCGCCTCTCCATCGAATCCGTTGACCGCAAGCTGGAAGAGGCGGCCGGCACGCTGGGCGCAAGCCCGCTATGGGTCTTTCTGACGGTCACGCTGCCGCTTACCATCCCCGGCATCATCGCCGGCATGATCCTGTGTTTTGCCAAAGCGATGGGTGAATTTGGCGCCACCATCACCTTCGTCTCCAACATTCCCGGCGAAACGCAGACGCTGTCGGCCGCCATCTACACCTTCACCCAGGTGCCGGGCGGCGACACCGGCGCCATGCGGCTTACCCTCGTGTCCATCGTGATTTCCATGCTCGCCTTGCTTGCTTCCGAATTTCTCGCCTATCTTGCCGGTCGGAGGATCGATCCGGAATGACCCTCATTGTCGAAGCACGACACCGCCTCGGCGCCTTCGGCCTCGATGCCGCCTTCACCTCCGAGCGCGGCGTGACGGCGCTTTTCGGCCGTTCCGGCTCCGGCAAGACCTCCGTCATCCGCATCATTGCCGGCCTCACCCGCCCGACCGAAGGCCGCGTCCTGCTGGATGGCGAACCGCTGACGGACACGGCAAAAGGCATCTTCGTTCCGCGCTACCGCCGGCGTTTCGGCTACGTCTTCCAGGAGGCGCGGCTCTTTCCGCACCTGAGCGTGCGGGCCAATCTCTCCTACGGCCGCTGGTTCGCGCCGAAATCGGCGCGCGCGGAAAATTTCAGCACCGTCGTCGATCTGCTGGATATCGGCCAGTTGCTGGCCCGCAGCCCTTCAAAACTGTCGGGGGGCGAGAAGCAACGTGTCGCCATCGGTCGCGCGCTCTTGTCTTCGCCGCGCCTGCTGCTGATGGACGAGCCGCTTGCCGCGCTGGACGAAGCCCGCAAGGCGGAGATTCTGCCCTATCTCGAACGCCTGCGGGACGAGATGGATATTCCGATCGTCTATGTCAGCCATTCGATCGCCGAGGTCGCGCGCCTGGCAAACCAGGTCGTGGTCATGCGCGGCGGCAAAGTGGAAGCCGCAGGCCCTGCAACGGAAATCCTCAGCCGCTCGTCCCTGCTGCCGGAGGACCGGAAGGAAGCCGGCGCCGTGCTGGAAGGCACGGCCGAAAGCATCGATCCGGCCAATCGCATTTCGACGGTGCTGCTGAAGGCGGGAAGGCTCTATGTTCCAGGCGCCGCCCCGGCCGTAGGCAGGCCCGTGCGCATCCGCATTCCGGCCAGAGACGTGATGCTGGCGACACGCAAGCCGGAAGGGTTGAGCGCTCTCAACATTCTGGAAGGAACCATCCTGCAGGTTTCGCCGGCGGCGGATGGGACCGTCGAGATCCGCCTCGACTGCGCCGGCGACGCCGTGCTGTCGCGCATCACGGCGCTGTCCTGCGAGCGCCTGGGATTATGCCCGGGCATGCCTGCCTTCGCCATTATCAAGACGGTGGCGCTGGAAGCCTGATCAGCGCCGGTCGCCCGGCTGCAGGTTACGGTTGTCTTCCAGCCAGGCGAGATCGTCGGCAAGGCTGGCGCGTACCGTCTTTTCCATATCGCGAAAGCGCGCCAGCAGTTCCTCGCCGAAGGGCGTCAATGCCGCCCCGCCGCCCTTCTGGCCGCCGCGCTGGGATTCCACCACCTGCGCCTTGAACATGCGGTTCATTTCGGCAACCAGCATCCAGGCCCGGCGATAGGACATGTCCATCGCGCGGCCGGCGGCCGAGATCGAACCTGTCTCGCGGATATGCTCGAGCAGCTCCATCTTGCCGTGGCCGAGGCGGTCGTCATCGGGGAAGGTGATTCGCAGGACGGGCGTGAGCGGATTTTCAGTTGTTTTGGTCATATCAGTCGAAATTTGCGGGAATCGCCGGCACTTTACGCCCGACCGCAGACGCTGTACACAGCACCTTCCGATCGACCCAGGGTCGAAATCTCGATTTCGTGACGCCAAATGCCACTTTCGGCCGCCCGCGCGCTGCGCCGCGTCTTGAAACGTTAATGGTTTGATGCCTATCTTAACCGTGATCCGGTTGTGCCGGATCTGTGTTGTGCATGGTTTGTCATTCCAGGAAAGGGAAAGCACTGACAACAGTACACGCCAAGGGAAAAACGCTCGCCGTTGTCCCGAAGGGTGCGGAACGTGGCGCCGATGCCGCTGCCCGTGCTCTGGAAGCCGTCCTCGCTAGCCTCGAGGATTCCAAAGCTGAAGATATCGTCACCATCAACATTGCCGGAAAATCGGCGCTGGGAGACTACATGGTTGTCGTCTCCGGCCGCTCGAACAGGCATGTCATGGCGATCGCCGATCACCTGCTCACTGATCTCAAGGACGAGGGCTTCGGTACGGCCCGTGTCGAAGGTCAGGAGGGCGGCGACTGGATCCTGATCGACACCGGTGACATCATTGTGCATGTGTTCCGTCCCGAAATCCGCGAATTCTACAACATCGAAAAGATGTGGGCGGCTCCGGATATGGACGAGGAAACGCTGCACTGACAGGCAGCCCGGCATTCGCCCGGCGCCTGAGACGTGGTAACTGACCGGGCCGATCCTCGTCGATTGGCCGGTACGTCCACATTGCGCTTCCAAAGCGCGGCATAGCAGGAGCGGATGAATGCGGATTGGTCTTTTTGCGGTGGGACGGCTGAAGTCCGGCCCCGAAAAGGATCTTGCGGCCCGTTATTTCGACCGTTTTGCGAAGGCCGGTCCTGCGGTCGGCCTAGAACTTTCCCGTATTGCCGAAGTGGCCGAAAGCCGCGCCGCCAATGCGGAGACCCGCAAGCGCGAGGAAGCCGCCATGCTCTCGAAATCGCTTGCCGACGGCAGCATCCTCATTCTTCTGGACGAACGCGGCAAGGCGCTGGACAGCGAGGCCTTTGCCAACCTGCTCGGTACCTATCGCGATCAGGGCAAGCGTGACCTGACGATCGCCATCGGCGGTGCCGACGGCCTCGATCCTTCCCTTTACGACCGTGCCGATATGACGCTCTGCCTCGGCAAGATGACATGGCCGCACCAGATCGTCCGGACCCTCATTGCCGAGCAGCTCTATCGCGCCGTGACCATCCTGTCCGGCCACCCCTACCATCGTGTCTGATACAGCCGGAAATGGTCACGCAGCCGTGTTTTGCCTCGCGGCCTCTTCTCCTTCAAACTTTCTGGTCAACAGCCCCAAATCAGCTTAGGTTCCGGGCGATTTGAACGAGTAAACCCCGACACGCATGACGAGAGCTGCCACCAAGCGATCCCGCCTGTTTCTGCCGGCCGTTGCCGCAGGGCTCGGTGCGGCCGTCATCGCCATTTCGGGAAACCCTTTCGCCGCGCGGGCGCAGGATGCTCCGCCAGCCGCGGCCGAACCGGCCGCGCCGGCGACAACCGTCGAACAGCCGCCGCCCGATCCTGCCGCCGAACTTGCCCGAAAACGCGACGAGACGAGGGCTGAACTCGACAAGCTATCAAAGACGATCAGCCTGTCCTCCGACAAGGTGAACGAGCTTCAGAACAGTATCGCCAATCTGGAAAAGAGCACGGCAAGCATCCGTCAGGCGCTGATCGATTCCGCCGCGCGGCGCAAATCCCTTGAAGGCCGGATTCTCGACAGCGAGAAGAAGCTTGCCGAACTGGGCGTCAAGGAAGACGGAATCCGCCGCTCGCTGCATGAGCGGCGCGGCCTTCTTGCCGAAGTCCTTGCGGCCCTCCAGCGCATGGGCCGCAATCCGCCGCCCGCCCTTCTCGTGACGCCTGACGATGCGCTGGCTTCCGTCCGCAGCGCCATTCTGCTCGGCGCCGTCGTGCCCGGCATCCGCAAGGAGACCGAAAAGCTCGCGGCCGATCTTGCCGATCTCTCGGCGCTGCAGACGGCAAGCGCCAAGGAGAAGCAAGACCTGACCACCACCATGGCCAATAGCCTGGAGGAGGAAAAGCGCATGGATCTGCTGCTGGCCGAGAACGACAAGCTCAGCCGCTCCAGCGCCGCCGAACTGGAGGCCGAAAAGCAGCGTTCGCAGGAACTGGCGAGCAAGGCCACGACGCTCGAAAGCCTTGTCGCCTCGATGGAGACGGAGATCGCCTCCGTGCGCGATGCGGCTGCCGCTGCCCGTCAGGCGGAGGAAAATCGCAAGCTCCTGACCGATGAACAGCGCGCCCAGGCCAAGGCCCTGGCCGACAGCGGTGTGCCCGATAAAAACCGCATTGCGCCCGCATATCCCTTCGGAGAATTGAAGGCAAAACTGGAGCTGCCTGTGGCGGGCGATATCCTGCGCCAGTTCGGAGATGCCGACGGCACCGGACACGAGGCCATGGGAATGACGGTTGCGACCAATCCGGAAACGGTGGTTACGGCCCCTGCTGATGGGCTGGTGGTTTTTGCCGGCGCTTTCCGCAGCTATGGCCAGATGATCATCCTCGACGCTGGCGACGGATATCACCTGGTTCTCTCAGGCATGGATACGATCAGCACCCGTCAGGGAAAATTTGTTTTCTCCGGCGAACCCCTGGCCGTGATGGGTGCGAAAAGAGTGGCAAGCGCAACCGCATTGGCGCTGGAAACAGATCGGCCAACGCTTTACATTGAGTTTCGAAAGGACGGTAAACCGGTCGATTCCCGACCGTGGTGGACCGCCAAAGACACTGGAAAGGCACGCAATGATTCGTAGGGCTTCTCTTGTTCTGGTCGGCGCACTGATGGGCGCGACCGCGATGAGCGTCATTTACTCTGCAGGCGTGCCTGCGGAGGCGGCGGGTGCATCGACCTATAAGGAGCTGTCGGTATTTGGTGACGTCTTCGAACGTGTGCGTGCGCAATACGTAACGCCGCCGGCTGAGGACAAACTGATCGAAAGCGCCATCAACGGCATGCTGTCTTCGCTCGACCCGCATTCCAGCTACATGAATGCGAAGGACGCCGAGGACATGCGCACCCAGACCAAGGGTGAGTTCGGCGGCCTCGGTATCGAAGTCACCATGGAAGACGAGCTCGTCAAGGTCATCACCCCGATCGACGATACGCCTGCTGCCAAGGCCGGCGTTCTGGCCGGCGACTATATTTCGGAAATCGACGGCCAGTCCGTCCGCGGCCTGAAGCTCGAAGACGCTGTCGAGAAGATGCGCGGCGCGGTCAACACGCCGATCAAGCTGACGCTCATCCGCAAGGGCGCCGACAAGCCGATCGAACTGACGATCGTGCGTGACGTCGTTGCCGTCCAGGCCGTCAAGTCGCGCGTCGAGGATGATGTCGGCTACCTGCGCGTCATCTCCTTCACCGAGAAGACCTACCCGGATCTCGAAAAGGCAATCACCAAGATCAAGGCGGCCGTTCCGGCCGACAAGCTCAAGGGTTTTGTCCTTGACCTGCGCCTCAACCCCGGCGGTTTGCTCGATCAGGCGATCAACGTCTCCGACGCCTTCCTGCAGCGCGGCGAGGTGGTTTCCACCCGCGGCCGCAATCCGGATGAGACCCGCCGCTTCAATGCCGGTCCCGGCGACCTGACGGATGGCAAGCCGCTGATCGTTCTCATCAACGGCGGTTCGGCTTCCGCATCGGAAATCGTTGCCGGCGCCTTGCAGGATCTGCGCCGCGCCACGGTTCTCGGCACGCGCTCCTTCGGCAAGGGTTCCGTCCAGACGATCATCCCGCTTGGCGAGAACGGCGCGCTGCGCCTGACGACGGCGCTCTACTACACGCCGTCGGGCCGCTCGATCCAGGGCACCGGCATCACGCCCGACATCAAGGTGGAAGAGCCCCTTCCGGCCGATCTCCAGGGCAAGATGGTGACGGAGGGTGAATCCGCCCTGCGCGGCCATATCAAGGGCCAGAACGAGACCGACGAAGGTTCGGGCTCCGTTGCCTACGTACCGCCGGATCCGAAGGACGACGTGCAGCTGAACTATGCGCTCGACCTGCTGCGGGGCAAGAAGACCGATCCGTCCTTCCCGCCGGACCCGGAAAAGGCCGTCGTTGCCAAGTAATTCATCCTCCTCAAGGCCGGGCACGGCCCGGCCTTGAGGCTTTCCGCTGTTTCCCGGTTTTGGAGCGGGCAAGGAATTGGGAACGGACCTGCATGCACCTCTAGGCCGCGGCCGCAAGGCGGCGCGCAAGCGCCCCGGCATATTGCGGATCGGACAGATTGCCGCGAGCTTCTGCCTCATCGCGATCGGCGGCTTTTCCCTCTACACGGCATTTCACGATGATGGTCTGGAGCCGGCGAAACCTCCGGCATCGCAGGACAGGTCGGCCGCCGCCCCGCCGACGGACACAATCCAGCAACCGCCAACGTCGGACAGTCAGGCGGCGAACGGCATTCCGCGCTCGGAACCGAATTCCGGTGCCAACGTGGAACGCACGGTGACTGGAGACGGCTCCGTCGTTACCAAATACAGCCCCCGCCCGCGCGACGGCAGCGGCCCGGTTATCGTCGATGCCATGCAGATGGGCCAGGACCCCCGCATGGCGGCCATCCCCAACGACAGCCTGCTCGAAGAGACACCCTTCGGCCGGCTGCCGATCACAGGACCCGACGGCCGCCGCCCGATGGACCAATATGCGCGGCCATGGTCCGGCACGCGCGGCACCCGCATCGCCATCGTCCTCAGCGGCCTTGGTCTCAGCCAGACCGGCACGCAGCGCGCCATCCAGCAGCTGCCGGAGGAAATCACCTTCGCCTTTGCCGCCAGCGGCAACAGCCTGCAGCGCTGGATGCAGGACGCCCGCCGCGGCGGTCATGAAATATTGCTGCAAGTGCCGCTGGAGCCCTTCGACTACCCGGCGAACGACCCGGGACCGGATACGCTGCTGACCTCGAAGCCCGTGGCACGCAACATCGAAAGCCTGCACCGGGCGATGGGCGAGATCACCAACTATACCGGCATCATGAACTATCTGGGCGGGCGGTTCCTTTCCGATCCCAAGGCCATGGAGCCTGTCATGCGGGATATCGGCAAACGCGGGCTGCTCTTTCTCGACGACGGCACGTCTGCGCAATCCAAGACGGCCGTGATTGCCAAGGGCACGGAACTTCCTTACGCCTTTGCCGACCTGCAGCTGGACAGCCAGGTCGACGTGAACGCCATCCTGCAGAAGCTCGACGAATTGGAGCGCATCGCCCGCCGCAACGGGCAAGCGATCGGCGTCGCCTCGGCTTTCGACGAGAGCATTGACGCGATTTCCAAATGGAGCGAGGAAGCAACCATGCGCGGCATCGAAATCGTCGGCGTCGCTGCCCTCGTCAACGACCCCAAGAATCCCTGAGGGGAATCCCAAAGCGGAGAAGACCATGAGCCAGGCGACCGTAAAAGCCGAAGACCTGCCCTATCGCCCTTGCGTTGGCGTGATGATCCTCAACCGCGCGGGCCTTGTCTGGGCCGGGCGGCGCATTTCCGAAGGCAATAGCGAATATGACGGTTCTCCGCAGCTCTGGCAGATGCCGCAAGGCGGCATCGACAAGGGTGAGGATCCGCTGGAGGCAGCCTATCGCGAGCTCTATGAGGAGACCGGCATCAAGACGGTGACGCTGCTTGCCGAGGCGAAGGACTGGATCAATTACGACCTGCCGCCGCAGCTGATCGGCATTGGCCTGCAGGGCAAATACCGTGGCCAGACCCAGCGCTGGTTCGCCTTCCGCTTCGAGGGCGACGAAAGCGAAATTGCCATCAATCCGCCCCCGGGCGGCCACGAGCCGGAATTCGACGCCTGGGAATGGAAGCCCATGCAGGCGTTGCCCGGCCTTATCGTTCCCTTCAAGCGCGCCGTTTACGAGCGCGTGGTGGCTGAATTCGGCCACCTCTGCGGCCTCACCCCGGACGATTGAGCGCACCGGGACGGGCTTCGTCAGATCCCAAACGAAACCGGCCGCCCAGAGGACGGCCGGCTGAAACGGGTTGCCGACGGCGAATTATTCGGATTCGGCCTCGTTGGCCGAATCGGCGTTGAGCTGGCCGTATTTCGCTTCGCCGATCTTCTCGAGCAGGTCGATCTGGGTTTCGAGGAAGTCGATATGGCCTTCTTCGTCAGCCAGAAGCTCTTCGAAAAGCTTCATGGAAACGTAATCGCCGGCGTCATGACAGATGTCGCGCGACTTCTTGTAAGCGGTGCGGGCGTCATACTCGCCGGCAAGATCGGCTTCCAGAACTTCCTTGACGTTCTGGCCGATGCGCAGCGGCGCGAGTGTCTGCAGATTGGGGTGGCCTTCGAGGAAGATGATACGCGCGACCAGGCGGTCGGCATGGTGCATTTCTTCGATGGATTCGGCGCGTTCCTTCTTGGCGAGCTTGGTGTAACCCCAATCCTCGAGAAGGCGATAATGGACCCAGTACTGGTTGACTGCACCGAGCTCTAGAAAGAGGGCCTCGTTAAGCCGCTCGATGACTTTTTTGTCGCCTTTCAATGTCCGCTCTCCTGTTTTCTTCATGGAATTCTCTGAGGCGGGACATGAAATCAAATATTTCCGCTTCCGTCGAGTGGCGACGAGCGTGATACTCTTCCGTTGTCTGGATAATGATATCGACAACGTTGGGGAAGCAACCACAGCAGCGGCCACGCTTGGACATGGCGTGATAGACCTTCGCGGGCACGATGAGCTGCCAGCAATCCTCATCGAGAAGATTGTTGATAACGTCTCGGATTTCCTTGTCGGTTATGTAGTTGCAGCTGCAGACGAGCACGTCTTCATTCCAAACATGACACTTACTATCGTGTTTTGTGCAAAAGAAGATAGGAACTGTCAAGAAAATTCGCGATCCGAATCCGATCACGATTCCGCGGCAAGCGATCACATGCCGGCGAGCCTGTGCGCAAGTCCTTAAGAAGGAACAGTTTCGAGGCTGCGAAAGCCTGTCAGTGGAAATTCCGTCCGCGCGGCATCACGCTTGCGGTCTCCGCGACATCGCTATCTCGCGCCCTCTCCGACGGCCTTCTCTCGCTGATTTTTCTGAGCAGGTTGTCCCGTGCAAGAATGTCCGCCTCCTTCTGCTGCCGATGATCCTGTGCCGAACGCAACACCTCGTCCGAGCGCTCGCTGACACCGAAGCGTCTCGTTTCGCGCTGGAGCATGCCGAGCAGCGGCGTCATGTCCTCGATATGTTCGACGACGGTATGGATGACCCCGCTATGGCTTTGTAATTTGCCGTGGATTTTCACAAGCCGGGCGCCCATGACCACAGCGCGGTATTTTTCAAAGACCTTTTTCCAGACGATGGCATTGGCAACACCGGTCTCGTCTTCCAGCGTCATGAAGATCACGCCTTTGGCGGAACCCGGTTGCTGGCGCACCAGCACCAACCCCGCGATCATCACCCGCTGCCCGTTCGCAACGCCAAGCAGATCGACATTGCGCGTCACACCTGCCCTGCCTAACGCCTCGCGCAGGAAGGAAACGGGATGCCCTTTCAAAGAGAGCGACAGATAGCGGTAATCCTCGATGACCTGTTCTCCCGGCAGCATGTCCGGCAGCTTCGCAATCGGTTCAGGCTGAAGGTCGATGTGACGAACCGCCTCGAACAGCGGCAGTTCCTCAGCCGCGCTTTTCACATCCAGCGCCCGCACCGCCCACAGCGCCTGGCGTCGTGATAGCTGAAGGGATTGGAAGGCATCCGCATCCGCCAGTCGTTCGATGACGGACTTCTGCAGGCCGGAGCGCAGCCAGAGGTCGCGCACTGATTTATAGCCCTCACCGCGGTTTTCCACGAGCTGCTTCATATCTTTGGAAGAAACGCCCTTGATCTGCAGAAGACCAAGCCGCACGGCATGGCGCGTCTTGATGACCGCCCGCATCTCGCTGTGGCGAAAATCGACGTTTGTTCGGTCAAAAACGTCCGCTTCCAGGGTGCATTCCCAGTCCGAGCGGTTGATATCGGCCGGCAGGATTTTCACGCCGTGCTCGCGCGCATCCCGCACCAGCTGCGCCGGCGCATAGAACCCCATCGGCTGCGAGTTCAGCATCGCCGCGCAGAAGACGTCGGGATAATAGGCTTTCAGCCATGAAGAGGCGTAGACGAGCAGGGCAAAGGAGGCCGCATGGCTTTCCGGGAAGCCGTATTCACCAAAGCCTTTGATCTGGTTGAAACATTGCTCCGCGAATTCACGAGGATAGTTATTTTCAACCATCCCCTCGACAAACCGCTCTTCAAAATTATCGATTGTGCCGGTTCTCTTGAATGTCGCCATCGACCGGCGGAGACGATCTGCTTCTGCGGGTTCAAAACCTGCCGCAGTAATAGCGATCTGCATAGCCTGTTCCTGAAACAGCGGAACTCCAAGCGTTCTCTCGAGTACCGTTTCCAGTTTTTTGCTCGGATACTCGATCGGAATGCCCTTTTTCTTGTCTTCCCGACGTCTCAGATAGGGGTGAACCATGTTGCCCTGGATCGGCCCGGGCCGGACGATGGCAACTTCGATGACAAGGTCATAGAATCTATCAGGCTTAAGACGCGGCAGCATGCTCATCTGTGCCCGGCTTTCGATCTGGAAGACGCCAAGCGTATCCGCTCGCCACATCATCTTATAGACCGGCTCGCCTTCCTCTCCGTGTTCCCTGTTGCCGAGGTCGGCAAGTGTCTTCTTCACCTCGTAGTGCAGCTCAAGGAGCGTAAACGCCCTGCGCAAGCAAGTCAGCATGCCAAGCGCCAGCACATCCACCTTGAGGATCTGGACATTGTCGAGATCGTCCTTGTCCCATTCGATCATGTAACGGTTGGGCATTGCCGTCTTCATGATCGGCACCACTTCATCAAGCCGGTCCCGGGTAATAACGAACCCCCCGACATGCTGGGTCAGGTGGCGGGGAAAGCCGAGAA
Organism: Rhizobium sp. GCM10022189; assembly: GCF_042656325.1. Lineage (NCBI taxonomy): Bacteria > Pseudomonadati > Pseudomonadota > Alphaproteobacteria > Hyphomicrobiales > Rhizobiaceae > Rhizobium > Rhizobium sp. GCM10022189. The sequence goes on from NZ_JBHSOR010000006.1 coordinate 37,253, forward strand.
GTGCGGAAGCATATTTGAGTACGTTCTGTGTCACCGGGTCCTTGATATCGAGGCCGGCCGCCTTCGCATCCCGTTCTGAGAGATTATCCTCCGACCAGCCCCAGACGAGGCTGCTGATCGCCGATTGAACATCCTCCGACAGACCGAAGGCCTTGGCGACTTCGCGGCCAGCCGAACGCGTGCGATAGCTGGTGACAGCCGCCGTCAGACCGGCATGCTCATGACCGTATCTTTCATAAATGGACTGAATGACATCTTCCCGCCGCTCATGCTCGAAATCGACATCGATATCCGGCGGTTCGTCCCGGTCCATAGAAATGAATCGGTCGAAGAGAAGCGTGGTCTTTGTGGGGTCGACTTCCGTGATCTCAAGACAATAGCAGATAACCGAATTCGCCGCCGAACCGCGCCCCTGGCAGAGAACCTCAAGCTTATAGCGAGCGTGGTGAATGATCCTGTGAACCGTCAGGAAATAGGAAGCGTAATTCTTCTCGCCGACCAGCTTCAGTTCATAGTCGATCTGCTTGGCCACGTTCTCCGGAACGCCATCAGGATAGCGTATGAGCGCACCTGCTCTCGTCAGCCTTTCAAGCGTCTCCTGCGGCGTTTCGCCGGGATCGTTTTCAGGCGGGTAGTTGTGTTTCAACTCGTTCAGCGAAAAGCCCAGCTTGCCGAAAAACAGCTGCGTGTTCTCGACCGCATCTCTGTAATCCCGGAAGAGCCTGGATATTTCACGTGAATCCTTGAGATACCGCTCTCCGTTCGCGGCCAGAAGGAACCCGGCTTTCGGTATTTCCACATGTTCCCGGATGGCGATGACGATATCCGAAAGCGGCCGGCGCTCGGGGTGATGATAGAGGGGTTGATTGGTCGCAATCAGCGGCACCCGGTTGCGGGCGGCAAGCATGGCAAGCACTGCAAAGGCCTGCCGGTCGCGGCCGTCATAGACCGGCGACAGCGCCATGAAAAACGCCTTGCGAAACCGTTTGCGAAATCGCTCCAGATATTCTTCGAAGGCAGGCTGGCGGCCCGGATCATTCACGACGGCCCGATCCGGAACAAGGGCAAGCATCATTTCGTCGCCCCATTCCATAAGCTCCGCTTCGGTCAGGATGCAGGTTCCCTTGACCGCTTCCTCCTTCAGATTGCCGGCGCTGAGCAGGCGGCAGAGATTTGCCCAGCCTTTCCGGTTGCGCGGATAGGCAAGCATCTCAGGCGTTCCATCCGAAAAGACGAGACGGGCGCCCGGCTGAACCCGGATAGGATCGAGAATGATCTCTGTTTTTCCCTTCTTCTTCGCCTCGGCTAAAATCGCATCCCTGTTCCTGTATCTCTCCTCAAGCTGCTGCGCCTGGGCATGAGCCCGCACCACGCCTGCAACCGAATTCCGGTCCGCGATGCCAAGGCCACCGAGCTTCAGGCAGGCAGCCTGTACGACCATCTCTTCAGGCTTCGAGGCACCTTCGAGGAACGAGAAATTCGTCTTCGCGCCGATCTCGAAAAATGTAGGATCGGGTTTCATGCAAAGACCCCGTGCATGAACCAGCGAGGATCGGGGGTCTCACCGTAGAGGCCCTGGCGGTAGATCCAGAAGCGGTGCCCGGCCTCATCCTCGATCCGGAAATAATCCCGTGCCGGGCCGTCAGCGCCGTCGATCCACCATTCCATGGCAATCCGTTCCGGCCCTTCGCTTCTTGCCACCTGATGCTGCAGACGCCGCCAGCGGAAAGTCTGCGGCGCCCCGTCAGGCACTTCGGCAAATGCGACCTCGACCGGCTCCGGCGTCGCAAAGAGCCGCAGCGGACGTTCCCCACGAAACGGCGGCGCATTGCCCTGTTCCGCCCTGCGCCGCGCCGAAAGGCTCTCCATTGCCGGCATCGTGACGACGGCGCGCTCCGGCACATGGCTCTCGCGAAGCTGGAAGCTCTGCAGGCAGTCCGCGCCGAGCCGGGCTGCGACACGGTCGACAAAACCCGAAAGCGAGATTTCCCCCTGCCGGTCGCCTTCGAAATCACCCTGCGCCTCATTGAACGGGTCGTGCCGCAGCACATTCAGGCGCAGGATCTCGAAACCATAGCCGGCATCGATGTCGTCATAGATCACCTGTAGGCGCTCGGAAAACAGGCCGGCGACAAGCTTCGGTTCGCGCAGCGGCCGCGAAGCGCCGACACGAATGCGGAAAACCCTGCCGTCGACACGAAAAAGCACCAGTTCGAACACCCGCCCGCCGGCACCGCGCGCCTCCAGCGACGGTTTCAGCGACACGGCAACCTGCCCGGCGACGGCAAGGATCTGTTCTTCCGTTCCGATCGGCTCGACCAGACGGCGTTCGCACGAGAGGCTGGCGACAGGAAACCGAGGCGAGATCGGCTCCTCCTCGCGCCCCAGCGCCTGGTCAAGGCGCAGAAGCAGCGTCGGCCCGAAGCGGCGGGTCAGAGGCGCCCGCGGCGCATGGATGACGTCGCCGACATATTTGAGGCCGAGCTTCCTCAATGCGTCGACAGTCTGATCCTCCAGCCGCAAGGCCGCGACGGGCAGCGGCGTCAGCACACGCTCCGCCTCCTCCTCTTCCACGACGCCGCCCCGCCCGAAGCGGGAAACGGCCCAGGAAAGGCCCGGCGATGAAGAAACCGCGGCCCTGGCATCGAGCCCCATATGAAAGAGCCGCGACAGGATATCTCCGAGAAGCGCCGCCTCGCCGCCAAAGAGATGGGCACAGCCGGTAATGTCGAGAAACAGCCCGTCCTTGCCGTCGAGCGCCACCATCGGCGTATAGCGGTCGCACCAGTCGGCAATCCCTTCCAGCAGCCGGCGATCGGCTGCAGGATCCTCCTCCACGACATCGAGCGCCGGATACATGGCCCGCGCCTCGGCCACGCCCTGATCTTTCCTCAAGCCCAGTCTCTCGGCGAATTCGTCCAGCGCCGTCAGCCGCATGGCATTGTTGAGCTTGCCGGAACAGACGATGGGTGCCGCTTCAGGACGCCCTTTCGAACGCCAGGACAGCCCCCATCGCCTGCGGGAGATACGGTCCGTTGCCAGATGCGGAAAGCTGAGTGCCAGAATGCGCTGACTGTTCGCCTGGAGGACGAGCGACGTCTGGTTCGCCGACAGGGAGAAATTCGCGTTCATGAGGATTCCACTCCAGAAGAAGGGAGAGCGGGGCCGGATTGCGGCTCTTCTCCAGCGTGAGACGGAAAATCGGATTGCCGATGCTGCCGGAAAGTCTGGATCCGTTCGGCAGCGGCCGCAGGGCAGACGGCGCCGGCTCGACATGCAGGCGGAAAGCGGCACTGCTTGCCTCCTCCTCCCCCGCCTGGCGGACCAGAAAGAGCGGGCGATGGACGGCGCGCGCCCGAAGGCTGAGCCTGCGGCTTTCCGTCAGGCCGAAATGCAGGGGATTGCCGCGCACTTCGAAGACGACGGCCGAGAAGGCCGCGCTTTCGATGGCAGCCTCCGCCAGCCAGAGCGCATCCTCCAGCTTGCGCGGCGCGGCATGGAAGAACCGCTCCGGATTCAGCCCGAAATCCTTAAGGCCCGGAGCGTAGGGGCGCCCCGCCTCCAGCGTGCCGACCGCATCGCCGATCCACAGCAGCGGCAATTGCCTGCCGGCATCCTCCTCCTGCCTCTGCAGCCGTGCCGCAACCGCCATGGCAAGTCCGCTTGCTGCTCCCGCATCGCGGGAGCCGGCCGCACGGAACTCGGTGATCGCATCAAGCAGCAGACCGCCTTCCAGCGCCTCGTCGAACGGCCCTATGCCAAAAGGCAGGCGCGGCAGAATGCGCTCCGGCCGCGCTTCGCGCCCTTCCGCTACGGCTTCACGTTCCGCCGCCGCAAGCGCCGGCGCGGGCTTTCCTTCCAAACGGGCAATGGTTTCGCGGAGCGCAAAAAGCCGCTCGCGCGCCAGGGCGGTCTGCGCCACGGCGTTCTCTCCATTCGTTTTGTTCCTGTTATGTTCTTATGGATTCCAGAGCTCTAATGAAGAGTCAACCGGCATTTTATAAGAATTTATTCCTGCCTTTGATTCCGCACTCGAAAATCGTCGCTAAAGGTTCTATATGGGCCGCAAAGGAAGGAATATTCATGGCCCATATAGACCGGAGCGATGATTGGCGGGACCGCCATGCGCCGACGATCAGCGCCTTCGAGTCGCTGGCAATGGAGGCCTACAGCCACCTGCCGGACGAGTTTCGCAAGCTGACGACCAATCTGACCATCGAAATCGAAGACTTCCCCGATGACGAGGTTTTCGAGGATATGGCGCTGGAAACGCCCTTCGACCTGCTCGGCCTTTTCGAGGGGCGCGGCATTTCCGAGCGTTTCACCGTGGAAACCGGCGAGATGCCGAACCGCATCCGCCTCTATCGCCGCCCGATCCTCGATTATTGGGCGGAAAACGACGAGACGCTGGGCGACATCATCACCCATGTGCTGATCCACGAGATCGGCCATCATTTCGGCCTCAGCGACGACGACATGGAACGCATCGAGGCGAGCGCCGAAGAGGCGGCGGACCGCTGAACCTACTGCTCGGACAGCTTCATGTCCGGGTCGTAATCCTTGCCCTCGACCTCCTTGACGACGGCCTGGCCGCACTGCATCTGGCCGGTCGCAGCGTTGAAAGCATAGGTGGGAGAGCCGGACAGCGACCAGCCCTTGTTCAGCGCCGCCGTTACCTTGTGGCAGAAGGAGGCGTCGTCAGGACCGGTCAGGAAGCGGTAGAGTTTCATCAGGCGGGCTTTCTTGCAGAAATCAGGTGCGCTTTATGGACCAGAGCTTCGGCCTGGACAAGATGCAGCCGTTCGATCATCCGCCCGTTCGCATTGATGACGTTACGCCCTTCGGCAGCCGGATCGGCGAAGGCGGCGATAATTGCCTCAGCCTCTGCGATCTCTTCCGCGCTCGGCCCGAAATGCCGGTTGGCGGCTTCGATCTGCGCCGGATGGATCAGCATCTTGCCCGCAAAGCCCATGGCACGGCCCTGCGCGCATTCGCTATCGAAAGCGTCGCCATCCCGGAAATCGTTGAAAACGCTGTCGAGCGCATCCAGCCCGTAAGCCTTGACCGCCAGAACGACCTGCATCAGCCAGGGCACGAGATAGGTCCGCCCCGGCTGCGGCAGCACGCCCGTTTCCTTGCGCAGATCGTTAAGGCCGACGACAAGGCAATCAAGCCGCGAGCCCGGCGTGCGCCCGGATTCGGCAATGGCTGCGGCATTCAGCACGCCGCGCGGCGTCTCGATCATCGCCCAGATGCGCAGTTCCTCCGGTGCATAGGCCTCGGCAAGCAGATCGCCGATGACCATCACGTCCTGCGGTTCATCCACTTTCGGCAGAAGAACGGCATCGGGCGACAGCGCCTTCACCAGCTCCAGGTCAGCCGGCCCGAAGCCGGATGACAGAGAATTGATACGGATGATCCTTTCCTTGCCCTCGAGCGCCGGCCCGGCGAAAAAATCCTTCAGATTGTCGCGCGCTTCCGCCTTCTTCTCGGGTGCGACGGAATCCTCCAGATCGAAAATAACCGCATCGCAATCAAGGGAATGGGTCTTTTCAAGCGCCCGCGCATTGATGGCGGGAACGCTCAGCACCGAGCGGCGCAGACGCAGGGAACGCAGAGGTGGTGTTCGGCTCATGGAACATTAGTGCCAAGCTTCGCAAGGCCCGGCAAGACAACAAAAAGCCATGCTTGGCTTGCAGAGAAGAAAAAGAAGGACCACATTCCTTTCTGTAGAAAGGTCTCTAACCGATGCAGAACATTCGCTCCATCTTCTTCATGCTCGCCGGCGCCACGGTTTTTGTGGCCATGCTGCTCCTGACGTTCTCGGTCACGCTCGCCGTCGGCGGCATTCTGACCGTGCTCATGGTCGGCCGCGCCCTCTCGATGAAGATGAAGCCCGCTCCTGTCCGCGCCCGCGCTCGCACCGATGGCAAGCGTGAAATGCGCATCTGGAACGACGGTCGCGGCACGATCATCGATCTCTGATCACCCTCGCCCAAAAATTCTGACCGGCATTGTCGGCTCACATCCCCATGCTACGTCCTTGAGGCGGCCAGGCATTCAGCCGGCACTTTAAAAAACGAATGGAGGATGAGCATGGACGCGATGGAGAGCAACGAGACCAGGATGCCGCCGGTCAAGAATGGCCTGCTTCCCTATCTGACGGTCGATGGCGCGGTTAAGGCCGCGGAATTCTACAAAAAGGCCTTCGGCGCCGAACAGGCCTATCTCGTACCGCCGGACGAGAGCGGCCGCACGATGCATGTCCATCTCTATATCAACGGCAGTTCGCTGATGCTGTCGGACGCCTATCCCGAATACGGCCACCCCTTCAAAGGCCATGAGGGCTTCGCCATCCAGCTGGTCATCGACGATATCGATTTCTGGTGGGAGCGCGCTGTGGCTGCCGGCGCCGAAGTGGTCATGCCGGTCGAACTGATGTTCTGGGGCGACCGCTACGGCCAGCTTCGAGATCCGTTCGGCATTCTCTGGGGCCTGAACGCACCGTCGAAGTAAAAGCCAGGCAGCGGACGTTCACAATCAGCAGGCCGCGCGAAACGCCGTGCGGCCGCCATCGCGAAAGATTCTTCTTCATTTCGCCGGAAAACTGGAATAGATGCAAAATTAGAAAGTACGTTTTGCTGAAATGGAGCATGGGTCATGGATAAATTCGTGAAGCTCACGGGCGTTGCCGCCCCTCTGCCGGTCGTCAACATCGACACCGACATGATCATTCCGAAGGACTATCTGAAGACCATCAAGCGCACCGGCCTTGGCAAGGGCCTTTTCGCCGAAGCCCGCTACAACGAAGACGGTTCCGAAAATCCCGATTTCGTGCTGAACAAGCCGGCCTATCGCGAGGCCAAGATCCTGGTTGCCGGCGACAATTTCGGCTGCGGCTCCTCGCGTGAACATGCGCCGTGGGCACTGCTCGATTTCGGCATCCGCTGCGTGATCTCCACCAGCTTTGCCGATATCTTCTACAACAACTGTTTCAAGAACGGCATCCTGCCGATCAAGGTCAGCCAGGAAGACCTCGACAAGCTGATGGACGACGCCGAGCGCGGCTCCAACGCCATTCTGACCGTCGATCTCGAAAACCTCGAAATCACCGGCCCGGACGGTGGCTCGATCACGTTCGATCTCGACGAATTCAAGCGCCACTGCCTGCTGAACGGCCTCGACGATATCGGCCTGACCATGGAAAAGGGTAAGGCGATCGACGAATTCGAAAAGAAGAACGCCGCTTCTCATCCCTGGGCCGCTTGAGCCCCATCGAATGGCCTGCCGATCAAGCCGGGTTTTCGCCCGGCTTTTTCTTTGACCACAGCTCAGAGAAACTTCTCTTTCCAGGCATTGAGTTTTTCGAGCGACACGCCGATGCCGCCGCAGACTTCGATCAGCGGATTGTCGAAGCGCGACAACAGGCCTGCATGCACGTCGGCAACGGCAAGGGCCGCACCGCAGGCCGGCTCGACCAGGATGCGCTGTGCATCGGCAAATTTCAGGCAGGCGGCCACGGCATCGGCGTCGCTGACGAGAACACTTTCGATCGGATGATGCTTCGGCAGATCGAAGACATGCTTGGCCACCTGCCGAGCCCCGAGCGACGTGGCGATCGAAGTGATCCCTGCAAGTGAAATCCGTTCATTGGCCTTGAGGCTTTCATGAAACGAGGCCGCACCTTCCGTCTCGACGGCAATGACCGGCACGCCGGAAAGCCCGTTCCGCTTCAGCCCCTCGACAATGCCGGCCAGCAACCCGCCGCCGCCGACGCTGGTAACGACGCAATCGAATTTGGCACCTTTTGCCACGACCTCGTCGATCAGCGTCGCATGGCCATCCCACAGAAGCGGATGATCGAAAGGATGCACGTAAGTCGCCTTGCGGCTTTCGGCGAGTTCGATCGCATGCGCATTGGCTTCATCGAAGACAGAACCATGGACCAGCACATTGGCGCCCGTCGCTGCAATCGTCCGGCGCACGTCGGGTGCCGTGGTCTCGGGCACCACGATCGTGACAGGCACGCCGAGCGCCCGCCCGGCATAGGCTGCGGCAATGCCGGCGTTCCCGCCGGAAGCGCAGAAAATCTCGCGCGCCCCGTTTTGAACCTCATGCTGGCAAAGCCGGCCGACGCCGCGCAGCTTGAAGCTTCCGGAGGGCTGGAGGGCATCGAGCTTCAGCCAGAGCGGCTTGCCGCTGGCGCTGAAATCGGGCGCTGTCCGGATCAGAGGAGTGTCGAGATGAAGGGGCGCGAAAGACATGGCAGAATATCCAGGGAAGAAAGGCAGGGCCATCTTTCTAGCCCGTTTGCGGGCGCGGGAGCAACCTTGCCGGCCATCGCACGGCGCGCAGGCAAGCGTACCGATTCACCCCTTCTCTCGCTTGAAATGCCCATTTCCGGGGTCTAAGAAGCCGCAGCTTGTTTTTCCGCGGAGGCTTTCATGACAGTGCGCAATCTTTTCCTGCTGCCGGGTGACGGCATCGGTCCCGAAGCCATGGGCGAGGTCCGCAAGATCATTGCCTATATGAACGAGGCGATGAAGGCCGGTTTCGTCACCGATGAAGGCCTCGTCGGCGGCTGTGCCTATGATGCGCATGGCGCGGCGATCTCGGAAGACGACATGAAGAAGGCGCTTGCCGCCGATGCCGTCCTGTTCGGCGCCGTCGGCGGCCCGAAGTGGGATAGCGTTCCCTACGAGGTGCGCCCGGAAGCCGGCCTGCTGCGCCTGCGCAAGGATCTGGAACTTTTCGCCAATCTGCGCCCGGCAATCTGCTATCCCGCACTCGCATCCGCCTCCTCGCTGAAGCCGGAACTGGTCGAAGGCCTCGACATCCTCATCATCCGCGAACTGACGGGCGGCGTTTACTTCGGCGAGCCGAAGGAAATCATCGATCTCGGCAACGGCCAGAAGCGCGGCATCGATACCCAGGTTTACGATACTTACGAGATCGAGCGCATTGCCGGCGTCGCCTTCGAAATGGCCCGCACCCGCAACAATCGCGTCTGCTCGATGGAAAAGCGCAACGTCATGAAATCGGGCGTGCTCTGGAACCAGGTCGTGACCGAGACGCACAAGGCGAAATATTCCGACGTACAGCTGGAACACATGCTGGCCGACGCCGGCGGCATGCAGCTCGTGCGCCAGCCGAAGCAGTTCGACGTCATCGTCACCGACAATCTCTTCGGCGACATGCTCTCCGACGTCGCCGCCATGCTGACCGGCTCGCTCGGCATGCTTCCATCCGCTTCGCTCGGCGCGCCGGACGGCAAGACCGGCAAGCGCAAGGCGCTCTATGAGCCGGTCCATGGCTCGGCACCCGATATTGCCGGCAAGGGCATCGCCAATCCGATCGCCATGATCGCCTCCTTCGCCATGTGCCTTCGCTACTCCTTCAACATGGTCAAGGAAGCCGACAACCTGGAAAAGGCGATTGCCAACGTGCTCGACAAGGGCATCCGCACTGGCGACATCATGGCGCCCGGCTGCAACCAGGTCGGCACTGTCGAGATGGGCGATGCGATCCTTGCCGAGTTCAAGGCGCTTTCTGCCTGATATTTCACGTGAAACGCTTTTTGGCCCTTCGCACCCCGTGCGGAGGGTTTTTTATTGAAGCCGGCATCCATCCTCATCCGACAGGCGGCGGTTTGCGCTCGGTGCGTGGGCCGCATATTGCCGTGATCCTGTTCACGCGCCTCGGCCTGCTCTTCTCCGCACTGCCTTCCGGGCACAGTCATCAGCATTGACGAGAATTTTCTGAACCGACCCGGCCTCTGTCGTAATCCTGTGCAGTTTCGCTGCCTATTCCTACCCATAAGGATTATACCGGTAGTATGAATGCGGACGCTCTTAGTCTCCCTGGATAGGCGCTGGCACAGAAGTGGACACGTCATGCCATCTTTGCGATGGCGCGCCTGCTTTTTTATCACGCTGAACGCCGTCGTCCTTTCCATACTGATCTTCGACGCACCGATCGGGGCCGGTCATATGCCGGAAGCCATCCGTCGTTTCGGGAAAGTGCTGACGGACTTCGGCGATTCCGCCTGGCTGATCCTGACCAGTGTCCTGCTCTTCTTTCACGGCCGGGCCGGCTACAAGCTTCTGAAGAGCGCGAGAGCAAAGGCCCAGGCGCTTTATGTGAGCTGGATCGGCGCATATCTCTTCACGACCGTCGTCTTTTCCGGCCTGCTCGCAAACGTTTTGAAACGCACCATCGGCCGCGCCCGCCCTGAACATTTCCAGGATCTCGGCGTGCTCTCCTTCACGCCTTTTTCCGGTCATGCAGCGCTGGAAAGCTTCCCATCCGGCCATTCGACCACCGTGGGCGCTTTCTTCGCCGCCGCCGCGCTGCTCTTCCCGCGCTACCGGGTTCCCTTCATCGCCGGCGCTATCTGGCTCGGTATGACGCGTGTCATGGTCGGCGCCCATTATCCGAGCGATGTCATTGCCGGCCTTGCCTTCGGCGCCTGGTTCTCGCTGCTGACGGCGATCGTCTATGCCCGCTACGGCCTGCTCTTCAAGCTTTGCCCGGACGGCTGGCCTACGTCCAAGCGATACTTTCCGGATGCATGAGAAAGGCGCATGAAAAACCCGGCGCCTTGCGAGCGCCGGGTGCTTGATTTCAGGCTATCGCCTGCGCCTCAGTCGAGCGCGTGGATATCGCGGTTCTTGGTTTCCGGCAGGAACAGCACGCCGAAGACCAGCGTGATCGCCGCAAAGACGATCGGATACCACAGGCCATAGTAGATATTGCCGGCGGCAGCGCTCATCGCGAAGGCCGTCGCAGGCAGCAGGCCGCCGAACCAGCCGTTGCCGATATGATAGGGCAGCGACATGCCGGTATACCGGATACGGGTCGGGAAGAGTTCGACCAGCAAGGCCGCGATCGGCCCGTAGACCATCGTCACGTAGAGTACGAGCACGAAGAGAATGGCAATCGTGCCAATCCAGTTGACGCGGGCAGGATCGGCCGACATCACGAAGGAACCGCCGCCAGGGATCGTGTAGACGGCCATGTCCGTCACGCTCTTCGCCTCGTCCGCCGTCAGCAGCTTACCGGCAACGAGCTTGTCGGCCGGTAGCGTTTCTTTCTGGCCGGCGCGTACCGCATCGGCGTTGAGGGCGAGTTCCGGATTGGCGGCGATGAAGGCATCGAGCTTGGCATCGGCAACCTTGGCAGCGCCGCGGTTGAGCGGGTAGCCAGCCTCGTGAAGGGCAAGATTGACACCCTTCTCGAAGGCGGCACCGGTTTTGGCCGCATCTGCGCCGGCCGCAACGGCATCGTAGCTGGTGATGGTATCGTTGCCGACCTTCACGGTCGCGGGCTGGCCGGCCGGACCCGGCACGACGTCATAAGGCACCGAGTTCTTGGTCAGGAACGCCGTGGCGATATCGCAGGAACTGGTAAACTTCGACGTACCGGTCGGATTGAACTGGAATTTGCAATCCGCCGGATCGGCCGTCACCGTTGCCCGGATCGTCGCCTGCGCCTCATAGAGGGCCGGATTTGCCGTATAGGTCATCGCCTTGAACAGCGGGAAGTAAGTGACCGCGGCGATCAGCAGGCCTGCCATGATGATCGGCTTGCGGCCGATCCTGTCCGACAGTCCGCCGAAGATGACGAAGAATGGCGTGCCGAGGAAGAGTGCGATGGCAACCATGATGTTGGCCGACAGCAGGTCGACCTTCAATACGTTCTGCAGGAAGAACAGCGCATAGAACTGGCCGCCGTACCAGACGACAGCCTGCCCCATCGTGGCGCCGAGAAGCGCGATCAGCGCGATCTTCGCATTCCGCCACTGGCCGAAAGCCTCCGTCAGCGGCGCCTTCGATGCCTTGCCTTCCGCCTTCATGCGCTGGAAGGCGGGCGACTCGTTCATCTTCAGCCGGATCCAGACGGAAATGCCGAGAAGCACGACGGAGACGAGGAATGGAATACGCCAGCCCCAGGCGGCAAAGGCGGTCGTGCCCATAATCGACTGGACGGTGACGATGACGATCAGCGACAGGAAGAGACCGAGCGTTGCCGTCGTCTGGATCCAGGACGTAAAGTAGCCGCGGCGGCCGTTCGGCGCATGTTCGGCGACATAGGTCGCCGCGCCGCCGTATTCGCCGCCGAGCGCCAGGCCTTGCAGCAGACGCAGGCCGATCAGGATGATCGGAGCGGCAATACCGATGGAAGCGGCCCCGGGCAGGATACCAACCAGGAAGGTCGACATGCCCATGATGAGAATGGTCATCAGGAAGGTGTATTTGCGGCCGACGAGATCGCCGAGGCGGCCGAAGACCAATGCGCCGAACGGACGCACCAGGAAGCCGGCAGCGAAGGCAAGCAGCGTGAAGATGTTACGCGTCGCCTCCGGATATTGGGTGAAATAGGTGGCGCCGATATAAGTGGCGAGCGAACCGTAGAGATAGAAATCATACCATTCGAAAACCGTGCCGAGCGACGAGGCGAAGATGACCTTCTTCTCCTCGCCCGTCATCGCACCGGCTTTTGCGCCGTCGATGCTTGCGACATTTGCCATTGTCTGTCCTCCACAGAGTGATGAGCAACGGTCGCGGCCTACTCTCCTCAAAGCATATCCCCGGCCACGACACGCCTGACGAGAGTTTGACAGAAAAGGCGCGTCAGAAAGAGGGATGCTTTGGGATTATGACTTTAGTCTAATTTTTGTGCATGGATTGCGGCAGCCGCACGGTTCCGCGGCGCAACTGGCAATCCTCACCCCCGCAAAGCCTGGGCCGGAGGCTGACGGTAGGCGAGCACTGCCGGCAAGGCAGCGAGAGCGGCGGTAAAGGCGAGAAGGATCATTGCAAGCGCTGCGTCTTCGCGTGCAAAACCAACCGGCAGGCTGACGCCGCTGCTTTGCGAGAAGAAGCCGGAAAGAACGAGTGCCGCGCCATAACCGAGTGCAAAGCCGAGCCCGACCCCGGCAGCGACCAGGACAAAGAATTCCAGCCAGACAATGCCGAAGATCGCTCCGCGGGGAGCGCCGAAAGCGCGCAGCGCGCCGATCTGCCGCCGGCGCTGGCCGATATGGATAACGGTCACGAGGATCAGCGAGGCGGCAACGAGCCCCTGCGCGCCGGAGGCGACGGCAACGAGAATCTGCTTGGCATCGCCGAGCGTCGCGTAGAGGTTGGTCAGCACCTCGCCCGGAAAGACGGCAATCGTCGTGCCGTCGCGATAGTCCTGCCGCAGCTTGTAGGCATCGGCAATCGTCTTCGGCTTGACGAGGATTGCCGGGAGGCCCGGCGTTTGCGTGGTCCAGTTCTCGTTCAGGCCAGCATGCGGATCAGCTTCGGCATGATGGTCGGCATCCTCCCCGGCGCCTTCCGCATGTACGGCCCCCTCAGGACGATCCGCTTCCGCGGTATGGTCGTGCTCATGCTCTTCGCCCGCTTCCAGTCCGTGAATATGCCAGACGGCCTGGATCGGAACCAGAATGGCGCGGTCCCATGCCGTGCCTGTCGGCAACAGGCGCCCGGTCACGTGATAGGCAAGTTCGGTATGGGTATGGCCGCCGGTATCGACCGTGCCGTGCATCGGCTTGATCTCGCTGCCGATGGCAAGGTCGACGCTCGAGCCGACGACGGCCTCACCCTCGCTGGTAAAAACCCGGCCCTCGAAGAACCCGCCGGAAATCGTTTCCGTCAGCGCTCTCGTCGTGCCGACGATCGGATAGCCGGAGAAGGAATCGCCGAAGCCGACAGGAGCGGCCCATTCGACGCGCGGATCGGCGGTAAGCCTGGCCAGAACGTCGCCGGACATCAGCGGCAGCGCGGACGGCTGCAGGAAAACGGACGAAAGCACGAGCTGGGTTTCGCTGCCACCGGCACCGATGACGAGATCGAACCTGTCGGCCGCCCGTGCGCTGCCGAGGCGAAGCGCCCGCTCCTGCAGGATGACGGAAACGCCAAGCGCCGTAGCAAGCCCCACCAGCAGCACGACGACGACGGAACCGGCCCACAGGCGGCGCAGATCGGCGAGAATGAAGCGGATCATGCTGCCGCTCCCCTGATGGCGGAATCGTCGACGATGTGGCCGGAACGGAACGTCAGGCGGCGATCGAGGCGGCCGGCAAGGCGAGGATCGTGCGACACGACGATCAGGGTGCTGCCTTCGGCCACCGCAAGGTCGAGCAGCAGGTCGCCGACGGCCTCGCCGCTTTCGGCATCCAGGCTGGCGGTCGGCTCGTCGGCGACGATGACGCCAGGTCTGCGCAGGAGCGCCCGGGCAATCGCCACGCGCTGCATCTCGCCGCGCGACATGGTTTCGATCCTCTGCCCGGCGCGCTCAAGCCCAACGATCTCAAGGAGATGGTGGGCGCGCTCGATGATCGCCGATGTCGCGGCGCGCGCGAGACGCGCGGGCAAGAGCACGTTTTCGGCGGCCGAAAGGCCCGGAAAAAGGTGAAACTCCTGCATGACCAGTCCGATATTGGCAGCCCGGAAACGGTCACGGCGACTTTCGGAGAGCGCAGCGATATCCTCGCCGTTCCAGCGGATACGGCCTTCGCGGACCCGTTCCAGGCCGGTGATCGCGTTGACGAAAGTGCTCTTTCCGGAACCGGAGGCTCCGGTTACCGCGATGCGACTGCCGGCAGCGATCGACAAATGATCGATCGCCAGCGCCGGCGACGAGAGGCCGGAAAACCTTACGGCCAGATGTTCGATTTCAAGAGCCAGCATCGGTGCTCAAACGGTGGAATATTCGGCCTGGCGAATGCGCAGCAGGCTCACGAACCCGGTTTCGGGGTCCTTCCACGACCCGTATTCCAGCGTGCCGCGCACTTCGATCGTCTGACTCGGCTGTACGAATGTCTGCTTCTCGCCGAGATAGACGACGACAATATTGTCCGGCCAATCCGCATCCGAAGAGCAGAAGGGGCAGAGTGACATCGGCACTTCGGTGAGCACGAAGAACTGTGCTTCGGCCTTCAGCGGCGGCGCCATGAAGCCCTTGATGCTGATATCCTTGCCGGCAAGGCGCTTGACCTTGTCGGAAAATTCGAGACCGAGCACGCCGAACTTTCCGTAGAGCTCATCGAAACTGATCGAGGAATCATCGGCAAGAACGGACCGGGCAGCGGCAAAGGGAAGCGCAGCCATGACGCCGATAAGGCGACGGCGGCTGACATGCAGCAAAGAGAGCTTTTCCATGGCGATCTCCGGAAACGGATACCCGGCCGCATGGCGGCCGGGATTGAGGATCGACGAAAAGTCCGGGGCCGGCAAGCGACCCCGGATGCAGGCAGTTAGTTCGTCTGCTTGGCGCCGAGGGCAAAGGTATCGGCGAGGACGCGGTAGACGTCGCTCTGTTCCATGTAGCCCTTGAAGCCTTCGGAGCCGGGGCCAGTCGCCTGCAGCACAACGTCGTCGACGGTGTGGGCGCCGGAGGCGGCGTTCTTCGGCAGGTTGCCCGGAACGAAGACGGCGCCGGGAACGTCCTTATAGGCTTCGTTGGCGACATAGTCCTTCTTCTCGTTCTGGATGGCCGGGGTGTACGGATTGTCCAGCTTCGGGCGGAAGGTTTCGTAGTGGTCGGGATAGTTGCTGACGAACAGGGCCAGACGCTTGGAAACGTCGACGCTGTCCGGATAACCGTCATTATTGGCATCGACATAGTTGGTGAAGCTGCGGCCCGCGACCTTCTCGCGCATCTCCGTACCTTCGATCGTATCGTCGATCGTGCCGACGATGGTGATGCCGTGCGTATGGTCGCCGGTGACGACGATCAGCGTGTCCGGGTTCTTGGCGGCAAATTCCTTTGCCAGGCCGATGGCCTTGTCGAACTCGATTGTATCGACGGCAGCGCGTTCACCGTCGAGCGGGTGCGTCATCTTGTCGATATTGGCGGCCTCCACCATCAGGAAGAAGCCTTCCGGGTTCTTCGAGAGCTTGTCGAGCGCGACCTTGGTCATCTCGACGAGGCCGGGCTGGGCCGGGAACTTGCCGACCGTACCCTTTTTCAGGAATTCGCGATCGAGCGTCGTGTCCATGTTGCCGGTGTGGAACAGGCCGAGGATCTTGTCCTGGTTGGCGCCGGCAGCGGCTGCAAGTTCCGTCTTGTCGGTCGCGAGCTTGTAGCCGGCGTCCTGGAACATCTTGACATAGTCCTTGTCGTCCTTGCGCTTCGAGCCGGCAGTTGCCTGCGGCAGGAAGTAGGCCGAGCCGCCACCGAGGACGACGTCCGGCTTCACGTCGAACAGCATGCCGGTGATTTCGGCCTTGTCGTCGCGGCGACGCGTGTGGGAGACGACGGCAGCCGGCGTCGCGTCCTGCAGTTCGGAAGTCGTGACGATGCCGATCGACTTGGAGGTCTGGCGGCGCAGGGCCTCGCCGAGGGTTTCGACACGCGGATCGTCCAGCGTATCGAGAGTCCGGTCGCCATAAACGCCGAGCGAGTTGATGGCGCCCTTATGGCCGGTCATATAGGCCGACATGGTATTGGCGCTATCGGTGGTGATCGAATCGGTCGCCGACGTGCCGATGAAGGCCATATGGTCGAGGTCGTCCATGTTCAGACGGCCGTTCGCCTTGCCCTCGGTCATGCCCTTGGACATGATGCGGGCGGCGGTGCGGTGAGCGACGGAAAGGCCGTCGCCGAGGAAGAAGATGATGTTCTTGGCCTTCGGCTGTGCGGAAGTGCCGAAGACTTCCCAGGTCACGGCCTTCTTTTCATCGCCGGTGGCAACTTCAACCTTGTAGGTGCCCGGAGCGGAAATCTTCAGGCCGCGCAGCAGGAGAGCGGAGCCGAGAGCCTTGTCGTCCTTGCCCTTTTCCAGCTCGATGAACTGCGCCTCGCCCCCGAGGACAGTCTTGTAATCCTGGCCGTTGACCGTGATCTTCACGTCTTCCGGCTTGACCTGCTTGGAAAGCTCGACCTTGAAGTCGAACGGTGAACCGGCAAGAATCGTGGCACGATCCAGCGGATAGATCGAAGCTGCCTGGGCAGCGCCGGCGAGAATCGTGGTGGCCGCAAAGGCGGCGAGAAGCATACGCATGGAAAAACCCCCGTTTTTCGTTGCAGTCATTACAACGGGTCGGGGATACCCCCCGGCAATGACAGAGGGATGACAAAACGCCGCAGCATTGCGACGCCCTTCCCCTGCTCGCGCCGCACGCGCAAAAACCTTGACTCCTGTGGAAAACCTTTTATGAGCAACGACGGAAAAGGAATATCCATGGTTCGCCACCAGCACACCATCGCTGAGCGCAATGACCTGGCAGAAGATGCCGGGCTGGATCTTGCCGTTCCGGTTTCTTCCAAAACCAAGGCCAAAACGACGACGAAAACCGTCTGACGTCTCTGGCCTGCCGCTCTCTCCCCGGCCCGGCCGGGGACAGGAAGCCGCGACAATGGCGCGCTTCCCCCCTCACCGGACAAGAGGAGAGAAGAGAAAGAGAGCTTGAGAAATGGGTTTCAAAGTTGCAGTCGCGGGAGCGACCGGAAATGTCGGGCGGGAAATGCTCAACATCCTCTCCGAGCGCGGTTTTCCGGCCGATGAAGTCGTGGCGCTCGCCTCCGCCCGCTCCCAGGGCACCGAGGTATCCTACGGCGACCGGACGCTGAAGGTCGCCAACCTGGAGAACTACGATTTCTCCGATACCGATATCTGCCTGATGTCGGCCGGCGGCGAGGTTTCCAAGCGTTTCTCCCCGAAGATCGGCCAGCAGGGCTGCGTCGTCATCGACAATTCCTCGGCCTGGCGCTACGACGCCGACGTGCCGCTGATCGTTCCGGAGGTAAACCCGGACGCGATCACCTCCTTCACCAAGCGTAACATCATTGCCAATCCGAACTGCTCGACCGCCCAGCTCGTCGTCGCGCTGAAGCCGCTGCACGACTTCGCCAAGATCAAGCGCGTCGTCGTCTCGACTTATCAGTCCGTCTCCGGCGCCGGCAAGGAAGGCATGGACGAGCTCTTCAACCAGACGCGCGCCGTCTTCGTTGCCGATCCGATCGAGAACAAGAAGTTCACCAAGCGCATCGCCTTCAACGTCATTCCGCATATCGACGTCTTCATGGAAGACGGCTACACGAAGGAAGAATGGAAGGTTCTCGCCGAGACGAAAAAGATGCTGGATCCGAAGATCAAGGTGACCTGCACCGCGGTCCGCGTTCCCGTCTTCATCGGCCATTCGGAATCGGTCAATATCGAATTCGAAAACGAGATCACCGCCGATCAGGCCCGCGATATCCTGCGCGAAGCACCGGGCTGCCTCGTCATCGACAAGCACGAGAACGGCGGCTACATCACGCCTTATGAATCTGCCGGCGAGGACGCGACCTACATCTCGCGCATCCGCGAGGACGCAACGGTCGAGAACGGCCTCAACCTGTGGGTCGTCTCCGACAACCTGCGCAAGGGTGCGGCCCTCAACGCCATCCAGATCGCCGAGCTGCTCATCAACCGCGGCCTCGTCAAGCCGCGCAAGCAGGCAGCGTGATACCATTTGTAAACCATAATATGCTAAAGCCCTGCTCGACGAGCGGGGCTTTTTCGGGCAAATACTGCCGTATAAGCGCTCGCTAAAAGGTGATCGTGACAAAATCGCCGACGGCTGGCATTCTCTTGCCTGGCTTAAAAGCTATGCAGATCGAGAGCGGGGTTTCTCCATGCGCATGACAAAATTCTTTCTGGCGGCCGCCACGGCAATGGGCGTCCTCCACGCGGTACCGGCGTTCGCGCAGGGTGCCCAATGCGGCAATACCAGTGCCGGGTTCGAAGCCTGGGTCGCCGATTTCAAGCAGACGGCGGCGGCCAATGGCGTGAGCCAGTCGGTTCTCACCCGTGCCTTCGCCAATGTCAGCTACAACAAGCCGACAATTTCGGCCGACCGCGGCCAGAAGAGCTTCAAGCTGTCCTTCGACGCTTTCATGAAGAAGCGCGGCGGTGCCGCCGTCATTTCCCGTGGCCGCTCGATGAAGGCCGCCAACCAGGCTCTCTTCGCCTCGATCGAGCGCCGCTTCGGTGTTCCGGCCGGCCCGCTGATCGCCATCTGGGGCATGGAAACCGGCTTTGGCAGCTATATGGGCAACCAGCATACGCTGTCCGCAGTCTCTACCCTCGCCTATGACTGCCGCCGCTCGGAATATTTCACCGACCAGCTTTACGCAGCCTTGCAGCTCGTTTCGGAGGGCTATCTCAGCCCGCAGGCCCGAGGTGCCGCCCACGGCGAAATCGGCCAGACCCAGTTCCTGCCGCGCAACGTCGTGCGCTTCGGCGCCGACGGCGATGGTGACGGACGCGTCGATATGGTCGGCTCCCGCGCCGATGCGCTGGCTTCGACGGCCAATTTCCTCAAGGGTCACGGCTGGCGCGCCGGCGCCGGCTACCAGCCGGGCGAGCCGAACTTCGTCGCCATCCAGGGCTGGAATGCCGCAACGGTCTACCAGGAGGCAATCGCCTATATCGGTCAGCAGATCGACGGCGGCTGAAAAGACGTACGATAGGACGTGATTGGAGCGCCGCATGCGAATGCGGCGTTTTTTTCACAGGCGGGATTCGTGGGATCCAGCGGCCATCCTGCGCCGCTCTTCCTGGCCTGCAGCAGGAACGACCGGTCCGGCGACGACGCAATTGCGCCCGGAGGCCTTGGCTGCATAGAGCGCAAGATCGGCGCGCTTTACCAGATCTTCGAAATTGCGATTGCTGGCCGCATTCGCACGTCCCGCGCAGCCGAAACTCGCCGTTACGCGCAGAATCTCGCCACCCGGCAGTTCGATTTCCGCCGCTTCGATGGCCGACCGGACACGTTCGGCAACGACGGCTGCATCTTCAGGCGTCGAATCCGGCAGCAGCGCCATGAACTCCTCGCCGCCGTGGCGCACCAGCAGGTCGAAGGAACGGAAGGTCTCGCGTGCGATGCCGGCGACGCGTTTCAGCACGATATCGCCGGCGTCATGGCCGTGCATGTCGTTGATTTTCTTGAAGTGATCGAGATCGAACAGCACGACCGAAATCCAGCGTGACCCATACTTGGCCTGCATCAGAAGCGCCAAAGCGGCAGCCTCGAAGCCACGCCTGTTGTAAAGACCCGTCAGAAGATCGGTCTGGGCAGCATTGCGCAACTCCTTGATGAGCAGTTCACGCTCTTCAGTGACGCGAGCGACGAGACGGATGCCCCGCACCGCAAGCGCCGCAATAAGGGCAACGAGCAGGACCAGGCCGCACGACAGCGCGAGCACGATCGTCATGTGAACATGCGAGCGCATCGACAACGCCTCCCCAGTCACATGAATATCGGTGGTGACGGAATCGATCTTCTGCCGCAGAAAGCCCAGACGCGCGTTCTGGATGCCGATCCATTTGTCCCGGATCGCCTTATCCGGCCGCAGCGCCCCGGAAACCATGGCCTGTGTGAAAGTATCGGCCCAGACTTCGTCGGCCTGCGCCCTGTAGGCAAGAATGTCCCGCACGACCGGCGAAGAGGAATGGAAGCGTAGCCGATCCATACCGTTGCCGAGCATCATCTGGCCCTGAACGAGCTGCTCGTGCGACATGGCGGAAAAATCGGTCCGGTCGAGATAGCGCTGGCCGAGATTGCCGATCAGCCGCTCGCCGTAATAGCTGAGCAGGATGCTCATCAGCTCGCTGGATTTGCGCATCAACACGGGATCGTGGATGCGCAGCGACAGCGACTCGACGAGCCCAAGCTGCTTCAATCCGGCCTGTCCGTAGATATGAACGGGGTTGCCGCCCCTGCCGTAATAACCCTGATCCACCGCCGAGCGTGCGGCGATGATGCGGCTATAGGCGAGGCGGAGGTTGGAAAGCTGCGACCGCAGGCCGACATCCAGCGCTTCGGCGGCTGGAAGACTGGCGTTGAAATGCGCGCGTTCCATGTCGAGAGCGCTGCGCCTTTCCAGCATCGCAGCCCTGGTCGTCTCGTCGGGATTGTTGATGTAGGTTCGCGTGGCGACGAGTTCCGCCAGAATCTGATTGGCGGCAATCGACCCTCCGCGGGCAAGAACATCGGCAAAGAGATGGTCATTTTCGAGCGCGCGGTACTGCGTGAGCGAGGAGCGGATCAACACCACTCCCTCGGCAATCATGAAAACGAACGGCAGCAGAATGGCGGCCAGCACTGCCCTTCTGATATTCTTGAATTTCACCGCTTCGAAATTCATGATTGATCCACGCGCATATACTGCCTGCTGGCGAGCGTAGTGGAATATCCTAAAAAACTGATAAAGCGGTCTATCCCTAGATTTCGGGACGGATAAAATCCAGTGTCTCGGAATCCATCACCCAGAGCTCACCGGTCGAGATATCGAACCAGGCGCCGTGAAGCCGCAGCTTCCCCTCTTCCTCGAATGCCTTGATGTCGGGAAAAGTCCTGAGATTGTTGATCGAGTTGCGGATGGAGACACGTTCGAGCGCGGTCTGCCGTTCGGCCGGCGTCATCACGTCGTTGCTGCCGATCTGTTCGGCGGCGGGTCGCACGAGCGACATCCAGCGGCCGATGAAGTCGCCAGGCGACAAAGGCTCGGCATTGGGATCGAGCGCGGCGCGGATGCCGCCGCAGCGGCCGTGGCCCATGACCACGATATTCTCGACCTTCAAGGCCTGCACGGCAAATTCGAGCGCCGCCGACGTGGAATGGAAATGACCGTCCGGCTCATAGGGCGGCACCATATTGGCGACGTTGCGGATGACGAAGAGTTCACCCGGCCCGGCATCGAAGATCAGCTCGGGAGCCGCGCGCGAGTCGGAACAGGCAATAACGAGCGTCGTCGGGTTCTGCCCGTTTTCGGCAAGCTGCCGATACCGGTCGCGGGCATCGGCATAGCGCCCGCTCATGAAATTGCGATAACCGTCCAGCAGGGAGTTGGGAAAGCTCAACATGCCATTGGATTAGCGCGCGACGGACCCAAGATCAACTGCTGCACTGCAAAAGCACGAAACCTATTTTTTCCGCCGTTGAGCGGGATGGACGAGGTGGCGCATCTGCACCATCGCCATCGGTGTCGAAAGACTGGAGGCATCGCTTGCCAGCATCAGCTCGTTGCTGCCGCGCTTGACGGCGCGCGCCAGCACTTCGAACACGCTGGCGGTCGCCAGCTGCAGCGCCTTTTCGTCCTCCATGCCCGAGAGCAGGCGGGACAGGAAAAGGGCGGCAAGCAGATCACCGAGGCCGTTCGGCGGGTTCTCGACAAGGCGATGCTCGGCAAGCAGCGCATGTTTTCCGGAAAGATAGAGATTGCCGGTACCGCCCGCCATCATCGGCACCGCCGATGTGACGAGCATGCGCGAGGGGCCGAGCGAAAGCGCGGCCTCCATGACCGCATTGTTGTCGTCGAGCGCCGCGCCCGACAGCCACGCGAGTTCGTAGCGGTTGGGTGTCGCAAGCGAAGCAAGCGGTATCAGATGGTCGCGGATTGCCTCGGCTGTCGCTTCCGGCACGTAGAGGCCGCCGAGATCGCCCATCACCGGATCGCAGACATAGAGCAGTTCCGGATTCCTCTCGCGCAGGGACGCAACGAGTTTCGCGACGGAACGGGCCTGCGCGGCATTGCCGAAATAGCCCGACAGCACGGCCTTGACCTCGCCGATCCACGGCGCGCGGATGAGATCGTCGATCGCCGCCTCGAAATCGGTTTCGGCAAAGGTGAGCCGTGTCGAGCGACCGTGGCCGGGGTGCCAGGGCAGCACGATCGTCGGCAGTGCCCAGACCTGATGGCCGAGCGTTTCCAGCGCGAAGACCGCAGCGCGGTTTCCGACCGATCCGCGCACCACATGGCTGGAAATGACGATAACTGCCCCTGCTGCGTTTTCCGACATGGCATCCGAATCCGAATTTCGACCGCCGTTGATGATCTTTTTGACGAGCCGCTGTCAACCATTCTTCACGCGAGCGTGGAAATGTGCGGCGGGACACAAAAGCCGGATAAGGAGACCTCCTCTCGCAACGGCGCCAGACGGCCAAAAAACTTTCGAAATCTCTCGCCAACATGGCCAAAAAAAGCACGAAAACTGCTTTTCCAAGCCCTCTTTTAAAGATTCTTTCGAAGAACCTTCTGCTAACTTGCCCACATCAGAACAATCGGGGGGATGATTCATGGCTACCAGAAACAATCCGAAACGGGAAAAGCAGATCGAGAGCGCGCGCAAGATCGCCGCCGCGACCGGCGAACCCCATCTCGACCCCGAAATTCTCTTCGGCCGGGCAAGCGGCGACGATCTTGAACTCTACACCCCGGAAATGCTTGCGCTTTCCGCCGTACACTCGGCATCCGAGCTTGCCGCCTGGAACGGTAAGACGCCGCGTGTCAGCATCGACACTGTTGCCGATGTCACACCCGATGGCGTTGCCGTCTCCATCCTCTCGGTGACGGATCACAACAAGCCCTTCCTCTACGAATCCGTCATGGGCGAGGTGACCAGCACCTATCGCGACATCTTCATGGCGGTCCACCCGATCCTGATCCTGGAAGACGGCAAGGCTCCGGAACTCTATTCCGCCGATGTGCCGAGCGACCCGGCAAAGCGGGTCAGCCACATCCAGCTTCACATTTCGCCGCTAAGCCCCTCTCAGGCCGCCGACCTGATCAAGCGGATCAAGGCAGTGCTTGAGCAGGTGGAGCTTGCCGTTTCCGACTGGAAGCCGATGCTTGCGCGCGTCGATGAAGTGATTGCGGAGCTTTCGAACTACAATGCCAGCCGCAAGAAGGCCGACCGCGACGAGGCGGTCGCGTTTCTCACCTGGCTGCGTGACGAGAACTTCACCTTCCTCGGCATGCGCGACTACGTCTATTCCGGCAAGGGACCGGATGCGAAGGTGGAGCGCGACAAGGGAACGGGTCTCGGCATTCTTGCCAATCCCGAGGTTCTTGTTCTGCGCACCGGCAAGGACGCGGTGACGACGACGCCGGAAATCCTGGCCTTCCTCGATGGCCCGGACTTTCTGATCGTCACCAAGGCCAATGTGAAATCGATCGTCCATCGCCGTGCCTACATGGATTATGTCGGCGTCAAGCGCTTCGATGCGCAGGGCAATGTGACCGGCGAACTGCGCATCGTCGGCCTGTTCACATCGACCGCCTACACTTCCTCTGCCAGTGAAATTCCCCTGCTGCGGTCCAAGATCGAAAAGGTGAAGGAGCATTTCGGCTTCGACCCGATGAGCCACTCGGGGCGCATGCTCGACAATACGCTGGAATCCTATCCGCGCGACGACCTCTTCCAGATCGACACGCCGCTGCTCGCCGCCTTTGCCGAGCAGATCAACGACCTCACCGACCGGCCGCGCGTGCGCGTGCTGCCGCGCATCGATCATTTCGACCGTTTCGTCTCCGTCATCGTCTTCGTGCCGCGTGAGGAATATGACTCGACCGTGCGGGAGCGCATCGGCGCCTATCTGAAGACGGTCTATGACGGCCGCGTTTCCGCCTATTATCCGGCCTTTCCGGAAGGCGGCGTGGCGCGTGTGCACTTCATCATCGGCCGCTCCGGCGGCAAGACACCGCGTATCCAGCAGGCCAAGCTCGAGGGAACGATCCGTCAGATCACCGCGCGCTGGGACAGCCGCTTCGAGATGCTTGCCGGCCCCAAGGCGCCGAAGCTCGGCGTCAGCAACGCTTTCCAGGAAGCCTTCACGCCGGATGAAGCAGTCGGCGATCTGCCCGACATTGCCGCATGTGCCGCCGGCGAGCCGATCCGCATCGAATTCTACTATCGCCAGGACGATGAACGCGGCCGCATCCTGTCGCTGAAGATCTTCCATTCCGGCGAGCAGCTGCCGCTGTCGCGCCGCGTGCCTCTCCTCGAAAACCTCGGCTTCAACGTCCTGAGCGAACGGACCTTCGATATCGAAGTTCCGGCCGCCGACGGCGCCATCAACATGGTCGTGCTGCACGATATGGAACTCGAGGCCCGCAGTGGTGCGGACATTGACCTCGCACGTTTCGGCGCACCGCTCGAAGAAGCCTTTGTCGCCGCTTTCAGCGACACGATCGACAATGACAGCTTCAACCGGCTGATCCTGTCGGCTGGCCTCTCCGCCCGCGAGGTGAATGTGCTGCGTGCCTATGCGCGTTATCTGCGCCAGACCGGCATCGCCTATTCGCAGGATTATATCGCCACGACGCTCGACAAATATCCCGTCATCGCGGCCTCGATCTTCCGCCTGTTCCACGACACGCTCGATACCAAGCTTACGGAAAAGGTGCGGATCAGGAAGCTCGCCGAACTGCACGAGGCAATCGAGGCCAAGCTTGCCGACGTGCCGAGCCTGGATGACGACCGTATCCTGCGCCGCTACGTCAACATCGTCGATGCGACGCTGCGCACCAATTATTTCCAGCGCAATGCCGACGGAACGCCGAAGGCCATGCTCGCCTTCAAGCTCGACCCGCATCTGGCGGATGGCCTGCCGGAACCGAAGCCTTTCCGTGAAATCTTCGTCTATGGCGTGGAGGTCGAAGGTGTCCATCTGCGTTTCGGCCGCGTCGCCCGCGGCGGCCTGCGCTGGTCGGACCGTGCCGAGGACTACCGCACCGAAGTTCTGGGGCTCGTCAAGGCGCAGCAGGTCAAGAATGCCGTCATCGTGCCTGTCGGCGCGAAAGGCGGTTTCTATCCCAAGAAGCTGCCGGTCGGCGGCAGCCGCGAGGAGGTCTTCAATGCGGGCCGGGAAGCCTACAAGACCTATATTCGCACGCTGCTGTCCATTACCGACAACATTTCCGGCGCCGATATCGTCCCGCCGGACAATACGGTTCGTCTCGATGGCGATGACCCCTATTTCGTCGTCGCCGCCGACAAGGGCACGGCAACCTTCTCCGACACCGCCAATGCGCTCGCCCAGGAAGCCGGCTTCTGGCTGGACGACGCCTTTGCGTCGGGCGGCTCGGCCGGCTACGACCACAAGAAGATGGGCATCACCGCGCGCGGCGCCTGGGAGACCGTAAAGCGCCATTTCCGCGAAATGGACATCGATATCCAGACGACGCCCTTTACGGTGGCAGGCGTGGGCGACATGTCCGGCGACGTCTTCGGCAACGGCATGCTGTTGTCGCCGAAAATCCGGCTTCTGGCCGCCTTCGACCACCGCGACATCTTCATCGATCCCGATCCGGATATGGAAAGGACGCTTGCCGAGCGTCAGCGCCTGTTCAACCTGCCGCGCTCGAGCTGGCAGGACTTCGACAAGTCCGTGCTCTCGAAGGGCGCCATGATCATTTCGCGCTCGGCAAAATCGGTCACGCTGACGCCGGAGGCCGTCGCCGCGATCGGAATCGACAAGGCGGTCGCCACCCCGTTCGAGATCATGACGGCGATCTTGAAGAGCCCCGTCGACCTGCTCTGGTTCGGCGGCATCGGCACTTACGTGAAAGCCGCATCGGAAACCGATACGGACGTCGGCGATCGCGCCAACGATCCGATCCGCATCACGGCCGACGAAGTGCGCGCCAAGGTGATCGGCGAGGGCGCCAATCTCGGCGTCACGCAGAAGGGCCGCATTGCCTACGGGCTGAAGGGCGGGCGCAGCAACTCCGACGCCATCGACAACTCGGCCGGCGTCAATACGTCCGACGTCGAGGTCAATATCAAGATTGCGCTGGCGAACGCCATGCACGAACAGCGGCTCAGCCGCGCCAAGCGCGACCAGCTTCTCGGCAGCATGACCGACGAGGTGGCTTCGCTCGTGCTGCGCAACAACTACCTGCAATCCCTGGCGATCTCGCTGACGGCCCGCAAGGGAACGGCGAACGGTCTGGAACTCGGCCGTTTCATGAGCGTGCTGGAAGCGGCCGGACAGCTCAACCGCAAGGTCGAGACCCTTCCCGACGATGCCGCCCTGTCCGAACGTTATACGGCCGGCCGGCCGCTGACGCGCCCCGAGATCGGCGTATTGCTCTCCTACGCCAAGATCGTCCTCTTCGACGCATTGATCGCCAGCGAACTGCCCGACGATCCCTATTTCGTCGACACGCTCTTCAATTACTTCCCGGCGAAGATGCAGAAGTCCAACGCCTCCGACATCGACAGCCACCGGCTGAAACGGGAAATCGTCGCGACGGTGCTCGCAAACGAGGCGATCAATCGCGGCGGACCGGGCTTCGTCGTCAGCATGATGGACGCGACCGCAGCCTCTGCTCCGGAAGTCGTGCGCGCTGCCATCGTTGCCCGCGACGGCTTCGATCTCAACCGGCTGTGGGGCGAAACGGATGCTCTGGACAACAAGGTTTCCGGCGAGGTTCAGAACCGCATCTACGAAGAAATCGGCAGCAGCTTCACCGTGCTGACACGCCTGTTGCTCAAAACCGGCATGACCAAGGGCGATATGGCCGAAATTATTAGCCGGCTTCAGGCAACACTGAAAAAACTCAGGCCCTCCTTCGCCGATCAGGCGGGATCCGACGTTGCCACGCGCCAGCAGGAGTACCAGCAGGCCGGTCTGCCGGAGAAACTCGCCGCCGAGATCGCGGCACTGCCGACCTTCGCTCTCGTGCCTGAAATCATGCAGATCGCTGCCCGCACCGGAGAGGCGCTGCCGCGTGCGGCGGAGAACTACTTTGCCGTTACCCAGACCTTCCGCGTCGGCCGGCTGCTTGCCGCCGGCAACCGCATCGTCACCTCCGACCACTACGAAAACCTCGCCCTTGCCCGCAGTATCGATCAGATCGCCAGCGCCCGTCGCGATATCGTGATCTCCGCCCTTTCCGATCACGGCAAGGAAAGGCAGCCGGTCCAGGCTTGGCATGCGCAGGACAGGGTGCGCATCAACCGCATCGTCGAGGAGCTCGCTAGCCTCAGCGACGGCGCCGATCCGAACCTCGCACGCATCACAGTTGCCGCAGGCATCCTCACCGATCTTGCGCGCGACCGGGCGAGATGAGACAGTCCGCCCCAAAAAGGAGCGGACGCTTGAATCGCATAGACTGGACAGGAACGCAGCCGCCGAAAGCCACGGAGAAGGGCATATGGGGCTGGATGCTCTTCGATTGGGCAGCCCAGCCTTTCTTCACCGTGGTCACGACGTTTATTTTCGGCCCCTACTTCGTCTCGCGGCTGACGGCCGATCCGGTCGCCGCGCAGACGACGTGGAGCAACATGGCGACCATCTCCTCGGTCATCATCGCCATCCTGTCTCCCGTTCTGGGCTCCATTGCCGACCAGTCAGGCGCGCGCAAACCCTGGATCGCCTTCTTCGCGGCCGTCAAGATCGTCAGCCTCTGCTGCCTCTGGTTCGCAGCCCCGGGTTCGCCGGTTGTCTACCCTGTCATCTTCATGATTCTTGCCTCGATCTCGGCGGAGTTTTCGATCGTATTCAACGATTCCATGATGCCGCGCCTCGTCGGCAAGGATGAGGTCGGCAAGCTTTCCAACACTGCCTGGGGGCTCGGCTATCTTGGCGGCATGATCGTGCTGATTGCCGTCGTCGCGCTATTGGCCGGCAGCCCGGAAAGCGGCAAGACCATTCTGGGCCTCGATCCGCTGTTCGGTCTCGATCCTCACACGGGCGAGGATGCGCGCGTCACCGGTCCGATTTCGGCCGTCTGGTACCTGATCTTCATCCTGCCGATGTTCTTCTTCACGCCGGATGCCCGCAAGGGGCTGCCTTTCGGCTTTGCGGTACGCTTCGGTCTCAGGGAATTGCGCAATACGCTCGGTGAACTGAAGGCGCGCCGCGGCATCCTGACCTTCCTCATCGCCCGCATGATCTATCAGGACGGCGTCAACGGCCTGCTGATCCTTGGCGGCGCCTTCGCGGCGGGCATGTTCGGCTGGGCGACGATCGAGATCGGCATTTACGGGATCATCCTCAATGTCGTCGCAATCCTCGGCTGCCTGATTGCCGGCCGCGTCGACAAGGGGATAGGTTCGAAGGCAACCGTCATTATCAGCCTGACCCTGCTGCTGCTGGCGACGATCGGCATCATTTCCACCGGCCCCGGCTACACATTCTTCGGGCTGATGCCGCTTTCGAATATCGACAGCGGCGGCCTTTTCGGCACGATGGCGGAAAAGGCCTATATCCTCTATGGCCTGCTGATCGGTCTGGCTTTCGGCCCGGTACAGGCCTCGTCACGTTCCTATCTGGCGCGCAGTGTCAGCCTTGAGGAGGCCGGCCGTTACTTCGGCATCTATGCGCTATCCGGCCGCGCCACGAGCTTCATGGCAACGCTTTTGTTTTCGATCGTGACCTATTTGACCGGATCGGCGCATCTCGGCATGTCGACGCTGATCCTCTTCCTGGCCGGAGGCCTGGTGTTGCTGATCCGCACGCCCTATCCGGCGGATCGCAGCTGATCATGCCCCGGCCGCGGAAGCCGGGGAATAGAGCGATTGTCCCGCCTCAGTGGCGGAAGTGACGCATGCCGGTAAAGACCATCGCGACATTGTGCTCGTTTGCCGCGTCGATGACTTCCTGATCCCGCATCGAGCCGCCCGGCTGGATGACTGCGGTCGCGCCGGCGGCGATCATGGACAGAAGGCCGTCGGCGAAGGGCAGGAAGGCCTCGGAGGCGACTGCCGAACCATGCGTCATCGGGACGGCAAGACCAAGCGCCTTGGCCGCTTCCTCGGCCTTCAGCGCCGCGATGCGGGCGGAATCGACGCGGCTCATCTGGCCGGCGCCGATACCGGCTGTCTGGCCGTCCTTGGCATAAACGACGGCATTCGATTTGACGTGCTTGCCGACCTTGAAGGCGAACTTCATGTCTTCGAGCTCCTGGGCCGTCGGCGCCCGCTTGGTGACGACCTTGAGCTCCAGATCCTCGACCATGCCGTTATCGCGGCTCTGGACGAGCAGGCCGCCGGAAACCGTCTTGGCGGTTATGCCGGCCGCACGCGCATCCGGCAGGCCGCCTGCCGAGAGCAGGCGCAGGTTCGGCTTGCGGGCAACGACCGCCTTGGCTTCTTCGGTGACGTCAGGCGCGATGATAACCTCGGTGAAGAGCTTGATGATCTCTTCGGCCGTTTCTGCATCCAGCGTCTGGTTCAGGGCGATGATGCCGCCGAAAGCCGAAACGGAATCGCAGGCGAGCGCCCGCTTGTAGGCTTCCAGAAGTGTCGGGCCGGTTGCGACACCGCAGGGATTGGCGTGCTTGATGATGGCGCAGGCCGGCGATTTCTCCGGCAGGAACTCGGCGACCAGCTCATAGGCCGCGTCGGTATCGTTGATATTGTTGTAGGAGAGCTGCTTTCCCTGCAAAAGGACCGCTGTCGAGACACCCGGACGCTTTTCACCCGTCACATAGAAGGCAGCCTTCTGGTGCGGATTTTCACCGTAGCGCATCTCTTCCTTCAAGACGCCGCCAATCGTGCGGTGGCGCGGCGTATCGATGGAAAGGGCTTCGGCAAACCAGTTGGAAATGGCGGCATCATAAGCGGCGGTGCGGGCATAGGCCTTGGCTGCCATACGTTGACGGAAGGCATAGGCCGTCTTGCCGGCATCGGCCGAAAGCTGCTCGGCAAGCTCAGCGTAATCGGCCGGGTCGGTGATGACGGTGACATAGGCATGGTTCTTGGCCGAAGCGCGGATCATTGCGGGGCCGCCGATATCGATATTCTCGACCGTCGTCGGATAGTCGCCGCCGGCCGCCCGCACGTCCTCGAAGGGATAGAGGTTGACGACCAGCAGGTCGATAGCGTCGATGCCGTGCGCCTTCATGGCCTCCTGATGTTCGGCATCGTCGCGGATCGCCAGCAGGCCGCCATGCACCTTGGGATGCAGGGTCTTTACGCGGCCGTCCATGATCTCCGGAAACTGCGTCACCTCCGAAACGTCGGTGACGGCAAGTCCTTCGGCCGCGATCGCCTTGTAGGTACCGCCGGTTGACAGCAGTCGCACGCCGCGCGCCGAAAGCGCGCGGGCAAGTTCGATAATACCGGTCTTGTCGAAAACGGACAGCAGCGCGGTCTTGATCTCGACCTTGTCGGGGGCGGGGATTTTCTTGGAAATAACGGCCATGAACCTTCTCCGTTCGGGCTTGGCGGGAGACATCCGGGCAAGGGACGTTCTGATGAGGCCGCGTTAGCACAGCTTGGAGCCGACGCAAACAGCCGCCGGGGCAATTACAGCAAAAGTGTGCCGCGGTTTTGCGTTTGGAACTGCGTGAGAATGAAACTCGGAGCCTTGCCGCGATTCAAGGAAGACGGAAATGCTCTATCCCTTGCGTGACAGAAACCAGCGAATTTCGGGTTTCTCCGCCAGATTGAAATCTATCTCGATCTGGTCCGAGCTGCTGATGCCGGCGCTGTCGGCAAAGAAAATATCCTCCGCGATCAGCACTTCGTTGCCGGGAGAAGAAAACAGCCAGCTTTCGCCGTCCGGCGCTGTCAGCAGCACGGATTCCGTGTCGTTCTGCCGTGGCACGATGGCGGGATGGATGTGGAAGCGGGCAACCGCCCGCAGCGGGCCTTCGCTGTGATACCGGTCATCCGTCACGAAACGATCCATGCCGGTCACGATCGAGCCGGCCGCGTTCAGCGTCAGCTCCCGCTCATGGATGACGCCGAAAGTGTCGAGATAGCCGTCATGCCTCGCCTTGATCCCCTCGCGGCCGTCTTCGGTCTCCACCCGCTCGGCAGCAACCGTTTCCACGGGCTCGGTCATCATGTGCGCCAGAAACGGCGAGGTGGAAAACCGGCTGGAGGACGTATCGTTTACCACCACCGTGGAATGGGCAGCCGTAGTGCGGGCCATCTGGACATAGCGTTGGCCTGCGAATTTCGGCGATCCGGAATTGACGATGAAGCGGTAGCGGCCGGAGGACATTTCGAAGGAAAGACTGCCTGCATGGGCTGTTCCGAAGCAGCTGGGCGAGGGGGGGCCGGTATCGGCAATGATCACCGTCTTGCCGGCCGCAAGCCGCTGATAGCGCGAATGCGGCAGCGCCTTGAACGGCTGGCCCGCCGTCTCGTCGTAGCGCAATACGGACATCAATTCGTCCGCCAGCGTCGATGTCGCGCCGTTGAAGAGCGCCAGATCTCCATCCTGATGGCGAAAGAAGCGCAGGGCAGGGTACATGCGGTCGATACCGGAAATCAGCTTCTGCGGCAGGTCATGGCCGAGATTGACGTAGGTTTGGCGCAGCGGCAGCAGGTCGAGAAGCAGCTCGAGCCCGATGCGCGGATTGCGGGAGATATGGCCTCCGTCCGGCAGAATCTGGCTGTCGAACTCGCGGTCGAGCGCCTGGGCTGCCCGCCGCAGTGTCGAAGCGCGCACCGGCATGGCGACAGAGGCCATGGCCAGCGCGATGCGGAGCCGGAATCGGACCTCGCCGGTCGCATAAGGCGCCATGCGGCGCAGATAGCCGATATGAAAGGCGAGCGACTTCATGAAACGGCGATAGAAACCGCGATCGGCATTCTGCAGCACGACAGGAGAATGCGACAGCCAGGCAATGACACGCTGCGAGACGACGTCCGTCTCCCAGGCGATGCCCTCGATACGGCTCCCGTGGATCGAGAGCCAGCTATCGACGATCACGCGGGCGACGGCCGAGCCGCGCTCGCTCTTGTTGGCCCGCATATGCCGAAGCCAGCCGAAACTGTGGAGCCGGATCGCGAAGGCGCGCGACGGAAGACTGAGCGTGAAGGGGGACTTTCCACCGGTTTCCAGCATCCGCCCGGCGAGCGGAAACCGGCCGTCGATGATCTCATCGGCAACGTGGGAATCGATGCCTCTTAGATCCGTCGGCGCGACGATCAGCCGTTCGGGAACCGGAATTGCATGCCGAAAGAAGCGCAGACGCAGAAGTGCGGCACGGCGCGTACCGCGCCGCCAAGCTTCCCGAACATACATGCTCGCAAGACGCCGACCGGACTGCATATTAA
The DNA here is from genome assembly GCF_042656325.1 of Rhizobium sp. GCM10022189. Classification (NCBI taxonomy): domain Bacteria; kingdom Pseudomonadati; phylum Pseudomonadota; class Alphaproteobacteria; order Hyphomicrobiales; family Rhizobiaceae; genus Rhizobium; species Rhizobium sp. GCM10022189. The sequence goes on from NZ_JBHSOR010000006.1 coordinate 70,050, forward strand.
ATGTCTATTGACCCTCGTGGTTAAGAATAGATGAATCCCAACCGATTTCATCAGCCGCGATGTATTATTTTGTGATGAAATTAGAATATAATGGCATTCAGGCGCGTCTGAGCACCGCCGCGTAGAAGCCATCGAGGCCCGAGGCGAAACCGTCGGGCATATCCAGCATTGTAGGAAGTGTGCGGAATTCGCCCGCCGGTGTAATGGCCTGCTCCATGCCCGGCCATTTCGCGGCATCGATCGGTACCCGCTCGATGTTCTTCACATCTTCGAGAACGCGGGCAACGACCTCTTCACCCTCCTGCGGATCAAGCGAGCAATTGGAAAAGACGAGCACGCCGCCGGGCTTCAATAGGGTGATCGCATAGCGCAGAAGACGTTCCTGCAGAGCCGCCAGCTTGGCAATATCCTCCGGACCCTTCGTCCAAAGCACATCGGGATGCCGGCGCGTCGTGCCTGTCGACGAGCAGGGAGCGTCGAGCAGGATCGCATCGAAGCGTTCGGATGGCTCGAATTTCGTAAGATCCACTGCGATTGTCTCGGCTTCGAGGCCGAGCCGCTCCAGATTGGAACGCAGACGCCGCAACCGGTTTTCGGACTGATCGATCGCCGTCACCCTGCCGCCGGCAAGGATGAGTTGCGCGGTCTTGCCGCCGGGCGCAGCACAGAGATCTGCAACACGTTTGCCGGCGAGATCACCAAAGAGCTTTGCCGGGATACTCGCGGCCGCATCCTGAACCCACCATTCTCCCTCTTCAAATCCATCCAGCGAGGGAATGCTGCCCTCAAAAGCGGAGAGCCGCACACCTCCTGTCGGAAGCACGATGCCGTTCAGTCGGCTCGACCAGCCTGCGGCATCGGATTTGACGGTAAGGTCGATCGCTGCCGGCTCGAACTGGGATTCGGAAATGGCAAATGCCTTCTCCTTCCCGTAGGCCCTTGCAAGCCGCTCGATAAACCATGCCGGCATCGGCGGAATGCCGGCAATCTCGGCAAGGATCGGTTCCTTCTCCCGACCAAGACGACGCAGGACAGCATTCACGAGCTTGGCGAAGCGCCGGTTGCGAGGATCCTGATTGGCCTGTTCGACCGCAAGGTCAACGGCGGAGTGGTCGGGAACATCGAGATAGAGAATCTGCGCAGCGCCGACGGCCAGCACATGATGCAATGCACGAGCACCATCCGGCAACGGCGTCTCGAGCAGCGAGGCAATGGCGGCATCGATGCGCGGCAGATGTCTGAGCGTGGCGTGGAGTATGGCGCGCACCAGCGCACGATCGCTTTCCCCAAGCGCCTTGTAGGCCGGATTACCATGCTCGTGGTCCAATGCACCGTCGAGCGGCAGTTTCTTGTCTACGACGGCAGCGAGGATCTTTGCGGCAGCGGCACGCGCCGGCAGGCCGGGTTTTACCGGCGCCGGCGCAGAGCGTTCTGCAGAAGGTTTATGTTTGCGAGCTGGCTTCTTCTTGCCGTCTGAATTCAAGACCACGGACCCTTCGGCGGTTGCGAGTCACCGCGGCCGAAACCGGTATTGGGAACCGAGCGCGATTTGCGCGTCGGATTAGCAGCCCGAACCGGCGGCGTCGAGACGTCGAAGCCGCCGCGTGCCATTTCCTCAAGGGCCGCAATACGGTTTTCGGTGTCCGGATGCGTCGAAAACAGGTTGTCCATGCGCTCGCCGGAGAGCGGATTGATGATGAACATATGCGCAGTGGCCGGATTGCGCTCCGCATCATAGTTCGGCACATGCGCCGCGCCGCGGGCGATCTTGCCGAGCGCCGAGGCGAGCCACAGGGGATTGCCGCAGATTTCGGCACCCCGCCTGTCGGCCGAATATTCGCGGGTGCGGCTGATCGCCATCTGCACCAGCATCGCGGCAAGCGGCGCCACGATCATCGCGACAAGCACGCCGACGAAGCCGAGCGGATTGTTGTTGTTCTCGCGATTGCCGCCGAAGAAGAAGGCAAAATTGCCGAGCATGGAAATTGCACCGGCAAGCGTGGCGGTGATCGTCATCGTCAGCGTGTCGCGGTTCTGGACATGCGCGAGTTCATGCGCCATCACGCCTGCGACTTCTTGTGGCGAAAGCGCCGCCAGCAGGCCGGTCGAAGCGGCAACGGCGGCGTTTTCCGGGTTGCGGCCGGTGGCAAAGGCATTCGGCTGCGGGCTGTCGTAGAGATAGACCTTCGGCATCGGCAAACCGGCATTGCGGGCGAGATCACGCACGATCCGGTAGAATTCCGGGGCGTTGCGCTCATCGACCTCCTGCGCGCGGTAGGCCGACAGCACCATCCGGTCGGCATTCCAATAGGAGAAGAAGTTCATGCCGGCAGCGATGAGAAAGGCGATCATCATGCCGCCGCGGCCGCCGACCAAAAAGCCGACAAACATGAAAAGCGCCGTCATGAAGGCAAGCAACATGGCAGTACGCATGAGGTTCATCAGAGGTCTCCATCTCCCGATTGCGGCGCGATGCTTTAAATCCTGGCGCCGGCGCATTATAATTTGGTTATTCGCCAGCCATTTTCAATATTTCCAGGCGGGAGTGCAGCATGCAGACGGCCGATAACGACAACGTGGAAACTCCCGTGCCGGAGGGCACGGAGCCGCCACGCAAGATGCTTTCTCCCGCCGCCAGGCGCGCACTCGCCGAGGCCGAGGAACGCCGGAGGAATGCAAAGCCTGCCGAACTGCCGACCGAGATCGGCGGGCGGGGCGGGGCGGAGCCTTCGCGCTTCGGCGACTATGAGATCAATGGTCGCGCCATCGATTTCTAAGTAAATATTCCTATTGACTTTAAAAAAGAAAGGAATTTATTCCTTTCATGTTCAGAGTGCTTCGATTCTCCTGCTGTTTCTTGGCACCGTGCCGGCTTTCGCGGCGCGGGACGAGATTGCCGGGCCGGTTTCGGCCCCCGCAGCAGACGATGGAAGTCTACGTCCGCATTCGCGGCATTGACGCACCCGAAATCCATTCGCGGTGCCCTGAGATCAGAAAGGCGGCGGCTGAGGCGCGCCAGGCGCTGGAGCGGATGATCGCAGGTATTCCCAGTATCAGGCTGACCGACATCAGCGGCGACAAATATTTCGGACGCATCCTCGCCAATGTCAGGCTTTCCGATGGGCGCGATCCCGCGCGCGACCTGCTCGGCGACGGGCTGGTTCGTGCCTATGATGGCGGCCGCAAGCCGCCGGTTTCCTGCGCCGGAGAATAAGGCCGCCCCGATAACGGAACGGCCTTTGTCGATTTAGGCCGTAGCCTTGTTCTGTCGGTTGGCGATCAGATCCTCGACGACAGCCGGATCGGCAAGCGTCGAAGTATCGCCGAGCGAGCCGAAATCGTCCTCGGCAATCTTGCGCAGGATGCGGCGCATGATCTTGCCGGATCGCGTCTTCGGCAGGCCGGGCGCAAACTGGATCTTGTCGGGCGCAGCAATCGGGCCGATTTCGGAACGCACGTGTTTGACAAGCTGCTGGCGCAGTTCATCCGTACCCTCATTGCCCGCCATCAGCGTCACATAGCAATAAATTCCCTGCCCCTTGATCGGGTGCGGATAACCGACGACGGCGGCTTCCGAGACGAGATTGTGCGAGACGAGGGCGGATTCGACTTCCGCGGTGCCGAGGCGGTGGCCGGAAACGTTCAGAACGTCATCGACACGCCCCGTGATCCAGTAATAGCCGTCTTCATCGCGGCGGCAGCCGTCGCCCGTGAAATACTTGCCCTTGTATGTCGAGAAATAGGTCTGGATGAAGCGCTCATGGTCGCCATAAACCGTCCGCATCTGGCCCGGCCAGCTATCGGTGATGCAGAGATTGCCGTCGGCGGCACCTTCCAGCACCTTGCCCTCATTGTCGACAAGCTGCGGCTTGACGCCGAAGAAGGGCCTGGTGGCCGAACCCGGCTTGAGGTCGGTCGCGCCCGGCAGCGGCGTGATCATATGGCCGCCGGTTTCCGTCTGCCACCAGGTATCGATGACGGGGCAGCGCTTGTCGCCGACGACATTGTAATACCATTCCCAGGCTTCCGGATTGATCGGCTCGCCGACCGTGCCGAGCAGGCGCAGGCTCTCGCGGGACGAGCGCGTCACGAAATGGTCGCCGGCACCCATGAGCGAGCGGATGGCCGTCGGCGCCGTGTAGAAGATATTGACCTTGTGCTTGTCGATGATTTCCCAGAAACGGCCCTGATCCGGGAAGTTCGGCACGCCTTCGAACATCAGCGTCGTGGCGCAGTTGGCAAGCGGCCCATAGACGATATAGGAATGGCCTGTGACCCAGCCGACATCGGCCGTGCACCAGTAGATATCGCCGGGATGGTAGTCGAAGACATATTCGTGCGTCATCGCCGCGTAGACGAGATATCCGCCCGTCGTATGCAGCACGCCCTTCGGCTTGCCCGTGGAGCCCGAAGTGTAGAGGATGAAAAGCGGGTCTTCCGCCTTCATCTTCACCGGCGGGCATTCCGGCTTCACCTTGGCGATCTCCTGATGGTACCAGAGGTCGCGACCCGGCGCCCAGCCCGTCTTGCCGCCGGTACGACGCACGACGAGCACCTTGTTGACCGCCACATACTGACGGGCCGCAATATGGATGGCGGTATCCGTATTGTCTTTCAGCGGCACCGGTTTGCCGCCGCGGATACCCTCGTCGCAGGTGATGACGAAGGTGGATTCGCAGTCGACGATACGACCGGCCAGCGCTTCCGGCGAGAAGCCGCCGAAGACGACGGAATGGACCGCGCCGATGCGGGCGCAGGCGAGCATCGCATAGGCCGCTTCCGGGATCATCGGCATGTAGATGGTGACGCGGTCGCCTTTCTTGACGCCGTGCTTCTTCAGCACGTTCGCCATGCGGCAGACATGTTCGTAGAGTTCGTTATAGGTGACCTTCTTGTCGATATAGGGGTTGTCGCCTTCGAAGATGATGGCCGTCTGGTTGCCGTTCGTCTTCAGGTGACGATCGATGCAATTATGGGAAACATTGGTCTGGCCGTCTTCGAACCACTTGATCGAGACCTTGCCGGTAAAGGACGTATTCTTGACCTTTGTATAGGGCTTGAACCAGTCGATGCGCTTGCCGTGTTTGCCCCAGAACTTGTCAGGGTTTTCAATGCTTTCCTCGTACCATTGCTCGTACTTGGCCTGATCGATCAGCGCACGGGTCTTCACCGGTTTGGAAACCGGATAGATCTTCTCCGACATCGAAACTCCTCCTCACAAGGCTATGCAACAGCCGCCGGTTTCGAAGCAGCGACCGGACTCGAATTGCGCAATTCATATCAGGTCGTCAAATGACGGCAATTAGACAAAGGTCATTTCATTTCTGAAGAATTGCAATTCTGCGACAGTGCGATTATATAGCGCCATATTTCCCGGACATTGTGGTGACAATCCACGGACCGCGACACCGGCGCGGACGACAGAAGGACTATATCCATGGCTCAACAACTGCTCATGCCGAAGGCGACTGCCATCTGGCTCGTCGACAATACAGCCCTGTCTTTCGACCAGATCGCCCAGTTCTGCAAACTGCATCCGCTCGAAGTCAAGGCGATTGCCGACGGCGAAGCCGCGCAGGGCATCAAGGGTCTGGACCCGATCGCCACCGGACAGCTTTCCCGCGATGAGATCGCCCGTGCGGAAGGCAATCCGAACTACAAGCTGAAACTTTCCGAGCCGAAGGTCCGCGTGCCGGAATCCAAGCGCCGCGGCCCGCGCTATACGCCGGTTTCCAAGCGCCAGGATCGTCCGAACGCCATTCTCTGGCTGGTTCGCAACCATCCCGAACTGAAGGACGCCCAGATCTCGCGCCTCGTCGGCACCACCAAGTCGACGATCGAACAGATCCGCGAGCGCACCCACTGGAACTCCGCGAACCTGACGCCCATGGATCCGGTCACGCTCGGCCTCTGCAGCCAGATCGACCTTGATATGGAAGTGGAAAAGGCATCCAAGGGCCGTCCGCTGCCGACCGCTGCCGAGCTTGGCGCGACCCTGCAGTCCGCCCAGGAAACCGAGCGCCTGACGCCGAGCTACGAGCGTGAGGAAGAAAAGGAAATCGACGCCGATGCCGTCTTCCGCAAGCTGAGTTCGCTGCGCTCGACGCCGAAGGATGAGGATGAAGACGATCAGTTCTGAGATCGTCATCTCCTGAAACGAATAAACCCCGCCAATGCTCGGTCGCCATTGGCGGGGTTTTTTGTGGCCCTTCTCCTGAGCAGCCGTCAGCTGCGGAAGAGCGTGAGAATGTTCTGCGCCGAGGAATTGGCGATCGACAGAGACTGGATGGCAAGCTGCTGCTGCGTCTGGAGCGCAGAGAGCTTGGAGGATTCTTCTTCCATATCGGCATCGACGAGGCGGCCGATACCGGAGTCGATGGAATCGCTGAGCGCGCTGACGAAGTTTTCCTGCAGCTGAATTCTGGTCGAAATCGAACCGAGCTGCGAGCCCGCATTCGTCATGGCCTGCAGCACGAGTTCCACGCCGGAGAGCGCCGCATCGAGCTGGCCCTGCGTGAAATTGGTGAGATCGAGCGCATAGATCGACGGCATGACGATGGAGACATTGCCATAGGTGCCGTTGAATGCGGTACCGATGATGCCGCTCGTCGTCTGGATCGTCCCGTTGGTATTCATGCCGAACAGCACGTTGCCGAGCGTGCCGGCATCGAGAACATAGTCCGTCATCTTGACCGAAACGGCGTTGGAGCCGTCACGGACGAAGGAGGAAACGACGCTCTTCGTGCCCGAAGCGCCGGCAACCCAGTTTTCGCCGGAGAAGGAGGCCGACTGGGCAATGCTCACCAGCTGCTCCTGCAGCTGGTCGATTTCTTCCTGGATCTTGGTCTTGTCGACGCCCTTTTCCGTGGCGGCAACAATCTTCGCCTTGATTTCCGTGACGACGTCGATGGCGTTGTCCATAGCCGTGTAGGCGGTATCGACCTTTGCAGCGCCAAGGCCGAGAGCATCGGAAACGGCCGAGAGGGCCTTGTTGTCCGAACGCATGGTGGTTGCGATCGACCAGTAAGCCGCGTTGTCGGCGGCCTTGTCGATGCGATATCCCGAGGAGACACGGCCCTGCGTGTCCTTGAGGCTGTCATTTACGGCGCGCAGGGTCTGCAGCGCTGCCATGGCAGCGTTGTTGGTGATGATGCTTGTCATGTTCCGTTTTCCGCAATCGAAGTGAAAGGGGTCATCCGGACAAGTCCGGTAACGGCGACGCTTCATGCAAAACCCGAACGAGCCGGGTCATTGCCGTTAACGAATGGTTGCGCCCGACATAGTTAATAATTCCTCAATTAGCCTTGCGGAAAATTTAATTTAAGCTCTCGTTAGGGCTTGCGGCAGCGCCCGGCAGCCGGTGAGGCAACAATTGGATGCAATGAGGATTATATAATTATTTTAATAGGTTAGAGAGATACCGCAGAACCTGCGCGCGCTCCGATTGCGAATGAAAGCGCCCGCTTAAACTTTTTTTCGTATTAATGAATATTATCGCTTTCCAAACAACGGCCAGGCGACGGCTCCGCGAATCATGAGCAATCCTCTGATTCGGAAGGGTGCTTTGGGCGCGTTTGTTAACGCGCTCCGAAGATCGCCGAGCCGACGCGTACGCTAGTGGCACCGAACGCGATGGCCGTCTCGTAATCGCCGGACATGCCCATGGACAGTTTCTTGACGGCGCATTTTTCCGCGAGTTTGGCGAGCAGCGCGAAATGCGGGCCGGGGTTTTCATCCGCCGGCGGAATGCACATCAACCCTTCAATGGCAAGACCGAGCTCATCGCGACAGAACCTGACGAAAGCAGCTGTATCGTCAGGGGCAATGCCCGCCTTCTGTGGTTCCAGGCCGGTATTGACCTGCACATAGAGACGCACCACCTTAGACTGCCGCTTCATTTCTTCGGCGAGGGCACGCGCGATCTTCTCACGATCGACAGTTTCGATCACGTCAAAGAGCGCGACCGCTTCGGCAGCCTTGTTGGATTGCAGCGGGCCGATGAGGTGAAGCTCGATGCCGGGCGTTTCCGCCTTCAGCCCCGGCCACTTCCCCTGGCTTTCCTGAACGCGGTTTTCTCCAAAGATGCGCTGGCCAGCATCGATCGCCAGGCGAATGGTATCGGCCTCGAACGTCTTCGAGACAGCCACAAGCTGCACTGCCGGCTCTGCGCGGCCTGCATCCCGCGCTGCCGCGGCAATTCTGGACCATACTTCTTTCAACCGCTCTTGAAGTTCCATCGTTCTGTCCCGATAACAGGCATAAATCCACCGGCAATGCACTACCGGGCAGGCGCGGCCTTGCCAAGACTTCTCTCTGCGAAATCGCTCAAAGCCAAGATCGAACGCGTGAAGCGCCGGCAAAACTTGACGCTCGGTTGGTTTCATGGTGAAGGTCTCGACCAACCTCCCCTGATTTTCCGGAAATTCTGATACATGGCTACCGAACGTTACAATCCGCGCGATGCCGAGCCCCGCTGGCAGCAGAAATGGAACGAGGAAAAGGTCTTCGAGACCGACAACTCCGATCCGCGCGAGAAATATTACGTCCTAGAGATGTTCCCCTATCCGTCGGGCCGCATTCACATGGGTCACGTCCGCAACTACGCCATGGGCGACGTGGTGGCGCGTTACAAGCGCGCGCGCGGCTATAACGTCCTTCATCCGATGGGTTGGGACGCCTTCGGCATGCCGGCGGAAAATGCGGCGATGGAGCGCGGCGTGCATCCCGCATCCTGGACCTATCAGAATATCGCCTCGATGAAGGCACAGCTGAAGGCCATGGGCCTGTCGCTGGACTGGTCGCGTGAATTCGCGACCTGCGATGTCGAATATTACCAGCAGCAGCAGCATCTCTTCCTCGACTTCCTGGAGAAGGGCCTCGTCTACCGCAAGCAGTCCAAGGTGAACTGGGATCCGGTCGACAACACCGTTCTCGCCAATGAACAGGTCATCGACGGTCGCGGCTGGCGGTCCGGCGCGCTGGTGGAACAGCGCGAACTGACACAGTGGTTCTTCAAGATCACCGATTTCAGCCAGGACCTGCTGGACGCGCTCGATACGCTCGACCAGTGGCCGGAAAAAGTCCGCCTGATGCAGAAGAACTGGATCGGCCGCTCCGAGGGCCTGACGGTTCGCTGGGAAATCGTCCCGGAAACCGCCCCTGCCGGCGAAACCGAAGTCGTGGTCTACACGACCCGTCCCGATACGCTGTTCGGCGCCTCCTTCCTGGCAATTGCCGCCGATCATCCGCTCGCCAAGGAGATTGCCGGCAGGAACCCCGAAATCGAGGCCTTCTGCGAGGAATGCCGCCGCGCCGGCACCTCTCTTGCCGCGCTCGAGACGGCGGAAAAGAAGGGCATGGATACGGGCATCCGCGTGAAGCACCCGCTCGATCCGTCCTGGGAGCTGCCGGTCTATGTCGCGAATTTCGTGCTGATGGACTATGGCACAGGCGCCATCTTCGGCTGCCCCTCCGGCGACCAGCGAGACCTGGATTTCGCCCGCAAATATGGACTGCCTGTCGTGCCGGTTGTCATGCCGAAGGATGGTGATGCTGCCAGCTTTACCATCGGCGATACCGCCTATGACGGTGACGGCGTGATGATCAATTCACGCTTCCTGGATGGCAAGACGACGGACGAAGCCTTCCAGGCCGTTGCCGACAAGCTGTCTTCGACCCTGCTTGGCAACGCGCCGCAGGGCGAACGCAAGGTCAATTTCCGCCTGCGCGACTGGGGCATTTCCCGTCAGCGCTACTGGGGCTGCCCGATCCCTGTCATCCACTGCGATGATTGCGGCGTTGTGCCGGTTCCGAAGAAGGACCTGCCGGTCAAGCTGCCGCAGGACGTGACTTTTGATCAGCCCGGCAATCCGCTGGACCGTCACCCGACCTGGCGGCACGTCTCCTGCCCGCAATGCGGCAAGGATGCACGACGCGAAACCGATACGATGGACACTTTCGTCGATTCGAGCTGGTATTTCACCCGCTTTACGGCGCCCTGGGAGAAGCAGCCGACCGACCCGGCTGCCGCCAACCGCTGGCTGCCGGTCGATCAGTATATCGGCGGTATCGAGCATGCGATCCTGCACCTGCTCTATTCGCGCTTCTTCACCCGCGCGATGCGGGAGACCGGCCATGTGGACGTCAAGGAACCCTTCAAGGGCCTCTTCACACAGGGCATGGTGGTCCACGAAACCTATAGCCGCGGCGCCGGCACGCACCGCGAATGGATTTCCCCTGCCGATATCCGCATCGAGGAGATCGACGGCAAACGCAGCGCCTATCTGCTGGAAGGTGGCGAACAGATCACCATCGGCTCGATTGAAAAGATGTCGAAGTCGAAGAAGAACGTCGTCGATCCCGACGATATCATTGCCTCCTACGGCGCCGATACTGCCCGCTTCTTCGTTCTCTCCGACTCCCCGCCGGAGCGCGACGTTATCTGGTCCGAGGCCGGTGTCGAAGGCGCTCACCGCTTCACGCAGCGCCTCTGGCGCCTGATCTCGGAGGCTGCGGAGGCACTGTCGGCCGTAGAGCCCAGGCCCGCGAAGGAAGGTGAAGCACTGGCGATCTCGCAGCTTGCCCACAAAACGCTGAAGGCCGTCCAGAACGACTACGACAGGCTCTGGTTCAACAAGGCCGTCGCCCGCATCTACGAACTGGTCAATGCGCTGGCGGGACCGCTGACGAAGGTCGCGGCCGGCGAGGGCGATGCGACCTACCGGGCTGCCATCCGAAATGCCGCCGAGATCCTCATCCAGCTCGTTGCGCCCATGACGCCGCACCTGGCCGAGGAATGCTGGATGACGCTTGGCAACAAGGACCTGATCGCCCATACACCATGGCCGGATTATGACGAATCGCTGGTCGTGGAGAATGAGGTGATTCTGCCGGTGCAGATCAACGGCAAGAAGCGCGCCGAATTGACAATTTCGCGCGACGCAGATCAGAATGCCGTCACCGAAGCCGTGCTGGAATTGGACGCGGTGAAGAATGCATTGAACGGTCAGGCACCGAAAAAAATCATCGTGGTTTCGCAGAGGATCGTAAACATTGTCGTCTGATTTCGCCCGCAAGCTTGCGCGACGCGCCGGCATCGTCACAATCCTTGTCTCTGCGGCATTGCTTTCCGCCTGCCAGGTTCGGCCGCTCTATTCCGAGAGCACCGGCGTCAACGAGAAGCTCGGCTCCGTCGGCTTTTCCGAAGCCAGCACGCGTGTCGGACAGGAAGTTCGCAACCACCTGATCTTCCTGGCGTCACGTGGCGCCGGTGAACCCGTGAAGCCCGATTACATGGTTGACATGCAGGTTTCATCGGTCATTGCCGATACCCTGCTCGTTCAATCCTCCGATACCTCTCGCGCAGGCCGTGCGACGGTTTCCGTCAGCTACACCCTGCGCACCACGAAGGATAACCAGGTAATCAAGGCGGGCAGACGCGAAGCGACGGCCCTCGTCGACTTTCCCGATCAGGAATTTGCAAAGCTGCGTGCCATCCGCGATGCCGAAAATCGCGCCGCCAACCAGGCAGCCGAGTTCGTGGGAGCAGATATCGCCGCCGCGCTCAGCCGCTAAGGGAGCGGTGGCGTGGCGGAAATCAAATCCCATGAGTTCGAAGGGTTTCTGCAGAAATCGGCACGCCTCTATCGCATCTATCTGATCTATGGCCCTGACCGCGGGCTCGTCTCCGAGCGCGCCGCGATGATCGCCGGAAAGACCGGCATCGATCAGAACGATCCGTTCTCCGTTACCAAGCTTGATGTCGGCGACCTGCAGAAAGAGCCGGGCCGGCTTGTCGATGAAGCTCAGTCCATCGGCCTCTTCGGCGGCGAAAAGCTGATCTGGATACGCGGCGCTGCCAACGAGAAATATCTCGTCGACGCTATTGCATTCCTGTCGGGTGCTGCTCTTGAGGCAGCAAGCATCATTATCGAAGCAGGCGACCTCAAAAAGGGATCCGCCTTGCGCAAGACAGTCGAGGCTGCTCGTGCGGCCGTTGCCATCCCCTGTTATGCCGACGATGGCCGCGCGCTGAACGCGTTGATCGACAATGAACTTTCCGCCGAAGGCCTCGGCATAACGCCGGCCGCAAGGCAGGCGCTTGTCGCATTGATCGGCGGCGACAGAATTGCCTCAAGGAACGAAATTCGCAAACTGGCGCTTTATTGCCGTGGCATGGGAACGATTGACGATCATCACGTTACCGAAATAATCGGCGACGCCAGCGCCATCTCGGTCGATGACGCCGTTGACGCGATCCTGAGCGGCAACAGCAACAGTTTCCTGCATGCGATGCAGAAGATCACCAGTTCCAAGACCTCGGTTTTTCTCGTTCTCCAGGCTTGCCTTCGCCAGTTCCAGCTTCTCGACACGATGCGGGCGGAGATGGATGAGAAGAGATTGCCGCCTGCGCAGGTCATGCAGACGCTGGGCAGGCACCTGCATTTCCGCCGGAAACCGATTATGGAACAAGCTTTAAAGAGCTGGAGCGCGGACGCGATCTCTCGCGAAACAAAACGTCTGCAGGCGGCCGTCCTGCAGACGAGACAGCGTCAGATCCTGGAAGATAGCATCGCCATGCAAACTCTGCTTTCCACGACCCTGCAATCGGCAAGGCGCCCTCAAGCCTGATCAGCGGCGTTCCAGAAGCCTGCAGACTTCCTCAAGCTGCTCCAGCGATTTGTAGGAGATGCGGATCTGGCCGCCGCTGGCCTTGTGATTGATGGACACATCGAGCCCGAGCGTATCCGACAACGTGCGCTCCAGGGCCAGCGTGTCGGAATCCTTCTGGTTCTTTTGAACGGGCGCCTGCGGCTCGGACTGGGCCTTGATGTCGTTCTGTGCAAGCTTCTCCGCGTCACGCACCGACATGCCCTTGGCGACGATCGTGCGTGCGAGTGCTGCCGGATCTGAAGTCGAAACCAGCGCACGCGCATGGCCCGCGGAAAGGCTCCCAGCCGCCAACATGTCGCGGACCGGCTCCGGCAGCTTCAAAAGGCGCAAGGAATTGGCGACATGACTGCGGCTCTTGCCGATGATCTCGCCAAGATCGTTTTGCGTATATCCATATTCGGCAATGAGCTGCTCGTAACCAAGCGCCTCTTCAAGCGCGTTGAGATCGGAGCGTTGAACGTTTTCAACAATCGCAATTTCCAACGCTGTCTTGTCGTCCACATCCCGAATGATCACAGGGATTTCGATCAAGCCTGCAAGCTGGGCCGCCCGCCAGCGTCTTTCGCCGGCTATGATTTCATAGCGATCCCGCGCAAGCGTTCTGACGACGATCGGCTGCACGATACCGTGCTGGCGGATGGAACTGGCAAGGTCGTGAAGCTCGGCATCGTCAAAGAAGCGGCGAGGGTTGCGAGGGTTGCGAGTGACGAACTCGATAGGGATCATCCGATCAGCACTGACGGTCGGTCGCTCCGCTTCTGCCGGAACAGGCTGATCCATTTCGCCGATAAGGGCTGCGAGGCCGCGGCCAAGCCGTCTTTTCGATGTATCGTCGTTCATGTTCAAAACTCGCTTACTCTGCCATGCACTCTGTTAGGCGGCCAGCCTCTGTCGCTCCCGCTGAATGACTTCCGATGCCAGCTGAAGATAGGCCTGGCTGCCGGCGCACTTGAGATCGTAGAGAATTGCCGGCTTGCCGTAGGAAGGCGCTTCCGAAACGCGCACGTTCCGCGGGATAAGCGTGTGATAGACCTTCTCGCCGAGATGCGTCCGCACGTCATTGACGACCTGTTGCGCCAGATTGTTACGGGCGTCGAACATCGTCAGCACGATACCCTGAATGTCGAGTTGCGGGTTGACCGTTCGCCGAACCTGATTGACGGTTTCCAGCAGCTGGCTCAGGCCTTCGAGCGCGAAGAACTCGCACTGCAGCGGCACAAGCACCGAATGGGCGGCCGCCATCGCATTCATCGTCAGGAGATTGAAAGAGGGCGGGCAATCGAGAAGAATATAAGAAAAAGCAAGCGCATCGGATGACGACAAAGCTTTTTTGAGTTTGAAAACGCGATCGCTCTGCTGCGAGATCTCCATCTCGACGCCGAGAAGGTCCATTGTTGACGGAACGATAAAGAGATTGGGAACGGCCGTCTCCAACGCGGTTTCCGCGACGCCGGCTTCGCCGACCATCAGATCATAGGAGGAAAGCTTGCGATTGCGGCGATCGATTCCCAAACCAGTGCTTGCATTGCCCTGCGGGTCCAAGTCCACGATCAGCACTCGCTCACCGATGGCGGCGAGGGCCGTTGCTAAATTGATTGCAGTGGTGGTCTTGCCGACGCCACCCTTTTGATTTGCGATGGTGATAATCCGATTACGTTCGCCAGCCATTGCCGCAATATCCGCTTTGTTAAACCAGGCGCCGGAGTTTCGATATTTCGAGGATGACAGAATCCCGCTCAACGGCGCTATTGTGTTCTAGCAGATCAAAGGCCCAGCGGCCACGTGCTTTCTGGATTTCCTGTTGGTAATCCCGGCCTTTATGAAAATATGCGCGATTATTCTCCTTGCCAGCCATCCAGGGCGCCGCGTATTCCATCAGCCGATCAAGATCAGCGAGCGCACGGGCGGAGATGGCATCGCAAGCCGGAACAAGCTTTGGCGCATCTTCAATTCTGACAGCATGCACCTCTCCCCGTGCACCGGTTTCGCGCAAGGCGGTTCGCAGAAACGCGGCTTTCTTATTGTTGCTCTCGACCAGATGAACCCAGCCTTGCTGCTGCTCGGCCAGAAAAATGGCGGTAATCACCCCGGGGAAACCCCCGCCGCTTCCGAGATCAATCCAGGTCTGGGGGCGAGGGGCGATCTGGAATAGCTGTGCACTGTCGGCAATATGCCGGCTCCACATATCGTCCATTGTTGAGGGTGCGACAAGGTTGATGGCCTTGGCCCATTTCGTAAACAGCCCGGCAAAAAGCTGCAGCCGTTCCTGTGTTTCACGTGAAACACGCAATCCGTTCAATTCCATTCTGGAAGACTCTCAAACCTTGCAGGCACTACGCCACTCGCTCATGAACGCGATCGACTCGCCTTAAATGCACGAGCAAGAGGGAAATCGCGGCCGGTGTCATACCCTCGACTTTCAGAGCCTGGGCAATGTTGGCGGGCCTTTGCGTGTTCAATTTGTTCTTCAGCTCGTTCGAGAGTCCCGATAGGGCATCGTAGTCGAAGTCTCCCGGAATAGAGCGGGCTTCATCTCGCCGCTGCGTCTCGATAGCGGCCGCTTGACGGTCCATATAGACCGAGTAGCCTGCTTCGATTTCCAAGGCCTCACCCACCTTCTTCGAAAACGATCGCAACTCTCCCCACACCTGTTCCAGATCCGTAAGCGTGAATTCCGGATAGGACAGCAGTTCATAAGCCGTCCGACGTTGACCGTCCAGGTTGAGGTTCAGCCCCGCCTTGCGAGCCTCGCTCGGCGTGATGGAGAGCGCTTGAAGCATCGCACGACCGCTGTCCAACTCTTCTCGATATGCCGCAAAACGAGCGCGACGTTCGGTGGATACGCAGCCAAGTTCGGTTGCCTCCGGTGTCAGCCTCGCATCCGCATTATCAGCGCGAAGGCTCAATCGATACTCCGCGCGCGACGTGAACATCCGGTATGGTTCCGTGACGCCATGAGACGTCAGGTCATCGATCATGACGCCAATATACGAATTCGTGCGGCTGAATAGGAAGGGCTTCGAATTGCCGCTCGACAATGCGGCGTTGAGGCCTGCAGCCAGGCCCTGCGCGCCAGCTTCCTCATAACCCGTCGTTCCATTGATCTGTCCGGCAAGGAAAAGCCCGGGAAGTTTCTTGACCTCCAACGTCGCTGAGAGCTCCCGCGGATCGATATGGTCATATTCGATCGCGTAGCCGGGATGCAAAATTTCCACCCGCTCCAGACCAGGGATCGTCCTGATGAATGCGTCCTGCACATCGGCCGGCAGCGAGGTCGAAATTCCGTTCGGATAGACCGTGTCGTCGTCGAGCCCTTCAGGCTCCAGGAAGACCTGATGGCCGTCGCGTTCACCGAATTTGACCAGCTTGTCCTCAATAGAGGGGCAATATCGCGGCCCGACACCTTCGATCTGCCCCGAATACATTGCCGACTTCTGCAGATTGTCGACGATGATCCGATGTGTCGCCTCGGTGGTCCGTGTCACCCCGCATTCGACCTGCGGATTCGTGATCCGATCCGTCATGAAGGAAAACGGAATCAATTCGTCATCAGCAGCCTGGCGTCCGACAGACGCCCAATCGATCGTTTTCCCATTCAAACGCGCCGGGGTTCCGGTCTTGAGACGGCCCAGCTTCAATCCCAATCGAAGGAAGGTCATCGACAATCCCATCGATGGCGGTTCTCCGGTTCGGCCCGCCGGGGTCTTGTCAGTTCCGATATGAATAAGGCCACGCAGGAACGTACCGGTCGTAATAACGACAGCCGGGCTCCGGATAGTTCTGCCATCCTTCATTGTTACGCCAGCGACTCGATTATCACTGATGTCCAGATCGAATGCGTCGCCTTCAATCACATCAAGATTTTCGATGGCCTCAATGGCATCCAGCATCGCGAGGCGGTAGAGTTTACGGTCCGCCTGCGTGCGTGGGCCACGCACCGCTGCACCTTTCTTCTTGTTCAACATGCGGAACTGGATGCCTGCGGCATCCGCAATGCGGCCCATGAGGCCGTCCATTGCGTCGATCTCTCGAACGAGATGGCCCTTGCCCAATCCACCGATTGCTGGGTTGCACGACATGACCCCAATCGTATCGCGTCGATGGGTAATCAGGGCTGTCTTCGCACCCATTCGGGCCGCAGCCGCAGCCGCTTCCGATCCGGCGTGGCCGCCGCCGATCACGATCACATCATAACTCTTGGCGCTCATGCGCTACTCCACAAAAGGTTTCACGTGAAACTCTCCGACGGCGTCTGCCCGCTGTTCCACGTGAATCATTTTCCGATACAAAACTCCGAAAAGATGACGCCCAACAGGTCTTCAACGTCAACTCTCCCGGTGATACGCCCCAAATGTTCACCCGCGAGCCGCAAAGATTCCGCCCTGATCTCCAGGCTTTGCCCTTCCTGCTCAATCGCCGCCGAGAGAGCATTGACACATTTCGAGAGCGTGTCCCTATGTCGCTCGCGCGTCGGCACGGATAGCGACAAGCCTCCAAACCTTTGTTCGATATGGGAAGAAACCAAGTCCCGAAGTTCCGAAAGACCTTCGCCCGTCATCGTGGAGATCTGCAGGTCATAGCAATCGACCGCCGAATACAGGTCCAGCTTCGTCCCGACAATAACACGCGACGGAGCCCGTTCCAAGTCAGCGGGATCGATCGGCGAGGGAGACCCCATATCGACAAGAAAGAGCACGAGATCCGCGTTATTCAGAGCGACTTGCGCCCGCCTGATGCCCTCCTGCTCCACGATATCAGCTGTATCGCGCAGGCCGGCTGTGTCGTAAAGCCTGACGAGATAGCCATTCAAGTTGATATCGACATGAAGCACGTCACGTGTTGTGCCGGCGATCTCCGTGACGATCGCTACATCCCTCTGTGCGAACCAGTTCATCAAACTGGACTTGCCGACATTGGGCGCTCCGGCAATGACAATCTTAAAACCGTCGCGAACGATCTCACCCATTTCGGCATGCGACAGATGTTCCTCTATCTCCAGCCGAAGCGCTCCCAACGATGCCCAGATTTGATCGGAAACGGAACCCGGGACGTCGTCTTCGTCCGGAAAGTCGAGTTCCGCCTCGATCAACGCACGAGAGCGAGTGATTCGTTCCGCCCACGAATCATATAGCCGTGACAGGCCGCCCGAGCTCTGCTCAAGCGCCAGGCGGCGTTGCATTTCCGTCTCCGCTGCGATCAGATCGGCCAATCCCTCAATCTCGACGAGGTCGAGCTTACCGTTTTCGAAGGCGCGACGGCTGAACTCCCCTTCCATCGCAAGCCGCGTCTGCGGAAAGGTCGCCAACTCCTTCGAGAGGATAGATACGACGGCCCTTGAACCATGGATCTGAAACTCCGCGCAATCCTCACCGGTGAAAGAAGCAGGACCGGGAAAGAAGAGAACCAGCCCGGCATCGATCGGCAGACCGTTCCGAGTCCGAATCGTTCGGTAAGCGGCGGTCCGCGGGGAAGGGCAATTGCCGATCAAGGTCTCCAGGATGAGACGCGTCTGCGGACCGCTGACGCGAACAACGGACACGCCTGAGGGTGGGGCGCCACTCGAAAGCGCGAATATGGTGTCGTTCCACATCTCCATACAGTCCTCGGCCTGCCGGTTCGTTTCCGAATCAATTTAAAACAGAAAAGGCTGGCAGTCGCGCAAACGACTCGCCAGCCTCTGCTTGTCGAATCCGGCTAAAGATCAGGTATTCATCGAGTCGAAGAAGTCGCCATTATTCTTCGTCTGCTTCAGCTTGTCGATGAGGAATTCGATCGCGTCCGTCGTGCCCATCGGCGCAAGGATACGGCGCAGAACAAAGATCTTCTGCAGGTCCTGACGCGGAACGAGAAGGTCTTCCTTACGCGTACCCGACTTCAGGATATCCATGGCCGGGAAGATGCGCTTGTCAGCAACCTTGCGGTCGAGAACGATTTCCGAGTTGCCGGTACCCTTGAACTCTTCGAAGATGACTTCGTCCATGCGGCTGCCGGTATCGATAAGTGCAGTCGCGATGATGGTCAGCGAGCCACCCTCTTCAATGTTGCGGGCAGCACCGAAGAAGCGCTTCGGACGCTGAAGCGCGTTCGCATCGACACCGCCGGTCAGAACCTTGCCGGAGGAAGGAACAACGGTATTGTAGGCGCGTCCGAGGCGGGTGATGGAATCGAGCAGGATGACGACGTCACGACCGTGCTCCACGAGCCGCTTTGCCTTTTCGATCACCATCTCGGCGACCTGGACGTGGCGAACCGCAGGCTCGTCGAATGTCGAGGAAATGACTTCGCCGCGGACCGAGCGCTGCATATCCGTGACTTCTTCCGGACGTTCGTCGATGAGCAGAACGATCAGATAGCATTCCGGATGGTTTGCGGTGATGGAATGCGCGATATTCTGCAGGAGAACCGTCTTACCTGTTCGCGGCGGGGCAACGATCAGACCGCGCTGGCCCTTGCCGAGCGGCGCCACGAGATCGATGACGCGCGGCGACAGATCCTTCGATGTCGGAACATCCAGCTCCATCTTGAAACGCTCGTTGGGATAAAGCGGCGTCAGGTTGTCGAAATGGACCTTGTGACGGATCTTTTCCGGATCGTCGAAATTGATCGTGTTGACCTTGAGCAGGGCGAAATAACGTTCGCCTTCCTTCGGGCCGCGGATCGGACCCTCGACCGTGTCACCCGTCTTCAGCGAGAAGCGGCGGATCTGGGAGGGAGAGATGTAGATATCGTCCGGACCGGGCAGATAGTTGGCATTTGCGGAACGCAGAAACCCGAAACCATCCTGGAGGACTTCAACGACACCCTCGCCGATGATTTCGATATCCTGACTGGCAAGAACCTTGAGGATTGCGAACATGAGCTCCTGCTTGCGCATCGTGCTCGCATTCTCGACCTCGAGCGATTCGGCAAAAGCCAGAAGATCCGTCGGGGATTTACTCTTAAGTTCCTGAAGCTTCATTTCAGCCATGAAGTGACCAATACTCGTTATTTTAGAAGGGGAAAGGCGATGTTGGGTCGTATTCGGTACTGCGAAAGGGGCTCGCAGGCGACTGAACTCTACACACATGCCACGAAGATGAGATGCGCGGAAAATAGCGAGTCGGAACCCGGCCCGCAAGGGGGCTGCTTAAAATGACTGAAATTTAACCTCAGTCGCCTCCCGCATCAGAAAGGCTTCACCACGACAAGGATGACGATGAGGATCATCAGCACCGTCGGAGCCTCGTTCATGAAGCGCCAATAGCGCGCGGAGCGCCGGTTTTCGTCGCGCTCAAACGCCCTCACGGCCCTGCTGAAAAAGACATGGACGACGGTCAGAAGAACCACGAGCGCGATCTTGGCGTGCAGCCAGCCGCCCTGGAAACCATAGACCGACCAGGCGAGATAAAGACCGAGAATCCACGTCAGCATCATCGCCGGATTCATGATGATCCTCAGCAGTCGGCGCTCCATCACTTTGAAGGTTTCAGATTGAACCGAGCCCGGCTCCGCATCCGTGTGGTAGATGAAAAGCCGCGGCATATAGAACAGGCCGGCCATCCACGAGATCACGGCGATGATGTGAAGCGCCTTGATCCAGAGATAGAGATTGTCGGGATTCCAGACGAAAAGCCCGATGCCGAGAAGCGCAAAGAAGATCAGCGCAAAATGCGCGCGCCGCCGGGCGTAGACGCCCGGCCTTTCGTCCGTCTGCTTTTCCATTATACGACCCCCGCACCGCGCACGCGCTCGACGAGAAGGCGAACATTCTCCGGATCGGCCTGCGGCGTGATGCCGTGACCGAGATTGAAGATCAACGGTCCGTTTCCGAGCACTTGAAGAATGTCGTCGATGCCTTCCTCCAGTGAACGGCCACCGGCCACGACACGCATCGGATCGAGATTACCCTGAACCGGTCCGTCCTTCTGCAGCTCGGCCGCAAAGGCGAGCGGCACAGACCAGTCGAGCCCGATCGCATCTGCCCCGGTCTTCTGCCGGTAAGTCTTGAGCATATAGCCAGCGCCTTTGGCAAAGGCGATGATTCGCGCCTGCGGCCGCCGTGCCCTGATCGAAGCGATCATGCGCGCCACCGGACGAATCGCAAAAGCCTCAAATTCCTTCTCACCGAGAACGCCGGCCCAGGAATCGAAAATCTGCACGGCGTCGGCACCCGCATCGATCTGCGCTACGAGATAATCGGCCGAGACATCCGCAAGCAGCATCAGCAGATGCTCGAAAGCGCGCGCATGCCGATAGGCGAAGAGGCGGGCGGGCGCTTGGTCCGGCGTACCGTGTCCGGCGATCATATAGGTCGCAACCGTCCAAGGCGCTCCACAGAAGCCCAGCAGCGTCGTCTCAGCAGGAAGCTCCTTGCGCAGCCGCTTCACCGTTTCCAGGACAGGCTGCAGATAATCGACGACACCTTCTCCATCGAGCCCGGCAATGCCGGTCTCATCGATCGGATCCATCTCCGGGCCATGCCCCTCGCTAAAACGCACGTTACGCTTCATCGCGTCAGGGATGACCAGGATATCGGAAAACAGGATGGCGGCATCAAAGCCGTAGCGCCGTATCGGCTGAAGCGTCACCTCCACGGCATGATCCGGCGAATAACAGAGATCGAGGAAACTACCTGCCTTTGCGCGCGTTTCTCTGTACTCGGGCAGATAACGGCCTGCCTGCCTCATAAGCCAGAGAGGAGGGGGCGTCAGGGTCTCACCATCGAGAACCCGCATGATTTTCCGGCGCGTTTCGCTCAAGCGCTTCTTCCCTATAAAAATCCAAAGATATTTTAAAAGGTTTCTATTTCTTAGAGTCGGTTTCTATCAAGGATTAAAATCCATCCACCGGCAGCGCGATTTGTCACGCACGCCGTCTCACCGGGAACAGAAATTCGTCTGTTCGAGCCAAAAATGATGGAAAATCCGAATCCGGAAGCGATTCCATGAACTTCCATGCACTCATGCTGACGCCCTTGCTGTGGATAAGCTGTGCATGATAATAGGAAGCACGATCACGGTCCCCATCATCCACAGCCCGCTTGGAGACGACCTTCGAAAGTTCGAGATGTGGATAAGGCGGCATGTTTTCCCTTGCCTCGATCCCGGCGCGGCCATTAGCTCTTCGCTGTCCAGTCTTTTCAACAGGCAGCGGAAAATAGCGTGGAGAACAGAACGAACTTCTTTCATCTGCATCTGATTTCTGACTCAACGGGGGAGACCCTGATCTCCGCCGGTCGCGCCGCTTCGGCCCAATTCAAATCGGCCCAACCGATCGAACACGTCTATCCGCTGATCCGAAACCGCAAGCAGCTGATGCCGGTCCTCCAGGCGATCGACGCTGAACCCGGCATCGTTCTCTACACGATCGTCGATCCCGAGCTTGCCGGCATCATCGACGAACGCTGCGCCGAAATGGGCGTCGCCTCGGTCAATGTTCTGGAACCGGTTATCGGTGCGTTCCAGATCTATCTTGGCGCCCCCTCCAGAAGACGAGTCGGCGCTCAGCATGTGATGAATGCCGGCTACTTCGCCCGTATCGAGGCGCTGAACTTCACCATGGATCATGACGACGGCCAGATGCCGGAGGATTATAATGAGGCTGACGTGGTAATCGTCGGCATCAGCCGCACCTCGAAGACGCCGACCAGCATTTATCTCGCAAACCGAGGCATCAAGACCGCGAATATCCCGATCGTCTATGGCGTGCCTCTGCCTGAAACGTTGGCAACGGCAACCAGACCGCTGATTGTCTGCCTTATCGCCACCACGGACCGGATTTCTCAGGTCCGTGAAAATCGCCTGCTCGGAACGACGCCCGGCTTCGACCGCGAACACTATACCGACCGTGCCGCAATTTCGGAGGAGCTGAAATATGCGCGCTCTCTCTGCGCCCGCCATAACTGGCCGATGATCGACGTCACCCGGCGCTCGATCGAGGAAACGGCCGCGGCAATCGTTGCCCTGCGCCCGAAGCTGCGTTAAGCGCTGAACAACTGAATCGCTCCCGAGGACATCGGATGACACCAAAGCTCGTTCTCGCATCGTCAAGCCCGTTCCGCCGGACGCTGATGGAGAATGCCGGCCTGGCTTTCGAAGCCCATGCCGCCCACATTGATGAACGCGCAATTGAGGCTCCCTTGGAAAAATCAGGTGCAACGCCCGATCAGGTGGCGCTCGTTCTTGCCGAGGCCAAGGCAGATGAGGTCAGCCGCCGATTCCCTGGCGCGCTCGTCATCGGCTCGGACCAGACGATGTCGCTCGGCTCCCAGGTCTTTCACAAGCCGAGGGATATGGCCGATGCGGCCGATCACCTGCACATGCTTGAAGGCAGGACGCACCGCCTGAACAGCGCGATCGCCATTGTCAGGAACGGTGAAGTCCTGTGGCGGCATGTCGCACATGCGCAACTGTCGATGCGCCCGCTGACCGATGATTTTATCGCGCGTCACCTGAAGCGCGTCGGATCGAAGGCTCTGGCGAGCGTCGGCGCCTACCAGCTTGAGGGAGAGGGAATTCAACTGTTCGACAAGATCGATGGCGACTATTTCACGATCCTCGGTCTGCCGATGCTGCCTCTCCTTGCCAAACTCCGGGAACTGGATGCGATCGATGGATGATTCACGTGAAACACACGGGCCGAAGGCGTTTGTCACGGGCTTTCCCGTCAGGCATTCGCGCTCGCCGCTGATCCACGGCTATTGGTTGGAGACGCTGGATCTGCCCGGCAGCTACCGGGCACACCAAGTTGCTCCGGAAGACTTTGCAGATTTCATCGGCTCGCTAAGAAACGGCAGCGCCGGTTTCGTCGGCGGTAATGTCACGATCCCGCATAAGGAATTGGCGTTCAAACTCGCCGACAGACCGGACGAGCTTTCGCAGGAACTCGGCGCATCGAATACGCTGTGGCTGGAGGATGGGAAACTTTTCGCCACCAACACGGACGGTCGCGGTTTCACCGCCAATCTGGATGAACGCCATCCCGGATGGGATCGCCACGACCGGGCTGTCATCTTTGGCGCTGGTGGCGCAAGTCGCGCCGTCATCCAGGCGGTCCGCGATCGCGGCCTCAAGGAAATCCACGTCGTCAACCGCACAGTCGAGCGCGCGCGTGAACTGGCCGACCGCTTTGGCCCGAAGGTTCATGCCCATCCGACCGCCGCACTCGCCGAAGTAATGGCCGGGGCCGGACTGTTCATCAACACGACCTCCCTCGGCATGGACGGAGAGGCCGCACCCGCCATCGATTTCTCACCGCTGCTTTCGGATGCGGTGGTCACGGATATCGTCTATGTGCCATTGAAAACACCGATCCTCGCCCAGGCGGAAGAACAGGGTTTTGCCATCGTCGACGGCCTCGGCATGCTACTGCATCAGGCGGTCCCCGGCTTTGAAAAATGGTTCGGCAGGCGGCCTGCCGTCGATGAAAGGCTGCGCACGCTGATCATTGCGGACATGGAAAAACACTGATGCTGAAGATCGGTCTCACCGGCTCCATCGGCATGGGCAAGTCGACGACGGCGAAGCTCTTTGCCGAAGCCGGTGTCGCGGTCAACGATTCGGATGCTGTCGTGCATGACCTCTATGCCGGCGAGGCGGCACCTCTGGTCGATGCAGCTTTCCCAGGCACGATGAAGAACGGCGCCATCGACCGTCAGGAGCTTGGCCGGCAGCTCGCCCGCGACCCGGCCGGCTTCAAGCGGCTTGAACAGATCGTTCATCCCCTGGTGCGCAAACGGGAGAGTGAATTCCTGGCCCGGCAGAAAGAGGCGGGCGCGGATATGGTTGTGCTCGATATCCCCCTGCTGTTCGAAACCGGGGCCGAACAAAGGGTGGATGTCATAGTCGTCGTCAGCGCCGATCCACAGGTTCAGCGGCAAAGGGTGCTTGCGCGCCCGAACATGACGGAAGAAAAATTCAATATGATTCTCTCCCGCCAGACGCCGGACACGGAAAAACGTCGTCGGGCCGACTATATCGTGGACAGCGGCCACAGCATCGAGGCGGCGAGAAAACAGGTGGCAGACATCATCGCCGACCTGAAGAGGCGGATAACGAAGGAAGACGTCCCGCATGCGTGAGATCATTTTCGATACGGAAACCACCGGCCTCGACAACCGCACGGATCGCATCATCGAAATCGGCGGCATCGAGCTGTTCAATCATTTCCCGACCGGAAGGACGCTCCACCTTTTTATCAATCCGGGCGATCAGAAAGTTCATCCGGATGCGCTCGCCGTTCACGGTATCACCGATGAGTTTCTGAAGGACAAACCGCCCTTTGCCGATCTCGTCGAAGAGATCCTCGAATTTTTCGGTGACGGCAAATGGATCGCCCATAACGCCACATTCGATATGGGCTTTGTGAATGCCGAGCTTGCCAGGCTCGGTCTGCCGCCGATCCTGCCGGATCGCGTCGTCGACACGCTCTCTCTTGCCCGCCGCAAACATCCGATGGGTCCGAACTCGCTCGATGCGCTTTGCCGCCGCTATGGCATCGACAATTCTCACCGCACCAAACACGGCGCTCTGCTCGATTCCGAACTGCTCGCCGAAGTCTATATCGAGATGATCGGCGGTCGCCAGGCAGCACTCGGGCTCGGCGTTTCCGGGTCCGCGAGCCAGAACAAGACCGATGCCGAGGTGGAAGAAATCGTGGTCGCCGCCGTTATGGAGAGACCGCGGCCGCTGGCGCCGCGTTTGAGCGAAGCGGAAGCCGAAGCCCATGACGCCCTGATCGCCAAGCTTGGCCAGAAAGCGGTCTGGTCGAAATACGATCGGCTCGACTGAAAATGAAAATGCCCGGACAAGCCGGGCATCTGAACCTAGGGGCCTGCGAAACCGGCTTAGTTCGGAACGGCCTGAACCTTGGAACGAGCCTGCTCTTCGGCAACGCGCTGCGCGAACATCTGTGCGAAATCGATCGGGTCGATCATCAGCGGCGGGAAGCCGCCATTGCGCGTGACATCGGCAATGATCTGGCGGGCAAACGGGAAGAGCATGCGCGGGCACTCGATGAAGAGAACCGGCAGCATGTGCTCCTGCGGGAAGCCGGCGACACGGAAGACGCCGCCATAGACGAGCTCGGTATGGAAGACCGTCTTGTCTCCATCCTTGGCTTCGGCGATCAGCGAAAGCACGACATCGAAATCCGTATCGGACAGCGGATTGGCATTGACGTTCACATTGATGTTGATCGCCGGTGCCTTGTCGCGGGCCTGAAGCGAGCGCGGTGCGCCCGGGTTTTCGAAGGAAAGATCCTTGACGTACTGGGCAAGGATCGAAAGGGTCGGGCTCGCTGCGCCGTTGCTGCTGTTATCGTCTGCCATGGGCTTTTCCTCGAGGGGCATTGAATGGTGCCGCCATCTAACATTTCGGGGATAGGCTTACAACCCTGGGCGTCCGGCGCGGTTAATTCGATGCCGCGTCAGTCTTCGATCTGTTTGCCGGACCAGGGCGACTTTCCGTTCGGCTGACGATGATAGTCCTCTTCATCGAGATCGACCACCTTTGAATCGTCCGGCTTGCCTGTCCGGCCGCGAAAATCCGAACGGGAGGAAGCCGAGAAGCCCCCGCCGGTGCCGACGACGACGAAACGCTTTGCGATCGACCGCCAGAGCAGGTTGCGAACCTGCGGGATCAGCAGCAGGATCGCCAGTATATCCGAGAGAAAGCCGGGAATGATGAAGAGCAGCGAAGCGATGACCGTCATTGCCGGATTGAGCAGTTCCCGTCCGGGCATGGTACCGCTGCGCCCTTCGGCAGACATGCGGCGCAGGATGCCGATACCTTGCCGGCGCAGCAGGAAGCAGCCGACGACAAAGCCGAGCACGACAAGCGCCAGCGTCGCGGCAAGCCCGATTGCGCGGCCGACAATGACGAAGCCGGCAATTTCGGCAAGCGGCAGAAGCAGCACGAAAACCGGCAGCATGGAAAAACGCATCTCTCTATCCCGAGCAGCTCGGGCTCCTCTTGGCACCGGTGAAGATACCAGCCATGATTTGAATCATTCGTATAGCCGGACTATATGGGGGTAGAAATCAGGGATGTTAACAGCGAACGGCGGGATATGAGTTCAAACGACTTCATCACACTATTTTTCCTAGTGGCGGCGGTGCTGATTTTCTTTCAGCTTCGATCCGTTCTTGGACGTCGCACGGGAAATGAGAAGCCGCCGCGTGATCTCTATACGCCACGGGATGCCGTGCAGAACGACACCGCCGATGCCGGCAAGGTCGTAACCCTGCCGCGACGCGACGCGAACGGGGAAGAGGAAGACCGCTTCTCCGCCATTGACGCGCTTGCGCCGGCCGGCACGCCGCTGAACGAGTCCCTGCGCGCGCTCAACAGGGCCGATGCCTCCTTCGACCCGAAAGAATTCCTGAACGGCGCCCGCATGGCTTACGAGATGATCGTCATGGCCTTTGCCGACGGCGATCGCAAGACGCTGAAGAACCTTCTTTCCCGGGAAGTCTATGACGGTTTCGACGCGGCGATCACCGAGCGCGAAAACAAGGGCGAGAAGATGAAGTCCACTTTCGTGGGCATCGACAAGGCCGAGATCACTCATGCCGAAACCAAAGGCAGCGAGGCACAGATCACCGTGCGCATCATCAGCCAGCTGATCTCTGCTACCTACGACAAGAGCGACGCGCTGATTGACGGCGACGCCGAGAATGTCGCCGAAGTCAACGATCTCTGGACTTTCGCTCGCGATACGCGCTCGCGCGACCCCAACTGGAAACTCGTCGCGACCGAATCGGAACATGAGTGACGCAGCCGGCTTCGCCCTTCAGGCAGTCAGTTTCGACGCGTTGGAAGGCTGGGGGGATGACGATCCCTCCGGCCTTTTTGAAGTCATGGCCAACTGCCGCCGGCACATCACTGAAATCAAACCTTACCGTACCGGTTCGCTGGGGTTGAGTTCGGCCGATCTCCTTCCATTGCTGGAGCAGGCAGCGAGCTTTCGCCCGGCTTCGGGGAGGCAGGCGCGCGCCTTTTTTGAGAAGCACTGCCGGCCGTTCCGGATTGTCCCGGCCGATGGCGCCGGCGGTTTTGTCACTGCCTTCTACGAACCTGAGATCGAAGTTTCGGAAAGACGGGATGAGACCTTCCGTTTTCCGGTCTACCGGCGCCCGGAGGATCTCGTCGACCTTGACGATCAAACTCGTCCGCCGGATCTCGATGGCTCTTACATGTTCGGGCGCTTGCGTGACGGCCTGGTCGACGCCTATCCGGATCGTCGCGACATCGATCAGGGCTATCTTGACGGCCGTGGCCTGGAGATTGCCTGGGCGAAGTCGAAAGTCGATCTTTTCTTCGTCCATGTGCAGGGCGCTGCCCGTCTACGCTACCCGGATGGCAGGATCGGGCGCATCACCTACGCGGCAAAAGCCGGCCATCCCTTTTCGGCAATCGGGAAGCTGCTGATCGACCGTGGCGACATCGATCGTACCAACATCTCCATGCAGTCGATCCGCGCCTGGCTTGCCGCTCATCCGGACCGGGTCGACGAAGTCCTCTGGCATAACCGATCCTATATATTCTTCCGGGAAGCACCGGTGGACGATCCAGATTCCGGGCCGATCGCCGCTGCAAAGGTGCCGTTGCTCGCAGGCCGTTCGCTCGCCGTCGACCGGCTGATCCATACTTTCGGCTTTCCCTTCTTCATCCGTTCCGAGACCCTGACCCATCTCGATGGCGGCACGCCTTTCCGGCGGCTGATGCTGGCGCTCGACACGGGCTCCGCCATTGTCGGTCCCGCGCGCGGCGACATTTTCACCGGTTCGGGCGATGCGGCGGGCGAGCTGGCGGGAACAGTGCGCAACGATGCCGATTTCGTAATTCTCATCCCCAATGCCGCGGCAGCAAGGTTCCTGTGATGGCGAAGGACCGCAAGCTCAGCGCAGACGAAAGGATCCTCTGGGGGAGGGTGGCCCGCAGTACGAGGCCCATGCCCGGCAAGGCGGACGAGTTGACTGCGCTCGATGCTTTCCTGGCGCAGGCCGAAGCGCAAGCCGATCAGGAAAAGGCGGAAATGCAGAAGACGGCTCAGCCGCTTCCGCAGCAGCAAGCCGCGCAGCCGCCCGCAAGACAGCCCTCGGGCATCCACCATCCGCTGGAGCGGCCCGTCAAGCGCAAGATCGCCAAGGGCAAACTGGCACTGGAAGCGCGCATCGATCTTCACGGCATGGTCCAGAGCGAAGCCCATTCCTTCCTGCTCGATTTCCTCATCCGCGCGCATGAGCGCGGCATGCGCCACGTCCTCGTCATTACCGGCAAGGGCAGTTCGATGGGCAGCGAGGGCGCCTTGAAACGGGCCGTGCCGCTCTGGTTTTCCAAGCCGGAATTTCGCTTTCTGATTTCGTCCTACGAGCCGGCGGCCCAGCATCACGGCGGCGAGGGCGCGCTCTATATCCGCCTTGCCCGGCGCAGCGGGGAAAAGCCGTGACCCCGTTTGCAGAAGCGGTCCGCAAGCTGCGCGCCCGCAAGGGCGTGACCCAGAAGCAGATGGCTGCTGCCCTCAATGTCTCGCCCGCCTACCTCTCTGCGCTCGAGCACGGAAAGCGCGGCGTGCCGAGCTTCGATCTGCTGCAGCGCATCGCCGGCTACTTCAACATCATCTGGGACGAGGCCGAAGAACTCTTCCTCGTTGCCGGTTCTTCCGATCCGCGCGTGGTGATCGACACGGCGGGTCTCCCGCCCGAATATACCGAATTTGCCAATCGTCTGGCCAAGCGAATCCGCAGTCTTGACAGCGGCGATATCGCCCGGTTATCCGCGCTTCTTGAAAATGGCGGCAAAGGGGACGGAAAAGCGTCATAATCCCCTGATTTATGCCTTGTTTTAGGGTCTTGCCATTGGGAAGTCGCTGCAAAAAACCTATATTCGACATTGAAAAGGCCGGTGATTCGTAAGGCGCGCCGTTGCTGACTACAACAGGGAAAATCTCGACAGAATGACCGATGCACCCGCGACGGAAAACGGCGTAAACACCGAATATGGCGCAGACTCCATCAAGGTCCTGAAGGGCCTCGATGCCGTGCGCAAGCGCCCCGGCATGTATATCGGCGATACCGACGACGGTTCGGGCCTTCATCACATGGTCTACGAGGTCGTCGATAACGCGATCGACGAGGCGCTGGCCGGCCACGCCGACATCGTCACCGTCACGCTCAATCCTGACGGCTCCGTGACCGTGACCGACAACGGCCGCGGCATCCCGACCGATATCCATAGCGGCGAAGGCGTGTCGGCAGCCGAAGTCATCATGACCCAGCTCCATGCCGGCGGTAAGTTCGACCAGAATTCCTACAAGGTTTCCGGCGGCCTGCACGGGGTCGGCGTTTCCGTCGTCAACGCGCTCTCGGTCTGGCTGAAACTGAAGATCCGCCGCCAGGGCAAGGTGCATGAGATGAGCTTCACCCATGGTGTTGCAGATGCGCCCCTGAAGGTAACGGGCGAAGCCGGCACCGAAACCGGTACGGAAGTCAGCTTCATGCCGAGTTCCGAAACCTTTACCATGACGGAGTTCGACTACGGCACGCTGGAGCACCGCCTGCGCGAGCTTGCTTTCCTCAATTCGGGCGTTCGTATTCTGCTGACGGATAAGCGCCACTCCGATATCAAACAGGAAGAGATGGTCTATGACGGCGGCCTCGAAGCCTTCGTCTCCTATCTCGATCGGGCCAAGAAGCCGCTCGTCGAAAAACCCGTTGCGATCCGTGGCGAGAAGGACGGCATCACCGTCGAAGTGGCCATGTGGTGGAACGACAGTTACCACGAAAACGTGCTCTGCTTTACCAACAACATCCCCCAGCGCGACGGCGGCACCCATATGGCCGGCTTCCGCGCGGCTCTGACGCGCCAGATCACCTCTTATGCTGATACATCCGGCATCACCAAGAAGGAAAAGGTGACGCTGACGGGGGACGACTGCCGCGAAGGCCTGACAGCCGTGCTCTCGGTCAAGGTGCCGGATCCGAAGTTCTCCTCGCAGACCAAGGACAAGCTCGTTTCCTCGGAAGTGCGCCCGGTCGTCGAAAGCCTGGTCAACGAAGCGCTCAGCACCTGGCTCGAGGAACATCCCGGCGAAGCCAAGGTTCTCGTCGGCAAGGTCGTGGAAGCCGCCGCTGCCCGCGAAGCGGCCCGCAAGGCCCGCGAACTGACGCGCCGCAAGGGCGCGCTCGATATCGCTTCGCTGCCTGGCAAGCTTGCCGACTGCTCCGAGCGCGATCCCGCCAAATCCGAAGTCTTCCTGGTCGAGGGCGACTCGGCAGGCGGTTCGGCAAAGCAGGGGCGCTCGCGTGAAAACCAGGCGATCCTGCCCTTGCGCGGCAAGATCCTGAACGTCGAGCGCGCCCGCTTCGACAAGATGCTGTCGAGCCAGGAAATCGGCACGCTGATCACCGCGCTCGGCACCGGCATCGGCAAGGACGAGTTCAACGCCGAAAAGCTGCGCTATCACAAGATCATCATCATGACGGACGCCGACGTCGACGGCGCCCACATCCGCACTCTGCTGCTCACCTTCTTCTTCCGCCAGATGCCGGAACTGATCGAGCGCGGCCATCTCTATATCGCCCAGCCGCCGCTCTATAAGGTTTCGCGCGGCAAGTCGGTGCAATACGTC
This sequence comes from Rhizobium sp. GCM10022189, assembly GCF_042656325.1. Taxonomy (NCBI): domain Bacteria; kingdom Pseudomonadati; phylum Pseudomonadota; class Alphaproteobacteria; order Hyphomicrobiales; family Rhizobiaceae; genus Rhizobium; species Rhizobium sp. GCM10022189. The sequence goes on from NZ_JBHSOR010000006.1 coordinate 101,331, forward strand.
AAGAACGAAAAGGCGCTGGAAGACTATCTGATCGGCCAGGGTCTGGAAGATGCGGCTCTGAAGCTTGCGAGCGGCGAAGTCCGTGTCGGGCAGGATCTGAATGAAGTCATTCACGATGCCCTGCGATTGCGAGCGCTGCTCGACAACCTTCATTCCCGCTACAATCGCGCGGTCGTCGAACAGGCGGCGATTGCCGGCGCGCTCAACGCCGAACTTGTCAGCGACGCGACCCGTGCCCAGGAACTGGCGAGCGAAGTCGCCAAGCGCCTCGATATTATCGCCGAGGAAACCGAGCGCGGTTGGCAGGGCAGCCTTACCAGCGAAGGCGGCATTCGTCTGGAGCGCATGGTTCGCGGGGTCAAGGAAGTCATCGTGCTCGATATGGCGCTGATCGGTTCGCAGGACGCCCGCCTGATCGACCAGCTGACGCCGCGCCTGAAGGAAATCTATCAGACACCGCCGACGCTCAGCCGACGCGATGGCGATGCCGAGATTTCCGGCCCGCGCGCCCTGCTCGATGCAATTTTTGCCAGCGGCCGCAAGGGCTTGACCATGCAGCGCTACAAGGGTCTCGGCGAAATGAACGCCGAACAGCTTTGGGAAACGACGCTCGACCCGAACGTCCGCTCGCTGCTGCAGGTCAAGGTCAGCGATGCGACCGATGCCGACGGCCTCTTTGCCCGCCTGATGGGTGACGAAGTCGAGCCGCGGCGCGAATTCATCCAGGATAACGCCCTGAGCGTTGCAAACCTCGATATCTGATCGATATCCCTGACACGACAAGGCCCCGCAGCCGTCAGGCTTGCGGGGCTTTTTGCGCATGGTCAATCCTTGCCAACGAAATGGCCGTTGAAGACGACGTCCGAAAGCGGCTTGCGCTGGCTCGGGAATTCACGCCCCCGGTTGCGTTCGGAAAGCGTGCTCTTGTCGGCAATGCGGCCGACGGCAATACCGGCCTCGACACGATAGCCGTCGGGCACGTTGAGCTTTTCCTTGATTTCATCATGCTTGATGCCGCCCATGCCATGGGCATAGAAGCCGGAAATGCGCGCCTGGATGGCGAGATGGCCCCAGGCCGTGCCGGCATCGAAAGAGTGCGTGTAGCTCGCCCGCCCTTCTTCGCGGGCTCCGTTGAAGCTGCGCGAAACGACGAAGATCAGTGCCGAGGCGTTCTTTGCCCATTCCTGGTTGGATTCGTTGAGAAGGCTCACGAATTCGTCCCAATGCCCGGAACCCTTCAAGGCGTAGAGGAACCGCCACGGCTGCATGTTTGCCGAGGACGGTGCCCAGTGTGCGGCATCGAGCAGCGTAAGCAGCTGGGCTTCTTCGATAATCTCGCCGGTGAAGGCGCGCGGCGACCAGCGGTCGAGGAACATCGGATCGATCGGGTATTCGGATTCGCGGCTATTGCTTTTCGTCATGCTGGCTTCCGGAGGTTGGCTATGGATGGGGGTTCCATTGCGAAGGTCACTTAAGTGATATTTCCGCGCTCGCCAGCTTGGCAAGCGCAGTTTGGTCGCAGCCGGTGCACAATCTGTTTCCAGAAACGGGCCTTACGCGCGCGCCAGACTCCCGGTAAAGCAGGGCCGGATCCGACCGATCAGGAGATACAGCGTGCTGGTGAATGGGAAATGGGCCGAGGACTGGCAGCCGGTCCAGGCGAAGGATGAGAAGGGTGGTTTCGTCCGCCAGATATCAAGCTTTCGAAACTGGGTGACGCCCGATGGCAGCGCAGGTCCGAGCGGTGAGGGCGGTTTTGCCGCGGAGCCAGGACGCTATCATCTCTATGTCGCCTATATCTGTCCCTGGGCGTCACGCACGCTGATCGGCCGCAAGCTCAAAGGTCTCGAAGAGGTCATCTCGGTTTCGATTGTGGAACCGGCGCTGAGCAAACAGGGATGGCGTTTCGGCGATTATCCCGGCGCGACCGCCGATGAGGTGAACGGCGCCACCTACATGCACGAGATCTACACAAAGGCGGACCCGCAGTTCACGGGGCGGGCAACGGTCCCCGTCCTGTGGGACAGGAAGCGTGCGACGATCGTCAACAACGAATCCTCCGATATCCTGCGTATGCTGAACAGCGGCTTTGGCGATCTCGCCGGCAGCGACGTCGATCTCTATCCGGCCGCTCACAGGGGTGACATCGATGCCTTCAACGAACGCATCTACCCCTCGCTCAACAACGGTGTCTATCGCACCGGGTTTGCGACGACGCAGATTGCCTACGAAGAGGCCTTTGCGGAGGTCTTTTCATGCCTCGACTGGATCGAGCCGCTGCTTGAAGGGCGCAAATTCCTGTTTGACGACCATCCGACGGAAGCCGATATCCGCCTGTTTGTTACGCTGGTGCGTTTCGACGTCGCCTATCACGGCCTGTTCAAATGCAATCTGCGGCGCCTGTCCGACTATGCCAATCTCAAGGCATTCTGCCGTCGGATGCTGGATTGGCCCGGCATCGCCGAGACTGTGAATTTCGATCACATCAAGCGCGGCTACTATTCGATCGAGAGCCTCAACCCGACGCGGATCGTCCCGGTTGGCCCGCAGCTGGCCGAGATTTTCTGAAACTGCGTGAAGTCGAAGCGATGGACGGTTTTCACGATTCCGAAAAAAGCGGAAATTCCGGGTCGCGGCGTACCGCTTCGGCGGAAAGGCATAATGACACCGATGAATAATTCGTTCATAGGTGGCGCACCCGCTTTCCATTGAGGAGGATATTCATGAAGCTGATGCGCGTTGGAGACGCGGGCCGGGAAAAGCCGGCCCTGCTCGATGCCGATGGCAAGATCCGCGATCTTTCCGCCCATGTCGCCGATATCGGCGGCGAGGCGATCACGCCTGCAGGTCTGGCAAAGATCGCCGCCCTCGATCCGAAGAGCCTGCCGGAACTGGCGCCCGGCCGTATCGGCGCCTGCGTTGCCGGCACCGGCAAATTCATCTGCATCGGCCTCAACTATTCCGACCACGCGGCTGAGACCGGTGCGACCGTACCGCCCGAGCCGGTCATCTTCATGAAGGCAACCTCGGCAATCGTCGGTCCGAACGACAATGTTCAGATCCCGCGCGGCTCCGAAAAGACCGATTGGGAAGTCGAACTCGGCGTCGTCATCGGCAAGACCGCCAAATATGTGACCGAGGCTGAAGCGCTGGACTACGTTGCCGGCTACTGCGTGTCCAACGACGTTTCCGAGCGTGCCTTCCAGACGGAGCGTGCCGGCCAGTGGACCAAGGGCAAGTCCTGCGACACGTTCGGCCCGATCGGCCCCTGGCTGGTCACGAAAGACGAGGTCGCCGATCCGCAGAACCTTGGCATGTGGCTCAAGGTCAACGGCCAGACGATGCAGAACGGCTCCACCAAGACCATGGTCTATGGCGTTGCCTTCGTTGTTTCCTACCTCAGCCAGTTCATGTCCCTGCAGCCGGGTGACGTCATCTCGACCGGCACGCCTCCGGGCGTCGGCATGGGCATGAAGCCGCCGCGCTATCTGAAGGATGGCGATGTGGTCGAGCTCGGCATTGAAGGCCTCGGTACCCAGAAGCAGCTCTTCGTAGCGGACCGTTAACGGCTTTTCTTGCCGAGAAGCTTAAACTTTGTGCGCCAAGATGATGCCGGAGATCAATTTTCCGGCATTATTCTTTCAGGCTGTAATGTTATGTTGCTGTGCAACAAAAACCTGTTAGCCTACGTTGATGTGCCAGCGTTAACGGAAAGAGTCCGGCGCCCTTCAATTGGCGTCGTCTTTGCCGGATAGAGAAAGGTGGCGCCCTCCATGTTTTACCAGCTTTATGAATTGAACCATGCAGCCCTGGCTCCTTTCCGCGCTGCAGCCGATATTATGCGTTTTGCCTATGCCAATCCGCTGAACCCCTTCTCGCAGACCCCGATGGGACGCACCATTTCGGCCAGCCTCGAAATGTTCGAGCGCACCACGCGCCGTTACGGCAAGCCGGAATTCGGGCTCAAGGAAACCGTCGTCGACGGCAAGAAGGTCGCGGTTCGCGAGGAAGTGGTCTGGGCGCGCTCCTTCTGCAGCCTGCTGCACTTCTCCCGCGATGTTCCGGACGGCCATAGCGGCGACCCGCGCATCCTCATCGTGGCGCCCATGTCCGGCCACTATGCGACCCTGCTGCGCGGCACCGTCGAGGCATTGCTGCCGAGCGCCGATATCTACATTACCGACTGGATGGATGCACGCATGGTGCCGATGACGGAAGGGACTTTCGACCTTTCCGACTACATCGACTACGTCATCGAGATGCTGCACTTCCTCGGTCATGACACACATGTCGTGGCCGTCTGTCAGCCCTCGGTCCCGGTTCTGGCCGCTGCCGCCATTATGGAAGAGGCCCGGGATCCGCTTGCGCCGTCGTCCATGACGCTGATGGGCGGTCCGATCGATACGCGCATCAATCCGACGGCCGTCAACAAGCTCGCCAAGGAACGGCCGCTCGAATGGTTTGCCGATAACGTCATCATGAACGTGCCCTGGCCGCAGCCGGGCTTCATGCGCCCTGTCTACCCGGGCTTCCTGCAGCTTTCCGGCTTCATGTCGATGAACCTCGACCGGCACCTGATCGCTCACAAGGAGTTTTTCATGCATCTGGTGAAAAACGACGGCGAGCCGGAAAAGCACCGCGATTTCTACGACGAATATCTCGCCGTCATGGACCTGACCGCGGAATTCTATCTCCAGACCGTCGAGCAGGTCTTCATGAAACACGCGCTCCCGAAAGGCGAATTGATGCATCGCGGCAAGCGCGTCGACCCTTCCGCGATCCGCAAGATTGCATTGCTGACGGTCGAAGGCGAAAACGACGACATTTCAGGTGTCGGCCAGACGCAGGCCGCGCAGACCGTCTGCGTGAATATTCCCGACGAGATGCGCATGCACTATCTGCAGCCGGATGTCGGCCACTACGGCGTCTTCAACGGCTCGCGCTTCCGCCGGGAGATCGCGCCGCGTATCGTCTCCTTCACGCGCCAGCATTCCCGCGCCAAGAAGCCGCCGGTCCAGCGCGTCATCAAGGGCGGTAAATCGGCGTGAGTTAGAGAATGCTGATTTAATGCTATCGATTCAAGACCTTGTCCGATTTAACCTGAAATCGTCTTGAAGGCCGGTTCAGCGGTAACCATCTGGTTTTTCAGCACTCGGCATCGTGTCGGGTGCTGAACGCGAGGATACCGCACGATGAACCAGTCAGCATTGCTTCGCCCGGATTGGACTCCGGCTACCGTTGCCTTGATGATCCTCGGCTTCATGGTTTTCTGGCCTCTGGGGCTGGCCATGCTTGCCTATATCATCTTCGGCGAGCGGCTGCGTGGCTTCAAGCGTGACGTCAACCAGGCAACGGACGGCTTCTTTGCAGGCTGCCGTCGTTCGCATGGCCGTCACCGCTCGCATTTCTCGACGGGCAACGTTGCCTTCGACGATTGGCGCAAGGCCGAGCTCGATCGCATCGAGGAAGAGCGCCGCAAGCTCGATGAAATGCGGGAAGAATTCGATTCCTACCTGCGCGAGCTTCGTCGCGCCAAGGATCAGGAAGAATTCGACCGCTTCATGCGCGAACGCAAGAACGGCAGACGCGACGACAATGGTCCGGTCGCCGAGTACCAGACGCCGTAAACGCGATCACAGAAAATCTACGGCCGGCATCGCTTCCGATGCCGGTTTTTCTTTGCCCGGATTCGCGTCGAATTGTATAGAAAACTCCCATGTTTCCGCTTCCGAAGATCCGCCGCACGACGAAGAAACCGTCGCCGCCCGAAAAGCGGACGCTGGATGTTGCCGGCCGTCCGATGCCCTTGACGATCAAGCAGCATGACCGGGCAACGCGGATCACGCTGCGTATCGAGCCCGGCGGACGCGCTTTGAAAATGACGGTGCCGAAAGGGCTTGCCGCCCGCGAGGTCAATGCCTTCCTCGATCGGCATCAGGGCTGGCTTTTGACCAAGCTTGCGAAATTCTCGACCGATACCGGCCTGCGTGACGGCGGAGAGATCCTCTTTCGCGGCGTCAGGCATCGCATCGAGCACACCGGCAGCCTGCGCGGGCTGACCGAGGCCGTCGTTGTGGACGGCAAAGCGGTGCTTCGCGTCAGCGGCATGCCGGAACATATCGGCCGGCGCATCGCCACCTTCCTGAAGAAAGAGGCGCGCGCCGACCTTGAGAGGCTGTCGCGCCTGCATGCGGGCTCCATCAAGGCGCCGATCCGCTCCATTTCGATGAAGGATACCCGCAGCCGCTGGGGCTCCTGCTCCTCGGAGGGGAACCTGAGCTTCTCCTGGCGCATCGTCATGGCGCCGCCTTCGGTGATCGATTATCTCGCCGCTCATGAAGTGGCGCATCTGAAGGAAATGAACCACGGTCCGCACTTCTGGGCGCTCTGCAAGAGGCTCTGCCCGCATATGGAAGAGGCGAAGTCGTGGCTGAAGCGCCATGGCAGCCAATTGCACGCCATAGACTTCGAGTGAGCGTTCCGCGTTAAATGCGGCCAGTATTGCAAATTGGCTCGACTCTTTTCCCGTTTCGTGTCACTTCGCTGCCATGAGACCGGATATCAAGATCTGTGGTTTGAAGACGCCTGAAACTGTCGAGCGCGCATTGAAGCGCGGAGCGACGCATATCGGCTTCAATTTTTTCCAGAAAAGCCCGCGTTACGTCGAGCCCGATATTGCCGGCAAGCTGGCCGAGCCGGCGCGCGGCAAGGCGAAGATCGTGGCCGTCGTGGTCGACCCGAGCAATGACGACCTCGATGAAATCGTCGCGCTCTTGCGCCCCGACATGCTGCAGCTGCACGGCAGCGAGAGCCCGGAGCGCGTGCTGACCATCAAGGCGATGTACGGCATCCCTGTCATCAAGGCATTGTCGGTGCGCACGGCCGACGACCTGAAACGGGTCGAAGCCTATATCGGTATTGCCGATCGCTTTCTTTTCGATGCCAAGCCGCCGAAAGGATCCGAACTGCCGGGCGGCAACGGCGTTTCCTTTGATTGGGGCCTGCTGACCTGGCTTGACGGCAATGTGGACTACATGCTGTCAGGCGGGCTCAACAAGGCCAATGTCGGGCAGGCGCTGGCGATGACCAAGGCGCCGGGCGTCGATACCGCCTCGGGCGTCGAGAGTGCGCCGGGCGTGAAGAGCCTGGACATGATCGATGAGTTTTTCGATGCGGTTGAACAGGCATGTATGCCTGAAACGACCACAGGGAGTGTAAATTGAACGAGACGCCTAAACCGAATTCCTTCCGCGCCGGCCCGGACGAAGACGGCCGCTTCGGCATTTACGGGGGCCGCTTCGTGGCCGAAACCCTGATGCCTCTGATCCTCGACCTGCAGGATGAGTGGAACAAGGCGAAGAACGATCCGGAATTCCAGGCGGAACTCAAGCATCTCGGCGCCCACTATATCGGCCGCCCGAGCCCGCTCTATTACGCCGAGCGCCTGACCCAGCATCTTGGCGGCGCCAAGATCTATTTCAAGCGCGAAGAGCTGAACCATACCGGCTCGCACAAGATCAACAATTGCATCGGCCAGATCCTGCTCGCCAAGCGCATGGGCAAGACCCGCATCATCGCCGAAACCGGTGCCGGGCAGCATGGCGTGGCTTCCGCCACCGTCGCTGCGCGCTTCGGCCTGCCCTGCGTCGTTTACATGGGCGCCACCGATGTCGAACGCCAGGCGCCGAACGTTTTCCGCATGAAGCTGCTGGGTGCCGAGGTGAAACCCGTTACGGCCGGCAGCGGCACGCTGAAGGATGCCATGAACGAGGCGCTGCGTGACTGGGTCACCAATGTCGAGAGCACCTACTACCTGATCGGTACGGCCGCCGGCCCGCATCCCTATCCGGAAATGGTCCGCGACTTCCAGGCCGTCATCGGCACCGAAGCCAGAGAGCAGATCCTTGAAGCCGAAGGCCGTCTGCCGGATCTCGTCATCGCTGCCGTCGGCGGCGGTTCGAATGCGATCGGCATCTTCCATCCCTTCCTCGACGACAAGGACGTCAAGATCGTCGGCGTCGAAGCCGGCGGCAAGGGCCTGCAGGGCGATGAACATTGCGCCTCGATCACGGCCGGCTCGCCGGGCGTGCTGCATGGCAACCGCACCTACCTGCTGCAGGACGATGACGGGCAGATCAAGGAAGGCCATTCGATTTCGGCCGGCCTCGACTATCCCGGCATCGGCCCCGAACATTCGTGGCTCAACGATATCGGCCGCGCCGAATATGTCCCGATCATGGATCATGAGGCGCTCGAAGCCTTCCAGACGCTGACGCGCCTCGAAGGCATCATCCCGGCGCTTGAGCCTTCGCATGCGCTTGCCGAAGTCATCAAGCGCGCGCCCAAGATGGGCAAGGACGAGATCATCCTGATGAACCTCTCCGGCCGCGGCGACAAGGATATCTTCACCGTCGGCAAGATCCTGGGAATGGGTGAGTAAAGAAAATGACCGCACGTATGGATAAACGCTTCGCCGATCTGAAGGCGGAAGGCCGCCCGGCGCTCGTAACCTATTTCATGGGCGGCGACCCGGACTACGAAACTTCGCTCGGCATCATGAAGGCGCTGCCGGAGGCAGGCTCCGACGTCATTGAGCTCGGCATGCCCTTTTCCGATCCGATGGCCGATGGTCCGGCGATTCAGCTCGCCGGCCAGCGCGCGCTCAAGGGCGGCCAGACTCTGAAAAAGACGCTGCAGCTTGCTGCCGACTTCCGCAAGACCAACGATACGACGCCGATCGTCATGATGGGCTATTACAACCCGATCTACATTTACGGTGTCGAGAAATTTCTCGACGACGCGCTGGCCTCCGGCATCGACGGGCTGATCATCGTCGACCTGCCGCCGGAAATGGATGACGAACTCTGCATCCCGGCGCTGAAGAAGGGCATCAATTTCATCCGTCTGGCCACGCCGACGACGGATGAAAAGCGCTTGCCGGCGGTTCTGAAGAACACGTCGGGCTTCGTCTACTATGTCTCGATGAACGGCATCACCGGCTCGGCGCTGCCCGATCCGTCGCTGATTTCGGGTGCGGTCAAGCGCATCAAGGATCATACCGATCTGCCCGTCTGCGTCGGTTTCGGCGTCAAGACGGCGGAACATGCAAAGGTCATCGGCGGCTCGGCCGATGGCGTGGTTGTGGGCACGGCAATCGTCAATCAGGTGGCAACCAGCCTGACGGCAGATGGAAAGGCGACAGCCGATACGGTTCAGGCCGTTGCGACGCTGGTTCGCGGTCTTTCCACAGGAACGCGTTCGGCGCGCCTTGTTGCTGCCGAATAGTTTCCCCACATTGGCACTAGTCAATCAGGAGTATTCGAGTTGAACTGGATCACTAACTACGTTCGCCCGCGGATCAATTCCATGCTGGGCCGTCGCGAAGTGCCGGAGAACCTCTGGATCAAGTGCCCGGAAACGGGCGAGATGGTCTTTCACAAGGACCTTGAGAGCAACAAGTGGGTCATTCCCGCCTCCGGCTATCACATGAAGATGCCGGCCAAGGCGCGCCTTGCCGACCTCTTTGACAATGGCGAATACGAATCCCTGCCGCAGCCGAAGGTCGCCCAGGACCCGCTGAAGTTCCGCGATTCCAAGAAATATATCGACCGTCTGCGCGACAGCCGCCTCAAGACCGAGCAGGAAGATACGATCCTTGCCGGCCTTGGCAATGTGCAGGGCCTGAAGCTCGTCGCCGTCGTCCATGAGTTCAATTTCATCGGCGGCTCGCTCGGCATGGCCGCCGGCGAGGCGATCGTCAAAGCCTTCGAGCGCGCAATTGCGGAAAAGTGCCCGCTCGTCATGTTCCCGGCTTCCGGCGGCGCCCGCATGCAGGAAGGCATCATGTCGCTGATGCAGCTTCCGCGCACCACCGTTGCCGTCGATATGCTCAAGGAAGCAGGCCAGCCCTATATCGTCGTGCTGACCAACCCGACCACCGGCGGTGTTACGGCGTCCTATGCCATGCTGGGTGATATCCATCTGGCCGAACCGGGCGCCGAAATTGGCTTCGCCGGCAAGCGCGTCATCGAGCAGACGCTGCGCGAAAAGCTTCCCGAAGGCTTCCAGACATCGGAATACCTGCTGGAACACGGCGTGGTCGATATGGTGGTCAAACGTCACGATATTCCCGAGACGCTGGCGCGCCTCCTGAAGATCCTGACCAAGAAGCCGGCTACGGCCGCAAACGATGCCAATGGGGTCATTGCTCTGGCGGCGAGCGCCTGAGCGGCGGACCTCACAAGATAGGGCGGGCCGATGACGGACAGAGGCCAGATCGCGGTGAGTGAGGCGGCGCAGGAGATCGAAAAGCTCATGGGATTGCATCCCAAGGGCTACGATCTGTCACTCGACCGCATCAAGCGCCTTCTGCAAGCGCTCGGCAATCCCGAGCGCAACCTTCCTCCCGTCATTCATGTCGCCGGCACCAACGGCAAAGGCTCGACATCGGCCTTCTGCCGGGCGCTGCTGGAAGCAGGAGGTTACAGTGCCCACGTCCACACGTCTCCGCACCTCGTAAACTGGCATGAACGCTATCGTCTGGGCGTGTCCGGCGGCCGGGGGCGCCTGGTTGACGATGCCGTTTTCGCAGACGCCCTCCGGCGTGTCGCCACGGCCAATGACGGCGAGAAGATTACCGTCTTCGAAATCCTGACGGCCGTCACCTTCATTCTTTTTTCCGAACACCCGGCCGACGCGGCAATCATCGAGGTCGGTCTCGGTGGTCGCTTCGACGCGACGAACGTCATCGAGGACCCCGCCGTTTCGGTCATCATGCCGATTTCGCTCGACCATCAGCCCTATCTCGGCGATCGGGTGGAGCTGATCGCGTCGGAAAAGGCCGGCATCATGAAGCGTGGCCATTCCGTCGTCATCGGCCACCAGGAATATGATGCGGCCCTCGACGTGCTGATGTCGACCGCCGAGCGGCTGCATTGCCCGAGTGCCGTTTTCGGTCAGGATTTCATCGCCCATGAGGAATATGGCCGGCTGATCTATCAGGATGAATTCGGCCTGGCGGATCTGCCCTTGCCGCGCCTTCCCGGCCGCCACCAATATGCCAATGCCGCCGCCGCCATTCGCGCCGTCAAGGCTGCGGGTTTCACCGTCACCGAGCCGATGATGGAGAAGGCGATGGAAACGGTGGAATGGCCGGGCCGTCTGCAGAAGCTCACGAAAGGCAGGCTCCTGAACCACGCGCCGGCCCGGTCGGAAATCTGGGTCGATGGCGGCCACAATCCGGGTGCCGGCGAAGTGATTGCCGAAGCCATGGCGAATTTCGAGGAGCGCCAGTCCCGGCCGCTGTTCCTGATATCCGGCATGATCAACACCAAGGACCCGGTCGGCTATTTCAAGGCCTTCGCGGATCTTGCGGAGAAGATCTATTGCGTGCCGATCCTCGGCAGCGAGGCGGCAATCGATCCGGTGATCCTGGCTCATGCCGCCTACGATGCCGGTCTCGTGGCCGAACCGATGTCGTCAGTCGTCGAGGCCCTGGACGCGATCGCTTCCACCGTCGATCCGGAGGCGCCGCCGCCACGTATCCTTATTGGCGGTTCACTTTATCTCGTCGGCGACGTGCTGGCGGAAAACGGCACGCCCCCCAAATGAAAAAGCCCGGCGCGTACCGGGCTTTTCGTATTGGACTGTCGATATCCTCAGGATGCGCTGGAAATCCAGTTGGAAAGCGCCGTCTTCGGCTTTGCGCCGATAGAGATGTCGGCAACTTCACCGCCCTTGAAGATCGCAAGCGTCGGGATCGAGCGAACGCCGAACTGGGCTGCCAGTTCCGGGTTTTCGTCGATATTGAGCTTGGCAACCTTGACCTTGCCAGCCATTTCCGTCGCGATTTCTTCGAGGCTCGGAGCAATCATTTTGCACGGACCGCACCATTCGGCCCAGAAATCGACGACGACGGGTTCTGCGGATTCCAGAACTTCCGACTGGAAATTGTTGATATCGACCTTAACGGTAGCCATAGGCTGCTCCTTTACCGGAATTTGCTGTTGGACAAGATGTGAGGGTGCGGTGCCGGAATTTCAATGTCCGATATTTCACTTTGTGTTGAGTCCTGCAAGTGCGGAAGCCAGGGCCTGTTCGCTGAGCGAGTGAATGCTCGCATTTTCCGTATAGATCAGCATGCAATCAATCCGTTTGGCCGGATAGAGCGGTTTCAGGATTTCCCGATAGATCGCAAGCTGGGCCTTGTGCGCAAAGGGAATGGCCTCTTCGCTCGCCGGCGGGACGCGGTTTGTCTTGTAATCCATGATAGCGACGCTGTCGGACAGGACCGCAAGCCGGTCAATGCGGCCGGAAACCGCATAGTCCCGGCCCTCCAGCGTCAATGTCCCCATGATCGAGACTTCCGCCTGTGCATGAACGTTGAACACAGTCTGAAGCCTCCCGTCTTCCAGAAGCTTCACAACCGAATCGATCAGAGCTTGCCGTTCAGCCGGCGGCCAGAATCGCGCTGCGCGCTCAGCATAGCGTTTTGCCGCCTCGGCCCGCTCCTCCGCGGCAATATCGGGCAGGGCTTGCAGCATCCGGTGAATGAGCCGGCCTTTTTCCAGCGACCGATCGCTGCTCTCAGGGTCGCCGAAGAGCGGTGATGTCACCAGCAGATCGTCGGCCTCCTCATCGATAATGGTTCCCGCACCGGAAGGGCTGAGCGGCCGCGGCAATTGTTTCTGCGGCGGCAGAGGGCGGAAGAGGTCCGGCGGGACCGTTTCGATGGTCTCCGGTTTGGGCGCCTGATCCATCCGTTCGAAGCTGCGCTCGACCTGCGGCACGCGCCAGCGGACGCCGTCCCATTCTCCGTCCGGGCTTGAGAAGGTCGTCTTCTCGACATGCGGATGTTCCGCATCGAGCGCGGCAGAAATCATCATATGCCAGGTGTCGTTGTTCAGGCGCACCCCGCGATAACCGCAAACGATCAGCCGATCGGCGGCGCGTGTCATCGCGACGTAGAGCAGGCGCCGGTATTCTTCCTCGGCAAGCGACTGGATGCGCGCCGCGTCATTCGCGGTTAGCGAATTTCCAAGGTCGCTGACCGGAATCCAGACGGGCATCGGCGGCTCGTCCGGCCGGGTGTCGATCAACCGGAGTTTCGGCAGATGCGTGTGGGTAAAGGCCTTGGACCCCCCATCCACCAGGAAGACGATTGGCGCTTCCAGCCCCTTGGACGCATGCACCGTCATGATGCGCACCTCGTTTCGCCCCTTGTCCTGCTCGCGCTTCACTTCGGGCGCTTCAAGCTCCAGCGTCGAGATGAAGGACTGCAGGCCGGGCAGGCCGGACGTTTCGTGATCGAGCGCAAAGGTCAGGAACTCGTCGAGAATATCGCTGACCTCAGTGCCGAGACGCGCCAGGAATTGCCGCCGGCCGCCATGGCTGCCGAGCACCCGCGCATAGAAGTCGTGGACCGAAAAGCTTCGGCATTGCGCAAGGAAGAGTTCCAGCCTGGCAACGGCTGCGGAAAATCGTTCATGGCCGTCGGCCGCATGTTTGCGAAGATGCTGCCAGACGCTTTCCTGGTCGCCGCGCCGCGCCGAGATCGCAAAAATATCTTCCTCCGAGAGATCGAAGAGCGGGCTTTTCAGGACGGCGGCAAGCGAGAGATCGTCTTCCGGCAGAAGAAGAAAACGCCCAAGTGCCATCAGGTCCTGCACGGCAATGTGGCTGGTCAGGACCAGCCGGTCCGCGCCGGCGACCGGAATGTCGCCGCGCCGTTTGAGTTCGCGTGTCAGCGCATTGACGAAGGCGTCGCGCTTGCGAACGAGGACGAGGATATCGCCGGCCTCGATAAAGCGCTCCCTGCCCTTTTCAATGATCGTTTCGCGGCCGACAAGCGTACCGATCGTGTGGGCGATGCGCCGCGCCAGAATGGCGGCCGGAGCGCTTTCGGGTGTGGCGTCGAAAGGAGCCGTCCAGTCCTCGTCCTTCACCACCACATCGGGAACGACCATGTCCCAGAGATCGACGGCACCGGGGTGGCCGATACGGCTGGAGCGATGCACCACAGGTTCGGTGCCGAGCCCGCGCGCGTTCTCGGGGGGCGTAAAGATATGGTCGACTGCCAGCAGCACATCGGACGTGGAGCGGAAGGAGAGCGGTAGGCGAACTGTAGAAAAATCGAGCCCGCTGTTCTGCACGCGACGCTGCGTTCGTTCCTTTTCCTCTGAAAACCGTTCCGGCCGCGCGCCCTGGAAAGAGTAGATCGACTGTTTCTCGTCACCGACGGCAAACAGCGTTCGCACGACCGGCCGCGCGCTTTCGCCCGAGAAAAAATCCTCCGCCAGAGACTGGATGACGCTCCATTGAATGGGGCTGGTGTCCTGTGCCTCATCGACGAGAATATGGTCGATACCCTGATCGAGCTTGTAATGGATCCATGGGCCGACACCGCTCTTCGTCAGCAGGTCGGCCGTGCGTGTGATCAGGTCCTCGAAATCGAGATGGCTGCGCTGTTTCTTCAGCTCCTCGTAGTCCCGGTTCAGGCGATCGGCCAGCACGAGGGCGGCATGGGTCGCCGTATGCATCCGCATCATTTTCAGCCGGTCGCGGCAACTGACGACATGCGCACGTGCGGAGGCGATCGCATCGGCAAGCTGCGGCGCCTCGGCAAGCATCGCCTTGACGAGAAATTGCCCGTCCGTCTTCGGCTCGCCTTTCGACGTGAGGAAAACCTTCTCCAGAATCTGCGAACGTGCGGCGGCATCCCGCTCGCGGGCGGCACGATGCAGGCCGTCGGCAACGTCCTGCGCTTTCGCCCCGCCCTTCGAACCGGCGAGCGAAAGGTAAAGTTCCAGTGTCGCACCCGTCAGCCCCGGTAAGGGCCAGTACCGTTCAGCCAAACCCTCTTCCGTATCGTCGGGCGACAGGCCAAGCTTTGCGCGAAGCAGGCGATCGACGCCGCCATGCGGCTCGGCGGCCAGCATGAAACGGCGTATGGCATTTCTGTTGGCAACGATCTCGCCGAGCAGATTTTCAAGCCCGGATTCATCACCGAGATTGAGCACATAGGCGAAGGCATCGGCGAGATCCCGGTCATTGTCGGGGGTCGTCGCCGTCAAGAGCGAGCGGCGCGCATCGGCAAGCAGCGTCGCGGCTGCCCGATCGTCCAGAACGGAGAAATGACCGGCGACATTTGCCTCCAGCGGAAACTGGTGCAGCAGCGCCTCGCAGAAGGCATGGATCGTCTGGATCTTCAGCCCGCCCGGCGTTTCCAGCGCCTTGGCAAACAGCCGCCTTGCCTCCGCCAGCTTCAGCGAATCCGGCTCACGACCTTCGATCTGGGTGATGCGCCTGGCCAGTTCCTCATCCGGAAAAATCGCCCATTCCGCCAGTCGTTCGAAGACGCGGTTCGACATTTCGGAGGCGGCCGCCTTCGTATAGGTGAGGCAGAGAATGGCGGAAGGCCGCGCCCCCGCAAGCAGCAGCCGGATCACCCGCTGCGTCAGCACGTGGGTCTTGCCGGAACCGGCATTGGCCGACACCCAGGCCGAACGGGCTGGATCGGAGGCAATCGCCTGCTGGATCGTCGTCCAGCTGATCCACGTGCCGGGATCGTCGCCCTCGGGAAGCGCCGTCGGATCAATCATCGCCGCCTCCGTCAGGGTCTGCGGTTGCCCATTCCGCAACGCGTGCGAGATGGTCGTAATCGCCGCCGAAATCGAATTGCTGAGCAGGGATCAGCCGCGAGGTAAAGCCTTTTTCGCCCGACTGCAGCAGGCTGACGAATTTCACCAGCTGGTCGATCGATTCCTCGGCAAGCTGCATCGCCGATTTTGCCTTGTCGCCATTGGCCCCCTCATTGTTGACTTTCTCGGCATCGAAACGGTTGCCCGGCCGCAGGCGAACGTAAAGGAGATCGTTTGGTAGGAGGCTACCTGCCTCACTGAAAGCTCCTGCGTGTAGCGCTGCTGCTTCAAGTGCCAGCTGCGGATCAAGAAGAGTACGGGCTTGCCTCACGGTAGGGTTATAGCCAGTCTTATAATCGATAATGTCGGCGCTGTTAGGTCCCTTGATATCGATCCGGTCGGCGACCCCGGTGAGCCGGATATCGATCCCGTCGAGTTCGACACCACCTCTCACTTCGGTCAGCCGCTTCTGCACGTCGGTCTGCCGCCCGGCTTCCCAGGTGAGGAAGGCCCGCGCAACCTCGCGGAAACGCGGTCGCCAGACCGCGTCGATATGCGCCGGCAGCTTCTCCATGTTGAAGAGTTCCGTCAGAATGGTTTCCATCGCCGCTGCCGCATCGGGCGTTCCCGCGACATGGCCCTCGCGGACGAAGCGGTCGATGATCTTGTGGTAAAGCGTGCCCCGCTCTGCTGCGCCCGGATCCCGGTTGAACGGATCGACGGGATCGAGCCGCAAAACGCGCCGCGCATAGATCGCATAGGGATCGCGGCGCAGCCGGCCGACTTCGCTGAAGGAATAGGACTTGGGCTGCAACTCGCGCGGCGGCCTTGGAGACGGTCTTTGTGCCGGCGCCTGATGGTCTCCGAGGTCGATCTGGTTCGCCCAGTGAACGAAACGCGCACCCCGCTCGCGCAGTTGTTCTTCAAAATCCTCGCCGCCAAGCGCCAGCAGCCGCTGCAGCCATCGCGAGGCGACGGTTGGGGTCGAACCCTGCCGCAACGCGCGCGAATAGATCAGGTGGCGGGTGCCGTTCGCCATCTCGAAGTCATGCGCCAGCTGGCCGATGCGCCGCTCCGGCGGTTCAAGCCCGATTTCCGTCTTCATCATACGGGAGACGAAGGGATTGTTGGCGGTCTGACCCGGCCACGATCCTTCATTGAGGCTGCCGAGGATCAGCGTATCGACATTCTGCAGGCGTGCTTCCAGCGTACCGAAGATGAAGAGGCGGGGGTGGCTCAGCGCACCGGGTTTGACGGCATGTCCGGCCGACAGCGCCTGCATGATATCGATCCACTGCGGACCGTCCGCATCCATCTGGCCGTCGGTATCGATCACTTCGCCAAGCAGGCTCGCCAGGGCATCACCCGCCTCACCGGACCAGAGGCTCGCCAGATTGCCGTGTTCGCCGGCCGCGACAGCTTCAAGAGCACGGCCCGTCCGTTCGGCCCATTGCGACAGCGAGATGCCCGTGACCGGGCCATCACCGTTCCTGCGATGGAGTGCGAGCGCCGATACGAGCGGCTCCACGGCGCGTTCCACTTTCTGCGCCAATGTGCGGGCCATGTCCGTCGCCCCGGATGGCAGCGATTTGCGCCACACCGGCGCATGTCTGTCGAGTGCCTGCTCCGAAAGCTGATGGTCGAGCAGCCGTTCGAGCGCTCCGATATTCACTTCCGCCGTGCCCCCGCGCAGGGCCAGCAACTCCAGCGCTTCGACAGCCGCAGTCAGAAAGCTGCGTTCCAGCCCGAACTGGGCAAGCGGGTGTTTGAGCAGGGAGACGATGGCGACAGGATCGCCAGGACGCAGCGTCGCTTCGAGAAGCAGTTGCAGCAGCGTGCCCTGCGCAGTTGCCGAAAGTGGGGTACCGGCCGAATCGTCGGCGAGAATGCCGAAGCGGGAGAGCTCCGCCATGACGCGGCGGGCGAGATTGCGGTCCGGCGTAATAAGTGCAGCCCGGCTTTCGCCATCTGCCCCCGGCTGTTCCAGCGCCAGCCGCAGGGCAACGGCAATCGCCGTCGCTTCCTCGCGTTCGTTGGCGGCTTCGATCATCGATACGTCGGCGAATGCCGCGGCAATGGTTCCTTCCGGCAGGTTTTTCTTCCAATCGCCCCAGCTGCTCGTGGCCTCCGATGGCGTGAGCGCGCGCGACAGAACTTCCGCGCGTGAACGCAGGTCGGCCTCTGCGTCATCGATCGGCTGGACATCCTCTCGGGTAAGCTTCAGGCGCTTCAACAGGACGGAAAGACCATATTGCGGATGTGTGCGGCTCGCCGGATTGGCCCGTTGACCCGGCAGGAGATCGGGGGCGACAAGCCGCCAATGCTCCTCCGGCATGGAAAGATCGAGGCCGGGCAACACGATCACGCCTTCCGGAAGGTTCGCCACCGCACCGATGAGATCAGCCGTGGCAGGAAGCGAACCTGTCGAGCCGGCAATGATGATCGGACCGGGAGGTTTTGCCGCCGAAAGCCGGCCGGCTTCAGCGCGCAGAATGGCGTTGCGGTGTCGGGCTGGCGAAGAGCGGCCGAGTTCAACCAGCCGCTCCGGCCAGAACGCGCTGGCGATCTGCAGGAATTCGGCCGTCAGCTGCCACCAGGCCGCATAGTCGCCCGTCTCGAGCCTTCCGAGTTCGGACCATGCAAGATCCTCGGTCTCGATCGAGTCGATCAGTTCCGCCAGGTTGCGGGCAAGCCAGATGGCATCGGCCGGGCTTGCCGGCGCGACAAGGGGCGATTCCGAATGGATATGCCGGACGATCTCGGGCAGCTTGTTGCGCCAGGCAAGGATCAGCCGCGCCAGTTCCAGAAGGCGCGCGGTATTGGACAATGGCTGGGCAAGATCGATCGTCGCGGGCAGCGCCTCGTCAAAATAGCCGCTGTCGTCATCCGTCTCTCCGAGCGGCCGGATAACCGGCAGGATCGCCGAACGGCCGCCGAGCAGATCGACGAATTCCGAACGCAGCACGCGCACGGCGCGCCGGGTCGGCAGATAGATCGTCACCTTCGCGAGCGACAGAGGATCGGCGGCATCATGCCGGAAAAGCGGCGTCAGCCGCCCGTCGCAAAGCGAACTCGCCAGCGTCTTCAGAAAGGGAAGACCGGACGGGATCGTCAAAATGCGTGGCCGGTGCCGCTCCGCCATCGATCAAGCAAACGTCCGGAACCGCCGGATCGTCTCCTCTGCACCGTCAATTGCATCAGGCGTGCCGACCGTCAGCCAATGGCCTTCCATCATCATGCCGAAGAGCCGGCGGCGGGCGATCGCCTTGTCGAAATAGATATTCAGGTTGAAGGCCTCTTCGGGCGCATCGTCGAGCAGCGCGGGGCTCATGACGATGGCACCGGCATAGACGACCGGGTTGGACGGATCGTCGCGATAGCGCGTCAGCCGACCGTCGGCAGCGAGGCTGAAGTCGTTCTTGCCGTTATGTCCCGTCGTGTCCTCGATGCGCACGCAGAGCAGCGCCATATCCATGCGTTCGGCATCGAAGAATCCGGCTAAGCGCCGCAGATTGCTCGGCCGCCCGACCGGCTCCCCGATCCAGAAAAGATCGGCGTTCATGACGAAAACCGGTTCCCGCCGGAGCAGCTTCAGGCCTTTCGCCAGTCCTCCGCCGGAATTCATCAGCGCATCGCGCTCGTCTGAAATGAGGATATCCAGCCCGCGATAGCTTTTCAGATGATCCTCCATCTGGTCCGCAAAATGGTGGACATTGACGGCAACCTGTTCGACCCCGGCCTCGGCAAGCGAATCCAGCGCGTAGTCGATCATCGGCTTTCCGCCGATCTTCACCAGAGGCTTCGGAATAGTGTCGGTAATCGGGCGCATGCGGGTTCCGAGGCCCGCGGCCAGTACCATGGCTTGTCTGATGGTCATGCTGGTCCGGATCTATGATTCGACTGGCAGTATTCCAGCCCTTGTGCACCATTCGCGCAAGGGGGCAAGCGTCTCATGTTCCAGCGCCACTTTGAGATAGGCAAGCGTGCGCGGCATGTGCTGCAGATAACCGGGCTTGCCGTCCCGCTGCAGGAGCCGCACCCAGAGACCGGCAAGCTTGCA
This sequence comes from Rhizobium sp. GCM10022189, assembly GCF_042656325.1. Classification (NCBI taxonomy): domain Bacteria; kingdom Pseudomonadati; phylum Pseudomonadota; class Alphaproteobacteria; order Hyphomicrobiales; family Rhizobiaceae; genus Rhizobium; species Rhizobium sp. GCM10022189. The sequence continues at coordinate 121,029 of NZ_JBHSOR010000006.1, forward strand.
ATTGCGCTGCGCAGACATGATGGCCCATGCCTTCATGAATCCGGCTTCGTCGAAACCGCCTTGCGCGCGCCGGAGCGAAAGATAATCGGCCATCAGCAGGCGGAAGAGGTCGGGCTCGATCGTCACACGTGCGTCCTGGACGATGGAGGCAAGGTCATAGGCGGTCGGGCCGATCATCGCGTCCTGAAAGTCGATGAGGCCGATCTTGCGGACGCCGTTCTCATGCTCCCGCCAGATGATGTTGGGCGAATGAAAATCACGCAGAAGCAGGGTCTTTTCAGCCGACCGCAGCTCGTCGATCAGCTGATCCCAGATCGCGAGATATTCCTCGCGCTCGGCATCTGAAGGAGGCGCTTCGCGTTTCCAGGCAATGTGCCAGTCGAGCAGAAGACGCACTTCCATCTTCATCGCCGTGCGATCGAACTCCGGAATGTGATGGGTGTGCGTGGCCGTGACCGGGATATCCTGCGGGATCTGCATCGAGTGAAGATGGGCAAGGCAGGCGACGCTTTCCCGGTAGCGCTCGACGATCGGGCTGCCTTCATCGTCCAGCACGCCCTCGGTGCCCAGATCCTCGATCAGCAGGATGCCCTGCTGGTAATCGACCTTCTCGATTTTCGGCGTCGCAAAGCCACGCTCGCGCAGCGCATCGGCGATCGCGACGAACGGATAGGCGTCCTGCGCCAGGTGGGCGACCTTGGGATAGGGCTTGCCGTCATAAATCGGCGGCCCTTCGGGCGGTGGCCGCCAGTCCATGAGGATTTTCCGCGTGCCGTCGCCGAGATGGAAATATTCGTATGCGCGAAGCGATGCATCGCCCGTCAGAAACCGCCGTTCGGCGTCACCATAGCCGGCATCGGCGAGAAAGCTGCGGATCGCGAGCACGCGCCGGATACGGGACGCACTTTGCTCCGGCGCCGTGATCGTGGCCCGCCGCCCGCTTCCTTCGTGTTCAAGCCGCAGCGATATGCGCCCTTCAGGCAGTTCGCCTTCCGCCATTTCCGGCCATTCAACGATGCAGATACCGTTTTCGAGCGCCTCATCGAAACCGAGTTCCGTCAATTCCGAGGGGTCGCCGAGCCGATAGAGATCGAAATGTGAAACCGGGATCCGCAGCTCGTAGGATTGCACGAGGGTGAAGGTCGGGCTTGGAACTTCCAGCCCGTCGTCTTCGGCCACCGTCCGCAGGAAGGCGCGTGCGAGGGAGGATTTTCCCGCCCCAAGATCGCCGGAGAGAGCCAGGCAATCGCCGGCTTTCAAGGCAAGCGCCAGATCGTTGCCGAGGCGGAGCGTTGCCGCCTCGTCTTCCAGTAGAAGCGAAATCACGTCGCCTTGCGTCATTCGGCGGCGACGGAATGCGGCAGGTTGATGGAAGGGATGCGGCAGGTCACGGTCGTCCCCTTTCCGGGCTCGCTGTCGATGCTGACTTCGCCATTATGCAGGCTGACGAAACTGTCCACAATCGAAAGTCCAAGCCCGGCGCCGCCACGTTTGCCGCTCTTCGCACCGGTTGCAAAACGATCGAAGACCGTGGCGACCATTTCGGGAGAAATACCGGGACCGCGATCGCGGACGGAGAAGACGAAATCCGTGCCTTCCCGACGGCATTCCAGCGAAATGGACGCGCCTTCCGGCGAGAAGTTGGCGGCATTGGCGAGAAGCTTCAGCAGGATCTGCTTCAGCCGCTGCGGATCGGCGACGATCGAGCCGAGATAGGCAGGTGCAGTGATCTCAAGCGAAACACCGCTTTCCTGCAGCCGATCGGCGATCTGCATGGAAACGTCGTCGAGCAGGTCGGCGAGATCGATTTCCGCATAGTTGAGCCGCATGATGCCGGCATCGACGGTCGCAAGATCGAGAATGTCGTTGACGAGCGTCAGAAGCACCGAGGAGGAAGTGGCGATATGGTCGATATATTCGGCCTGCCGTTCGTTCAGTGACCCGACGCCCGGCGTGCGCAGCAGATCGGTAAAGCCGATAATGTTCGTCAGCGGCGAGCGCAGCTCGTAGGAGACGTGCTGCACGAAATCGTTCTTCAGCTCGTCCGCCTTGCGCAGCGCCTCGTTCTTTTCCGTCAGCGCCCGTTCGGCCCGGACGCTGTCGGTCATGTTGACGAAAGTCAGCATGGTCTGCGCGTTCGGCAGCGGGATCACGGCGAAGTCGAGCACGAGGCCGGACAGCAGCTCAAGCGTTCCCTGGCTGGAGCGCCGCTCGTCGTCGAAGCTGGTAATCAGCTCGGCAAAGGTCTTCCAGCCGTCGGGCTGGTCATAGGACGGCGCGCAGACTTCGCCGATGGCGCGGATATGCGTACCGGGCTTGGCCTCCGTCTCCGTAATGCCCCACAGAGCCCGGAAGGCCGGGTTGGAAAGACGAATGCGCCCATCGGGGCCGAAGACGGCAACACCTTCCGAAAGGTGGTCGATCGTCTCGCCCTGCACCTTTACCAGCGTATTGTAGCGTGTCTCGAGATCGACCTGTTCGGTCAGGTTCTCGAAAACCCAGGTGGCGCCGCCCTGCGGATGCGCGGTGGCAAAGACACGCAGCGTCTGCCCGTTCGGCAGGTGCCAGAGGTCGGATTGCGTATCGAGCGAACGATAGACGGAAAGCGCCGCTTCCTTCCACGATTTCCAGTTCAGCTGGTCGGGAAGCTTCTTGGCGGCGCGCAGGCGCTCCAGAAGTTCGCTGTTGTCGGGCTTGCTTTCGAGGAACGAGATGTCGAGTTCCCAGAGCGAAACGAAGGCCTGATTGTAGAATTGCAGCCGGCGGTCGCCGTCGAAGATGGCAACCGGCGTTGCCAGATGGTCGAGCGTCTCGGCATGGCTCTTCAGCGTGCGTTCCAGTTCGGCGCGCACCGCTTCGACATCCGAAACATCGACCGCAATGCCTGCCGAGCCGCTGGGGACCTTCACGTCGACGACGTCGAAAAAGGTGCGGTTGCCGCGCACGACGGTTGAGATCGTATCGTGAAACGGCGATTCCGGCGTCGCCGTGGCGCGGATGCGCTCGCGGGCGATCGTCGTCAGGATCTCGCGGCCCTCGTTGATTGCCTGCTGGGGCGACTGCGCCTCGACTGCATCGCCGTAGGCATGGTTGACCCAGGTCAGGCGGCCGGCCGTGTCGCGCTGCCAGGCAGGCATGTCGATGGCGTCCAGCATGCTCTGAAACGCGGAAATCGACGTCATCAGCCGGTCCCGCTCGATCTTCAATTCGGCAAGTTCGGCGCGCAGATTGTTGAGTGCCACGAAGCGGACGAAGGCACGCCCGCCGGAAACCCGGCCCTGTGCCTCAAGCACTTCGTCGCGAATGGTCTCGACCACCATGTCGAAGCTCTCGGCCTGCTCGCGCAAGCGGCCGATCGCCCGCTCCAGCTCGGATGCCGATCGCGCTTTCAGCCAGAGGCCGAAGGCGAGGAATTCGTTGTCCTGCGGCGCGCCGGTTTCCGGCGGAAGCTGGCCGAGCAGTTCCGGCCGGGCGACGCCGTCCCAGATGACGATGCGCCGGTTCTTGTCGGCGATGAGCGCCTGATATTGTGAAATGCGCTGCTGTGCATCCGAAAGTGCCGAGCGGATCTCACGGCTTTCATTTTCGAGATTGCCGCGCTGGCGCACCAGCCAGAGCGTCGAAAGCAGCGCAGCCGAAATGACGCCTATGACGACGGAAAGGCCGACAACCTGCGAAGAGGTAAAGAGATGTGCCGATGCGCCAATGCCGGGCTGCGCCTGCGCCAGAACCGGCCAGGCGGGTAGGGCGGCAGCGGTGCTCGCAGCGCACAGCTTCGCAATACGGGCCAAAGACCACGGCCTTTGCCTTGCGGCCATAGGGGCCGTGGCAAACCTATGTTTTTGGCCTGCCTGAAGCGGGCGGTCAGCGGCGTAAGCGCTATCCTCCGCCTGTCCGGGCAGGCTGTGTTTCATTTCCGACATCCGCGGTATGTCTCCGTCCTTTAATGTGCCGCATCACGACAAGACATCCCATTTTCGTGGAAAACGGAGAGCTCCGAAGCCACGAATCAAGTCTTAAAACAATACTTCGGAAGGGAATCGTCGGAAAGAGAGCGCCTAAAAAATAAGCCCCGGCATTTGTCAATGCCGGGGCCACCACATCTTGTGGATATCGAGGATGAAATCAGTATCTGTAGTGGTCGGACTTGAACGGACCCTGCGGCTTCACGCCGATATAGGCAGCCTGCTCTTCGCTGAGCTGGGTAAGTTTCACGCCGAGCTTGTCGAGGTGAAGGCGCGCGACCTTCTCGTCGAGGTGCTTCGGCAGGATGTAGACCTTGTTCTCGTACTGGCCGGGCTTGGTGAAGAGCTCGATCTGCGCCAGCGTCTGGTTGGTGAACGAAGCCGACATGACGAAGGACGGATGGCCCGTCGCGTTGCCGAGGTTCAGGAGGCGGCCTTCGGAGAGAAGGATGATGCGATTGCCCTTGGGGAACTCGATCAGGTCGACCTGCGGCTTGACGTTCGTCCACTTCAGGTTACGCAGTGCCGCCACTTCGATTTCGTTGTCGAAATGGCCGATATTGCCGACGATCGCCATGTCCTTCATCTGACGCATGTGGTCGATGCGGATGACGTCCTTGTTGCCGGTGGTGGTGATGAAGATATCGGCGGAGGAAACGACGTCCTCGAGCAGAACGACTTCGTAACCGTCCATGGCGGCCTGCAGGGCGCAGATCGGATCGGCTTCCGTCACCTTGACGCGGGCGCCGGCGCCGGAAAGCGAAGCGGCAGAACCCTTGCCGACGTCGCCGTAACCGCAGACGACGGCAACCTTGCCGGCCATCATCACGTCGGTGCCGCGGCGGATACCGTCAACCAGCGATTCCTTGCAGCCGTACTTGTTGTCGAACTTCGACTTGGTGACGGAATCGTTGACGTTGATGGCCGGGAAGGGCAGCAGGCCCTTCTGGCTGAGCTGATAGAGACGGTTGACGCCCGTCGTGGTCTCTTCGGTAACGCCCTTGATGGCCTCACGCTGCTTGGTGAACCAGCCGGGCGTTGCTGCCAGACGCTTCTTGATCTGCGCGAAGAGGATTTCCTCTTCCTCGGAATGCGGCTTGGAGAGAACGTCCTCACCGGCTTCGGCGCGCGCGCCGAGCAGGATGTACATGGTGGCGTCGCCGCCGTCATCGAGGATCATGTTGGAGAAGCCGCCATCGGTCCACTGGAAGATCTTGTCGGTGTAGTTCCAGTAATCGACGAGGGATTCGCCCTTGACGGCGAAGACCGGAATGCCGGCCGCCGCGATGGCTGCCGCGGCATGGTCCTGCGTCGAGAAGATGTTGCACGAGGCCCAGCGAACTTCGGCGCCGAGGGCCACCAGCGTCTCGATGAGAACGGCGGTCTGGATCGTCATATGCAGCGAACCGGTGATGCGCGCGCCCTTCAGCGGCTTGGTTTCGCCAAATTCCGCGCGGCACGACATGAGGCCCGGCATTTCGGTTTCGGCGATCGAAATTTCTTTGCGGCCGAAATCCGCAAGGCCGATATCGGCGACGACATAATCTTTTTCAGTGCTCATAAGGCTCTCCAGGCTGAAAACGTCTCAAACACATCGCAAAGGCGCGACGATGACCGCAACGGTTGGAACGGGTGCGGGATGCACGTCATGCCCGCCGTTTAGCAGGCTTCGACCGTGAAGGCAACGGGGATATAAAGAAGTCTTTATATCTTTATATGTCGCGAAGGTCAGATCTCTTCGCCGAACTTGTTCTGGATCAGCTGGTCGAGGGCGTCCAGCGCTTCAACGGCCTGATTGCCGGTGGCCGAAACGATGACGCTGGAGCCTGGGCTTGCCGCAAGCATCATGAGGCCCATGATGGACGTGCCGCCCACCGTCATGCCGTCCTTGGAAACGGTGATCGTCGCATCGAAGGCATCGACCGTCTGGACAAACTTTGCCGAAGCGCGCGCATGCAGGCCGCGTTTGTTGATGATGAGGAGTTCCCGGGAGAGCGGTGTCATGGAGGCTTCTTACTTTCCGCTCAGAACCCGGCTTGCAACGTTGATATATTTGCGGCCTGCTTCCGAAGCTTCGGCAAGCGCCTTTTCCATATTGTTTTCGCCGCGCACGCCGGCAAGCTTGATCAGCATCGGCAGATTGACGCCGGCAATCACTTCGGTGTGGCCACTGCTCATCACCGAGATGGCGAGGTTGGAAGGTGTACCGCCGAACATGTCGGTGAGAATGACGACGCCATGGCCGTCGTCTGCGCCGGAAACGGCTTCGAGAATGTCCTGTCGTCTCTGGTCCATGTCGTCTTCCGGTCCGATGCAGACCGTCTCGATGAATTTCTGAGGACCGACGACGTGCTCTACGGCATGACGAAACTCTTCAGCCAGCTTGCCATGAGTGACAAGCACAAGTCCGATCATGATATTACTGCTCCCATGGCATACGCAAACGGTGGCCCCAATATCGCAACGCAGCAATTACGTCCACCGGTGGGGGCACATCTTGGCGATCAAAAGCCGAAGTGCAAGATAAAAATACAAACGTATAGTCCGTCTCGGACCGTCCGGAAGGCTTCAACTTCCGATTTCCGGCGCTTTTGCCATCAGTACGGCAAGAGGCAGCGGAAGATTGGGCAGCAATCGCAGCGCAGGCAGTTCGAAACCCTCGGCAAGAACGACGGTTTCGCCATCAGCGGGGAGGCGGTCTTCGCCTGTGGCGCTGGCCGGCAGGACCGCAAAATGCATCGCCGCCTGGGCGATATGGGCCTGCTTTACGATCCCTGTTCCGCGCAATTCGATAAGCCCGGCAATGGAAAGCGGGCAAGCGGCAGTGACGGCTCCGCCATCCTTCGAAAGAAGCACCTGATCGTCAGCGACCAGAGCGGAAAAAATACCCTGCCGGCGCGCCTCCGCCATGCAGGTAAAGGCGGTCATCGACTTGCCCCAGCCCGAGGGACCGGTGAAAAGGAGGCCGGTCTTTCCAATGACGATTGCGGTGGCGTGGATGTTGATCATGCTGCGGCATCGGCCGGAAGGGCAAGGATGAAGCGGGCGCCAAGCAGTTTGCCGCTCTCGTCGTCGACGATGTTTTCGGCTCGCAGCGAGCCGCCATGCGCCTCGGCGATCTGTCGGCTGATGGAAAGTCCGAGGCCGGAATTCTGGCCGAAGCCCTCGGATTCCGGCCGGTCGGTATAGAAGCGTTCGAAGATGCGGTCGATATTCTCCGCCTGGATGCCCGGACCGTTGTCTTCGATATAGACGACGCAGCGTGAGCGGGTGCGGACAAGGCGGACCGTGATCTTGCCGTTGTGTTCGGGCACGAAGGAGCGCGCGTTTTCGATCAGGTTGGTGATGATCTGGCCGATGCGCAGGTCGTGTCCATTGACGACGAAACGCGTCTTCACGTTCGGCTTGCGGTCCACGACATATTCGATTTCGACCTGTTTCTTGGTATTGCGGATCTGGCGCGACACGTCGATCAGGTCGCGCAGCAGCACTTCCAGATCGACGGAGCCGGCATCGACGCGCGCAAGCTCGGCATCGAGGCGGGATGCGTCCGAAATATCGCTGATCAGGCGGTCGAGACGGCGGACATCGTGCTGGATAACGTCCATCAGCCGCTTCTTGGAATCGTCGGACTTGGCAAGCGGCAGCGTTTCGACGGCGCTGCGCAGCGAGGTCAGCGGGTTCTTCAGCTCGTGGCTGACATCGGCCGCGAAGCTCTCGATCGCGTCGATCCGGTCATAGAGGGCGGTCGTCATCTCGCGCAGCGCGATGGAAAGGTTGCCGATTTCATCCTGGCGTACGGAGAAATCAGGAATCTCCTCACGCTCCTTGGCGCCGCGGCGCACGCGGATCGCGGCCGCCGAAAGCCGGCGCAGCGGATTGGCGATGGTCGACGAGAGAACCAGCGACAGGAGTACGTTGACGAGCGTGGCGACACCGAAGACACGCATGATGGCAAGACGCTCGGCATGCACGATATTGTCGATATCGCCGGCCTGCGTCGACAGCAGCAATACGCCGAGCACGGCGCGGAAGCGCTGGATCGGCACGGCAACCGAGACGATGAGTTCGCCCTTTTCGGTCGTGCGCACCACCGCACCGCGCACGCCCGTCAGCGCATTCATCACTTCCGGATAGATGGAGCCGTCACCACCGGGCGCTTCCTTGTAGACAGGAAGATTGCCCGGCTGCAGGGCCTTGTTGAAGAGAGCCGTGAACCATTCACTCCAGGTCTGTTTTTCCTCTTCCACCGGCGGCAGGTCGAAGCGCAGGACCTGGCCACGCGAATAGAGGTGGCGGGAATCGAGCAGCAGGTTGGCATCGGCGTCGAAGATGCGGGCGCGCGTGCGGGTGGGCGAGATCAGCCGGCGCAGAACCGGCGCCACTTTCTCCGGGTCGATCGGAAATTCGAGGTCCTCGTCGTTCGGCACCGGCGTAATGCTCTGGCCGGCCTGCAGTTCGAGCAGCTTCTGCGGATCGATGGTGATCGAGTTCGTGTCGACGGAGGCCGATGCCGAAACCGCGCCGGCAATGATTTCGCCTTGCGTCAGCAGGCTTTCGACGCGTGCGTCGATCAGGCCTTCTCGGAACTGGTTGAGGTAGAGAATGCCGCCGACGAGAACGAGCAGGGCCGCAAGGTTGAAGAAGACGATGCGGCGCGTCAGGCTGGAAAAGACGGCATTGCCGAAGATGCGGCGGATCAGGGTGAAGGGATGCGACCAACGCCGGCCCCTGACGCGTCGGGTGCTCACGCCCTCCGCATCATCCAGATCCCTTTCCTGCACCAACTGTGCCAATCACGGCCCTTTCGGAGGGCGGGGCCAGTCTGCCCGGCCCGCCACCCTCGTTCGTCTCTTCCTGCGCTGCGAGGCGTCAGGCTGCTTCGCGGAAGCGGTACCCCACACCGTAAAGCGTTTCAATCATATCAAAGTCAGTATCGACCATCTTGAACTTCTTGCGCAGCCGCTTGATGTGGCTGTCGATGGTGCGGTCATCAACATACACCTGTTCGTCGTAGGCGGCATCCATCAGGGCGTCGCGGCTTTTCACCACACCCGGGCGCTGCGCCAGCGAATGCAGAATCAGGAATTCGGTGACGGTCAGGGTGACGGCCTCGCCCTTCCAGGTGCAGGTGTGGCGCTCCTGGTCCATGACCAGCTGGCCGCGCTCGAGCGACCGGGCCTGCTGAACCGCTCCGGCTTTCGGCGCGCCGGCTGCGGCACTGCCGCCGGCGGCAGCCGCCTCGCGGCTCGACGCACGACGCAGCACGGCGCGAACGCGCTCGACCAGCAGACGCTGCGAGAAGGGCTTGGTGATGAAGTCGTCGGCGCCCATCTTCAGGCCGAAGAGCTCGTCTATCTCTTCGTCCTTGGAGGTGAGGAAGATGACGGGCATGTCCGACTTCTGGCGAAGACGGCGCAACAGCTCCATGCCGTCCATACGCGGCATCTTGATATCGAAGATCGCCAGCTGCGGCGGGCGCGCGAGCAGACCATCGAGCGCCGAAGCGCCATCCGTATAGGTTTCGACCTTATATCCTTCAGCTTCCAGTGCAATCGACACGGAAGTGAGAATGTTGCGGTCGTCGTCAACGAGCGCGATTGTCGGCATGGTGTTCGTCTCCGTCATCAGTGCGCAATCTCCCGGATTGGTCATCCCCAGGCGGTCTTCGTGACCGGTTGCGCTTATGGAGGATAAAGGTGGAACAAATTGTGGCAAAGATAAAGGGGTAGATTGCCAGCCTGTATGGCGCGCAACCTAAAGTGGTGCGACAACTTGTTTCAACAGGAGGTCTTCAAACGATTTAAAACAGAATGCAGAAATTTAAATCGATTAATTATTTGATATTGCTGCATTTTCTAAGATTCTGCCTATTGCCATTTAAAAATTCTCCTCTTACTTTCGCGCTGATTTTAACGGCCAAGGCGCCTCAGCGAAGGGAAAAGCTATGGAGACGTTCGGAGTTCACAACCAGGCAATCGAGCTGGCGACGATCGGTTTCGGCGGCGCACGGAGCGTCCGCTACAACCTCTCCGCCGCTCTTCTCTACGAGGAATCGATTCGCCGGGGAGAAGCCGAACTGACAGCCCAGGGCGCTCTTCGCGCAGTGACCGGCCAGCACACCGGCCGCTCGCCGAAGGACAAGTTCGTCGTCCGCGACGAGAAGACCGATGGTCAGATCTGGTGGGACAACAACAAGCCGATGTCGCCGGAGCATTTTGCTCTGCTCCATAAGGACATGCTGGCCCATGCCGCCGACAAGGATCTCTTCGTGCAGGATCTCATCGGCGGCGCCGATGCGGGCCAGGCGCTGCCGACCCGCGTTGTGACCGAATTCGCCTGGCACTCGCTCTTCATCCGCAACCTGTTGATCCGTCCGAAGGCTGACGCGCTCGCGAGCTTCGCGCCGAAGCTGACGATCATCGACCTGCCGAGCTTCAAGGCCGAGCCGGAGCGTCACGGCTGCCGCACCGAAACGGTGATCGCCTGCGATCTGACGAACGGCATCGTGCTGATCGCCGGCACCTCCTATGCCGGGGAGATGAAGAAATCGGTCTTTACCGTGCTGAACTATCTGCTGCCCGAAAGGGGTGTCATGCCGATGCACTGCTCGGCCAATGTCGGCCCGGCTGGCGATGCGGCGGTCTTCTTCGGCCTCTCGGGCACAGGCAAGACGACCCTTTCGGCCGATCCGGCCCGTACGCTGATCGGCGATGACGAGCACGGCTGGGGCGAAAACGGCATCTTCAATTTCGAAGGCGGCTGCTATGCCAAGACCATTCGCCTTTCGGCCGAAGCCGAACCGGAAATCTACGCCACGACCCAGCGCTTCGGGACTGTGCTTGAAAACGTCGTTCTCGACGAAAATCGCCAACCGGATTTCGATGATGCGTCGCTCACCGAGAACACCCGTTGCGCCTATCCGATGCATTTCATCCCGAACGCATCGGAAACCGGGCTTGCGCCTCATCCGAAGACGATCATCATGCTGACGGCCGATGCCTTCGGCGTCATGCCGCCGATCGCCAAGCTGACGCCCGATCAGGCCATGTATCACTTCCTCTCCGGCTACACTGCCAAGGTGGCCGGCACGGAAAAGGGTGTCGTGGAACCGGAAGCAACCTTCTCGACCTGCTTCGGCGCGCCTTTCATGCCGCGCCATCCTGCCGAATACGGCAATCTCCTGAAGGAGCTCATCGGCCGGCACGGCGTTCAGTGCTGGCTCGTCAATACGGGCTGGACCGGCGGCGCCTACGGCGTCGGCAAGCGTATGCCGATCAAGGCTACCCGCGCCCTGCTGACGGCAGCCCTTTCGGGCGAACTCGCCAAGGCCGAGCTTCGCACCGATCCGAACTTCGGTTTTGCCGTTCCGGTGGCCGTCGAAGGCGTCGATACCGGCATCCTCGATCCGCGCTCGACCTGGGCCGACAAGCAGGCTTACGACGCACAGGCCGAAAAGCTGGTTTCCATGTTCATCGCCAACTTCGCCAAGTTCGAGGACCATGTCGACGGCGGTGTGCGCGACGCGGCTCCGGGCACCAGGGTCGCCGCCGAATAATTCGCCAATAAACCTTTGGCGATTCACGTGAAACCCGGTTCTTTCAGCACCGGGTTTCCGGTCGTGCCTGTGCCGGGTCTCATGCGCTTCCCAATACCCGCTGATCTGCGCTAGAAGGCGGTATGGCCAGCGACGCGCTCTATATCGATGACAGGATTACCATCGCCGGATGGGAGCTGACGGAACAGTTCGTTCTGGCGGGCGGTCCTGGCGGTCAGAACGTCAACAAAGTATCGACCGCCGTCCAGCTCTTCTTCAACATCCAGAATTCGCCCTCGCTCAACGAGCGGGTCAAGGCCAATGCGATCAAGCTTGCCGGCAGGCGCCTGTCGAAGGACGGCGTGTTGATGATCGAGGCAAGTCGTTTCCGCAGCCAGGACCGCAATCGCGAAGATGCGCGCGAGCGGCTGAAGGAACTGATCATCGAGGCCGCCAAGCCGCCGCCGCCGCCGCGCAAGAAGACCAAGCCGACAAAAGGCTCGATCGAGCGGCGCCTGAAGGAAAAATCCGGCCGTTCGGAAGTCAAGAAGATGCGCGGCAGGCCAGGCGGCGGAGAGTGATATGCCGGAGCTTCTGAGCGGTATCCGCCATCTGCCGGAATATCTCGATCGTGCCCGCCAGGAGGCGCTGGTCGGCATCATCAGGACGATTGTAGCGGAGGCGCCGCTTTATGTACCGGTCATGCCGGGCACCGGCAAGCCGATGTCGGTGCGGATGACAAATTGCGGATCGCTTGGCTGGGTAACGGACAAGGAACGAGGCTACCGCTACCAGCCGCTACATCCGGCGACCGGCAGGCCGTGGCCGGCAATCCCCCGCGAACTGCTTGAGATATGGAACGATGCTTCAGGCTACGACAGGGAGCCGGAAGCTTGCCTTGTCAATTTCTATACCGATGAGGCGCGCATGGGCCTGCATCAGGACAAGGACGAGAAGGACCTGAAAGCGCCGGTCGTCTCGATCTCCCTCGGCAATGCCTGTCTGTTTCGCATCGGCGGCCTGAACCGCAACGACAGGACCGTGTCTTTCAAGCTCGCCAGCGGCGATCTGGTCGTATTGGGTGGGCAGGGGCGGCTCTGCTTTCACGGCGTCGACCGCATCTATCCGGCCACCTCGACACTTCTGAAGAACGGCGGCCGCATCAACCTGACGCTCCGCCGCGTCAATCCTTAACTCGCGCCGTTCAGAGCTTGCGCAGCGCCACCTGCTCGATCAGGTGATCCTTGCCCTTGCGCAGGATGAGATCGGCGCGCGGGCGCGTCGGCAGGATGTTCTGGCGCAGGTTTTTCAGGTTGATATTTGCCCAGAGGTCTTCGGCGATCGCAACCGCTTCTTCCTCGCTGATCGACGCATAACGGTGAAAGTAGGAATTCGGGTCCCGGAAGGCCGTTTCCCTGAGCCGCATGAAGCGTGTCACATACCAGTTGTGGATCTGCGTCTCCTCGGCGTCGATATAGATCGAGAAGTCGAAGAAGTCGGATACCATCGGCACGATCTTGCCGTCGGCCGGCAGGTCCCGCGACTGCAGGACGTTGATGCCCTCGAAGATCAGAATATCCGGCCGGTCGACGATCTTGTATTCGTCCGGCAGCACGTCATAGACGAGATGCGAGTAGGAAGGTGCCTTCACGTCCGGCAGGCCGGCCTTGATCGCCGACAGGAAACGCAGGATCGCGCCGGTGTCGTAACTCTCCGGAAAACCCTTGCGCTGCATCAGGTTCTCGCGCTTCAGCACCGCGTTCGGATAGAGAAAACCGTCCGTCGTGACGAGATCGACTTTCGGGCTGGAAGGCCAGCGGCCGAGCAGTTCCTTCAGGATACGCGCCGTCGTGGATTTGCCGACGGCCACCGAGCCGGCAATGCCGATCACGAAGGGCGTCTTCGTTACATTCGAGAGGCTGAGGAATCGGTTGCGCTGCTCAAACAGCAGCTGCGAGGATTCCACATGGGCCGAAAGCAGGCGCGACAGCGACAGATAGATGCGCCGGACTTCGTCGAGGTCGATCGGATCGCCCATCGAGCGCAGCCGTTTGACCTCGTCCGCAGTCAGCGTCAGCGGCGTATCGGCTCGAAACTTTGCCCACTGATCCGAGCTGAAGAAATGGTAGGGAGAATAAGAAGCGGTCTGGAAGTCATCCACCTTTTCCGCCACTCCGATAATCTGCGTTGCGATGCTCATGAACTTTGCCGGCTGGCCTTTTCCTTGAGGCCGGATTGCGCGGTCCGCCGCGCAAGTTCGGTCATGACATTCTCTAGCGGTATTTCAGCAATCTTCAATACGACCAATAGGTGATAGAGAACGTCGGCTGCTTCGTAGGTGAGGTTTTCGCGGTCGTTGGCGACGGCCGCCATCACGGCTTCGATTGCCTCCTCGCCCAGTTTCTTGGCTGCTTTCTGCTGTCCGCCGGCCACCAGTTTGGCGGTCCAGGATTCGTCCGGAGAGGCCTTCGCCCGCTCTTCGACGATCCGTTCGAGGTCGGAAAGGGAAAATCCGCTCATGATACTGCTTTCAAACTCAGTCGAGGCGCATCGCGATGCCGCGCTCGGACATATAGTGTTTCGCTTCGCCGACGGAATAGGTGCCGAAGTGGAAGATCGATGCGGCGAGCACCGCATTGGCATGGCCGTCCTTCACGCCGGCCACGAGATCGTCGAGATCCCCGACGCCGCCGGACGCGATGACGGGAACACGCACGGAATCGGCAATCGCCCGCGTCAGCTCCAGGTCGTAGCCGATCTTCGTGCCGTCACGGTCCATGGAGGTGACGAGAAGTTCACCGGCGCCACGGGCAACCATCTTCCGGGCAAATTCCACCGCGTCGATGCCGGTCGCGTTGCGGCCGCCGTGTGTATAGATTTCCCAGGCGCTGAGATTGTCGCCGCCGACCTGCTGCGTGCGCCGGCGCTTGGCATCGATCGACACGACGATGCACTGGTCGCCGAACTTGTCGGCCGCCTCAGCGACGAAATCCGGATTGTTGACCGCCGCCGAATTGATCGAGACCTTGTCGGCTCCGCAAAGCAGAAGCTTGCGGATATCGGCGATGGTGCGAACGCCGCCGCCGACGGTGAGCGGCATGAAGCACTGTTCGGCCGTGCGTGCCACGACGTCGAAGATCGTCTCGCGATTGTCCGAAGAGGCCGTGATGTCGAGGAAGCAGAGCTCGTCGGCTCCGGCCGCATCATAGGCCTTGGCCGCTTCGACAGGATCGCCGGCATCGACCAGATTGAGGAAATTGACGCCCTTGACGACACGGCCGTCCTTGACGTCGAGGCAGGGGATCACGCGGGCTTTCAGGCTCATTCTGCACTCTCCTTCGCCCGCGCGGCCCGGATAAGCTCGAGCGCCTCCTCGGGATCGATACGGCCATCATAGAGGGCACGGCCGGAGATCGCGCCTTCGAGCTTGCGGGCGTCCGGCTGCAGCATCCGCCTGATGTCGTCGATCGAGGCGAGGCCGCCCGAAGCGATGACCGGAATGGAAACGGCGTCCGCCAGTTCCAGCGTCGATGTCCAGTTGATACCGGTCAGGATGCCGTCGCGGTCGATGTCAGTATAGATGATCGCGGCGACGCCCGCGCCCTCGAATTTCTTCGCAAGCTCGATTATGCCGAGTTCGGACGCCTCCGCCCAGCCTTCGACGGCAACCTTGCCGCCCTTTGCGTCGATGCCGACGGCGACCCGGCCCGGAAACTTTTTGCAGGCCTCGATGACAAGCGCCGGATCACGCACGGCAACGGTGCCGAGGATGACGCGGCGCAGCCCGCGCGACAGCCAGCTCTCGATATGATCAAGCGTGCGGATGCCGCCGCCGAGCTGAACCGGGTTTTTCGTGGACTTCAGGATCGCCTCGACCGCATTGCCGTTGGCGGAATGTCCTGCAAAGGCGCCGTCGAGATCGACCACGTGCAGCCATTCGAAACCCTGCTCTTCAAAGGATTTCGCCTGGGCGGCCGGATCGGTGTTGTAGACCGTTGCCTGTTGCATGTCGCCGAGCTTCAGGCGCACGCATTGTCCGCCCTTCAGGTCGATCGCGGGAAAAAGGATCATTCGTCTCAGGTCCGTAGCGTCGTAGGCACTCTCAGTGCATTCCACGCATCTACGATATCCGAACGAAAAAAGACAGCGGCAATGGTGATTGCGGCAAAAAGCAGGACCAGCAGCAGACTGATGGTGAAGCCTACCCGCACCTGTCGCCAGAAGCCGGTGCTCTTTCGCACCGTCTTTTCGATATCGCGCGCCTGTTGCAACGCCGCGCTGTTGGTGGCGACGAGCTGGATCTGCGGTTCCATCGCCTCGACATAGGTTTCGGCGTAGCTCGACAGGATCTGCGAGGCGCGGTCGCGCAGCGTATTGCGCAGATCGGCGGAAAGGTAGTTGCTGGTAACGGCCGCGATTTCCGTCTCGTTGGGCGAGCGGCCGGCATTGCGCTTGCGGTAGCTGACGACGAAATCGCGTTTTTGGCGTTCATAAAGCGCATAGGCGAGCAGCCCGATCAGGTCGTCCTCGCCTTCGATATAGAATTCGAGCACGGCTTCGGCGAGATCGCCCGAACTGACCTCGTCCGAACGCAGCCTCGAATTCTCCTTTCCCGGAAAGATGTCCTGCATCAGCCACCGAGCCTCTCTTTCAGAGCCTTCGCCGCATTGGCGAGCGCTTTGCGATGCAGAGCTTCGTCGACCTGGCGGATGATCGCGCCGCCGGGCAGCCGGATATCGACGAAGGGCGGCTGGCCCTCTCTGGCGGGTCGCACCCGGTAGAATATCTTGCCTGATTTCTGCGAAGCCGGCATCGCGCGCTCCTGTCTCCGCCCCTCACTTACAGGGGAAATAAGGCGCCCGTATTAAAAGCCAGCCCTTACGGCGCCCAGTGCAGGAAATTCGCGATCAGCGCCAGCCCGAGTTTCTGGCTTTTCTCCGGGTGGAACTGCGACCCGGCCATATTGTCCCGGCCGACGAAGGCCGTCATCGGGCCGCCGTAGTCGGTTGTCGCGATTACATCGCCGGCGTTCTGGGCAGCGAGATGGTAGGAATGCACGAAATAGGCGTGCAGCCCGTCCGGCCCGGTTGGAATGCCTGCGAAGAGCGGATGCTCAACTTTCAGGTCGAGCGTGTTCCAGCCGATCTGCGGAATCTTCAGTTCCGGATCGGCGGGCGTCATCTCCACCACATCGCCCGGCACCCAGCCAAGACCCTGAGTCATCGTCTTTTCGAGACCGCGCGAAGACATGAGCTGCATGCCGACGCAAATGCCGAGGAAGGGGCGGGCTTTCTTCTCAACCGCTTCAATCAGCGCTTCCGTCATGCCGGGCACGGCGTCGAGCCCGCGCCGGCAGTCGGCATAGGCACCGACGCCCGGCAGCACGATCCGGTCGGCGGCGGCGACGATGTCCGCCTTGTCCGTCAGGTTGATCTCGGCCTCGATGCCGGCTTCGCGGGCCGCGCGTTCGAAGGCCTTGGTGGCCGAGCGCAGGTTGCCAGAGCCGTAATCGATAATTGCGACGCGCATTATTTGCGTCCTCCGTCAAAACCGAAGAGACCGAGCGAAGTGGAATGGCCTTGCCGCGCCTGCGGGCCGGAGGCCTGATCCCATTCGGGCGCCTTCGTATCCGCGCCGGTCTCGATGTTGGAAAAATAGATCTCTTCCGCAAGGTCGATCGAGGCGGCGCCGATTGCGGTCTCCTCGCGCCAGCCGAGCGCGGCGAGATTGCGGATGCGGAAATTCTGTCCTTCGAATCCGACGAACAGATTGACCGCGAAGGCGAGCGCCATGCCTGCCGGCCCGAAACCCGGCTCTTCCGTCAATACGCCGCCGGCTGCCTGTAGTGCGAAGGCAATAATCGCATGAAGCCAGAGGCGATGGGCGAGCAGCCAGATCCACGGAAAGAGAAAGGCAAGCCAGGAGAAACCGTCGCGGATCGTGCGGATATCCTCACGCTGACCGTCAGGCGGAACAAGAAAAACGTAGCTGGATGCCATCTGATGCTCCCCGCTGGGGCTCAGGCAAGCGTGCCCTTCGTCGAAGGAACACGGCCCGCCTGCCTCGGATCGATCTCTGTCGCCGTGCGCAGGACGCGGGCGACGGCCTTGAAGCATGTCTCTGCAATATGGTGGTTGTTGGCACCATAGTGGTTGAGAATATGCAGGGTGATCCCGGCATTCTGGGCAAGCGCCTGGAAGAATTCGCGCACCAGTTCCGTGTCGAAAGTGCCGATCTTCGGGGCGCTGAAAGAGACGTTCCAGACGAGGAAGGGACGGCCGGAGAGATCGACGGCAGCCTTGGTCATCGTCTCGTCCATGGCGAGATCGATCGAAGCGTAGCGGGTGATGCCGCGCCGGTCGCCGAGCGCCTTGGCGATCGCCTGGCCGATGGCAATGCCGGTATCCTCGACCGTGTGATGGTCGTCGATATGCAGGTCGCCTTTGGACTCGATTTCCATGTCGATCAGCGAATGTCGCGACAGCTGGTCCAGCATATGGTCGAAGAAGCCGACGCCCGTCGAAATCGTCGACTTGCCGGTGCCGTCGAGATTGACGGAAACGGAAATGGACGTCTCATTGGTCTTGCGGGAAACGCTGCCCGTGCGGCTTGCGGTGGTCTCGGCCATATGGCTTTCTCCTTGAAATCAAGGTGTTCCTTATCAGGCGCATGCCGAAATATCCAGAAGCGCAGGGTCAGAAAAGCAAGGCCATTTGCAATCGCGCCAGGCCCTCTTACATAGGGTTCGACAGGGCCGGTGTTCGGCCCGCTGGAACCGCCCGCGTGTTAGGGCAACAGGTGCTTGATGACAACGATTATTACAGTTCGAAAAGGCGGAAAGGTCGTGGTGGCCGGTGATGGCCAGGTCAGTCTCGGCCAGACCGTCATGAAGGGCAATGCCCGCAAGGTTCGCCGCATCGGCAAGGGCGAAGTGATCGCCGGTTTCGCTGGTGCGACGGCCGATGCCTTCACCCTTCTGGAAAGGCTTGAAAAGAAACTGGAGCAATATCCCGGCCAGCTGATGCGCGCCGCCGTCGAGCTCGCCAAGGATTGGCGTACCGACCGTTATCTGCGCAATCTCGAGGCCATGATGCTGGTTGCCGACAAATCGGTGACGCTGGCGATCACCGGCAACGGTGACGTGCTGGAACCCGAACATGGCGTCGCGGCAATCGGCTCGGGCGGCAATTTCGCGCTCGCCGCCGCGCTTGCGCTGTCCGATACCGACAAGTCCGCCGAGGAGATTGCCCGCCGCGCGCTCGATATCGCAGCCGACATCTGTGTTTATACCAACCACAACGTCATCGTGGAAACGCTGGACGCGGAATGACGGACTACGTCTTCCGTCCCGTCACACCGGCCGACCTGCCGCTTCTCGCCGAATGGCTTGACAAGGCGCATGTCCGCCGCTGGTGGGGCGAGCCGGCCGACGCACTGGCTTCGATCGAGGAACATCTGCGTGATCCCCAGGTCGAACCCTATATGGTGATGCTGGACGGCGGGGATTTTGCCTATATTCAAATGGCGGATCTCGATGCGGAAGACGACGCCGCGCTGGACGGCCAGCCCGAAGGCACTTGCGGCATCGACCAGTTCATCGGCGTCGAAACGCTTCTGGGAAAAGGACACGGCCCGGCTTTCATGAGAGGTTTTTGCCGGCAGCTTTTCGAAAGGGGCAAGAGCCGCGTGCTGGTCGATCCGCATCCCGACAATATTTCCGCGATCAGGGCCTATGCCAAGGCGGGCTTTCAAAGACTTGGCGAAACAAATACAAACTACGGCCGGGCGCTTCTGATGGCCCTGGACCGCCAGGAGAATGATAGACAATGACCACTTTTTCTCCCCGCGAGATCGTCTCCGAGCTCGACCGCTACATTATCGGCCAGCATGAGGCCAAGCGCGCCGTGGCGATTGCGCTGCGCAACCGCTGGCGCCGCCAGCAGCTCGACCCGAGCCTGCGCGACGAAGTCATGCCGAAGAATATCCTGATGATCGGCCCGACTGGCGTCGGCAAGACGGAAATCTCCCGTCGCCTCGCCAAGCTCGCAGGCGCTCCCTTCATCAAGGTCGAAGCGACGAAATTCACCGAAGTCGGTTATGTCGGCCGCGACGTCGAGCAGATCATTCGCGATCTCGTCGAAGTCGGCATCGGCCTCGTGCGTGAAAAGAAGCGCGCCGAGGTTCAGGCCAAGGCCCATATGAGCGCCGAAGAGCGCGTCCTCGATGCGCTGGTCGGCGCGACCGCTTCGCCTGCGACGCGCGAAAGCTTCCGCAAGAAGCTGCGCAACGGCGAACTCGACGACAAGGAAATCGATATCGAAGTGGCCGATACCGGCTCGGGCATGGGCGGCTTTGAAATTCCCGGCATGCCGGGCGCCAATATCGGCGTTCTGAATCTGTCGGAAATGTTCGGCAAGGCGATGGGCGGCCGCACCAAGAAGGTGCGCACCACCGTGAAGGCCTCCTACACAGACCTGATCCGCGACGAATCCGACAAGCTGATCGACAACGAAGTCATCCAGCGCGAAGCCGTCCGCTCGGTCGAGAACGACGGCATCGTCTTCCTTGACGAAATCGACAAGATCGCCGCCCGCGACGGCGGCGTCGGTGCCGGCGTATCCCGCGAAGGCGTCCAGCGCGATCTGCTGCCGCTCGTCGAAGGCACGACGGTCTCGACCAAATACGGTCCGGTAAAGACGGATCACATCCTCTTCATCGCCTCGGGCGCCTTCCATGTCGCCAAGCCTTCGGACCTGCTGCCGGAACTGCAGGGCCGCCTGCCGATCCGCGTCGAGCTGCGTCCGCTGAACAAGGAAGACTTCCGACGGATCCTGACGGAAACCGAGGCAAGCCTCATTCGCCAGTACAAGGCGCTGATGGAAACCGAAAGCCTGACCCTCGATTTCACCGACGACGCCATCGATGCGCTGGCCGACGTCGCCGTCCACCTCAACTCCTCCGTCGAGAATATCGGTGCGCGTCGTCTGCAGACGGTCATGGAGCGGGTACTGGACGACATTTCCTATAACGCGCCGGATCGCGCCGGCACGGATGTGAAGATCGATGCCGCCTACGTGCGTGAGCATGTCGGGGATCTGGCGCAGAATACCGACTTGTCGCGCTTCATCCTGTGATCGGGAAGCATCGCGCCCCGTCTTTGCGCGACGATGCCAAATCTTTGACGATCTGAACTCTCGACAGCGGGCCTTTTACTTTTTAGTGGAAGGCCCGCTTTGTTTTTTGTACCGGCTTTATTCGGACAAGATTCTGGTCCAGTCAGCCGCGACACGAAGACGACAGGGAAAGACGGGAAAGCAGATCGTGCGACGCCTTTTGACAAGCCTTGTGATTGCCATGACCATTGCGGGCTCGGTTCCTGCGCTTGCGGCACAGGTCGTTCCGCCCGGCAACCGTCATGCCGAGCAGCCGGATATTCCCGGTGCTTCAGTCCGTCGCACAAAGGGCACCAAGACGACCTTCGATCTCAAATATGAGAAGGTCTATGACCTTCTGTCGACCGACCATGAGCTTCTCGGCAAGATCAAGAAGGTCTCAAGCGCTTACGGCATCAATCCGATTCATGTGATCGGCGCAATCGTCGGCGAGCATACTTACAACGTCGACGCCTATGACCGCCTGCAGGCCTATTATGTGAAGGCCGCTTCCTATGCCGGTGAAAGCTTCCGCTTTGCCTATGATGGCGAGAGCGTCGACGATTTCGTCGATCGGCCGCAATTTGCCGCCTGCAGCGGCAAGAGCGATTCCTACACGCTCTGGACTTGCCGCGAAGATGTCTGGGAAAGCGATTTCCGCGGCAAGACCGTGGATGGCAAGAGCTTCCCGAACAACCGCTTCAGCGCCGTCTTCTTCCAGCCCTTCTATGCCGGTCAGACCTTCGGTCTCGGCCAGGTCAATCCGCTGACGGCGCTGATGCTGTCCGATCTGGTGTCGCGCGTTTCCGGTTATCCGAAGCTGAACGAGAAGAATGCCGGCTCGGTCTACAAGGCGATCATGGATCCCGATATTTCGCTCGCCTTCGTTGCCGCCTCGATCCGCAGGTCGATCGACGACTACAAGGAGATCGCCGGCATGGACATCTCCGGCAATCCGGGGCTGACGGCCACTCTTTATAATGTCGGCAATTCGCGCCAGCGCGCCGCAGCCCTTGCCGCCCGCAATCGTTCCTCCGGCACGACAGTCTGGCCGGAAGAGAACTATTACGGCTGGCTGGTCAACGACAAGCTGGACGAGCTCAAGGGCCTGCTCTAACCTTCGGGCCTGCCGGGAAACGATATTTTCCCGGGAAAGGCTCTGCTGATGGACATGCGTCCGGACCCGTTCGTTCCGCCGGCACCGTTGCCGCGCACCGTGCCGCCGTCACGGCTCGAAGTCATCAGGACGGTTTTGCGCAATCCGTTGGAGCTGTGGGGCGAGCCTTCCTATACCTTGCCCTGGATCCGCACCAGTTTCTTCGGCCAGCGCACGCTGATCGTCAACGATCCCGGCCTGATCAAACATGTGCTGGTCGATAACGCCAACAATTACCGCATGTCCGACATTCGCCAGCTTGTGCTGCGTCCCATCCTGCGCGACGGACTTCTGACCGCGGAAGGCTCCGTATGGAAGCGATCGAGAAAAGCCGTCGCTCCTGTTTTCACGCCCCGCCACGCCAAGGGTTTTGCCAGCCAGATGTTGCGCCAGTCGGAGGACTACGCGCGCAAATATGCCGGTGCCGGCGAGGCGGGGACGGTTTTCGATATCAGCACCGACATGACGGAGCTGACCTTCGCCATCCTCGCGGACACTTTGTTTTCCGGTGAGATCGTCACATCGAGCGGTCACTTCGCCGACGATGTCAACGAACTGCTGCATCGCATGGGTCGCGTCGATCCGATGGATCTGCTGCGCGCCCCGTCCTGGGTTCCACGTGTGACACGCATCGGTGGCCAGAAGGTGCTGGAAAAATTCCGTGCCATCGTGCGCAACACTATGGATATGCGCCTTGCCCGGATGAAGGCCGACCGCAGCAGGGTGCCGAACGATTTCCTGACCCTCCTGCTGGAGCAGGCCGGTCCCGACGGTCTGACGAAGGAGGAGATCGAGGACAATATCCTCACTTTCATCGGTGCGGGTCATGAGACCACCGCCCGCGCGCTCGCCTGGACGCTCTACTGCGTAGCGAACAGCCCCCATATCCGCGAGGCGATGGAAGAGGAGATCGACACGGTGCTCGCGTCAGGCGCAGAGCCGGTCGAATGGCTGGATCTGATGCCGCAAACCCGCGCCGCCTTCGAGGAGGCGCTCCGCCTTTATCCGCCAGCTCCATCGATCAATCGTGCTGCCATTGCAGATGATTCCTGGACCAGTCCCAAGGGCGAGCGTGTCGAAATCGAGGCCGGCGTCACCCTGCTCGTCATGCCCTGGACATTGCATCGCCATGAACTTTATTGGGACCGGCCGCGCGCCTATATGCCGGAGCGCTTCCTGCCGGAGAACCGTGCTTCCATCGGCCGCTTCCAGTTCCTGCCTTTCGGGGCCGGTCCGCGCGTCTGCATCGGCGCCACTTTCGCGCTTCAGGAGGCGGTGATCGCGCTGGCCGTACTGATGCAGAAATATCGTTTCGATTCGACCAACCAGACCAATCCCTGGCCGGTGCAGAAGCTGACGACACAGCCGCGGGGCGGCCTTCCAATGCGCGTGACCCGCCGAACTGTTTCCAAGCCTGCATAAATCTTTCGAATTGTTGCTGAATTGACTGTGAGTGAAAGCCGGGCAAAGTGGCAGCATGAAAAAAGCTGCCACTGCAAGGGAGACACCGCATGAGCCGCATTGAAAAGAATGGTCTCTTCATCGAAGCCGTCCTTCATGATTTCCTCGTGAAAGAGGCGCTGCCGGGCCTTGCAATCGATGCGGACACGTTCTTCGCCGATTTTGCGGCGATCGTGCGCGATCTGGCGCCGAAGAACCGTGCGCTGCTGTCGAAGCGCGATCATCTGCAGGCAAAGATCGACGACTGGTACCGCCAGAATGGCGCGCCCACCGGTATGGACGCCTACCAGTCCTTCCTGAAGGAGATTGGCTATCTCTTGCCGGAAGGCCCCGAGTTCCGGGTTTCGACCGAAAACGTCGATGCCGAAATTGCCTCGATCGCCGGCCCGCAGCTTGTCGTTCCCGTCATGAACGCCCGCTATGCGTTGAATGCCGCCAATGCCCGCTGGGGCTCGCTCTACGATGCGCTCTACGGCACTGACGCAATTCCGGAGACGGATGGCGCGGAGAAGGGCAGGGGCTATAATCCGAAGCGCGGCGAAAAGGTCATTGCCTGGGTGCGCGATTTCCTCGATTCCGCCGCCCCCCTCGACACCGGCTCCTGGAAGAATGTCGGCTCCTTCGCCGTCAAGGACGGTGCGCTCGCGATCGCCACTGTCGATGGCAAGGCCGTGAGGCTGAAGGATGCCGGACACTTTGCCGGCTATCGTGGCGATGGCAATGCGCCGACCCATATTCTCCTGAAGAACAACGGCATTCACATCGAGATCGTGCTCGACGCCTCGACGCCGATCGGCAAGAGCGACCCAGCCCATATTTCTGACGTCTGGCTGGAATCGGCCATCACCACGATCATGGACTGCGAGGATTCCGTCGCCGCCGTCGATGCCGAGGACAAGGTCGTCGTCTACCGCAACTGGCTGGGCCTCATGAAGGGCGACCTGCAGGAGGAAGTGAGCAAGGCCGGCTCCACCTTCATCCGCAAGCTCAATCCCGATATCGCTTATACGGCACCGGGCGGCCAGACTTTCGAGCTGCACCGTCGCTCCCTGATGCTGGTGCGCAATGTCGGCCACCTCATGACCAATCCGGCGATCGTCGATCGCGACGGCAACGAGGTGCCCGAGGGTATCATGGATGCGATGATCACGGGCCTGATCGCGCTCTACGATGTCGGCCCGTCGGGGCGCCGGAAGAACTCGCGCACGGGCTCCATGTATGTCGTCAAACCGAAGATGCATGGTCCCGAAGAAGTCGCCTTCGCCGTGGAGATCTTCTCGCGCGTCGAGGATGCACTCGGCATGGCGCGCAACACCATGAAGATGGGCATCATGGACGAGGAACGCCGCACGACCGTCAACCTCAAGGAATGCATCCGCGCAGCGCGCGAGCGCGTCGTCTTCATCAATACCGGCTTCCTCGATCGCACCGGCGATGAAATCCATACCTCGATGGAAGCCGGCCCGATGATCCGCAAGGGCGACATGAAGCAGGCCGACTGGATCGGCGCCTATGAAAACTGGAATGTCGATATCGGCCTGGAATGCGGCCTGTCCGGCCATGCCCAGATCGGCAAGGGCATGTGGGCGATGCCCGATCTGATGGCCGCCATGCTGGAGCAGAAGATTGCTCATCCGAAGGCCGGCGCCAACACCGCCTGGGTGCCGTCGCCGACAGCCGCCACCCTGCATGCCACGCATTATCACCAGGTCAATGTCGCCACGGTGCAGGCCGGCCTGAAGGATCGCGCCCGCGCCAGGCTCTCCGATATTCTCTCGGTGCCCGTTGCCGTGCGTCCGAACTGGACGGCGGAAGAAATCCAGCGCGAACTCGACAACAATGCTCAGGGCATTCTCGGTTATGTCGTGCGCTGGGTCGATCAGGGCATCGGCTGCTCCAAGGTGCCCGACATCAACAATGTCGGCCTCATGGAAGACCGCGCGACGCTGCGCATTTCCGCCCAGCACATGGCGAACTGGCTGCACCACAAGATCGTCACGAAGGAGCAGATCGTCGAAACGATGAAGCGCATGGCCGCTGTCGTCGACCAGCAGAACGCCGGCGATCCGGCCTACGTCCGGATGGCTGGAAATTTCGATGATTCGATCGCTTTCCAGGCAGCGCTCGACCTGGTCCTGAAGGGCAGGGAACAGCCGAACGGCTATACCGAGCCGGTCCTGCATCGCCGCCGCATCGAGCTCAAGGCAAAGCAGAGCGCCTGATCCTGCCGGATGCAAAAAAGGCCGCCGGACCCGAAAGTCCGGCGGCCTTTTTTATACCGAATTCAGCCTGTACCTACTGGATAACGATGACCTTGGAGGTGGTCTTGCCCGGGCGGACGCGGTTGTAGAGATCGATGACGTCCTGGTTCATCAGGCGGATGCAGCCGGAGGAAGCGGCGGTGCCGATCGAGGCCCATTCCGGAGTGCCATGCAGGCGGAAGAGCGTGTCCTGGCCCTGCTCGTTGAAGAGATACATGGCGCGTGCGCCGAGCGGATTGGTGAGGCCGGGACCCATGCCGTCTTCGACATACTTGGCGATCTCAGGACGGCGGGCAGCCATTTCCTTCGGCGGATGCCAGTTCGGCCATTCCTGCTTCCAGGCGACATAGGCCGTGCCGGACCATGCGAAGCCCTGCTTGCCGACGCCGATGCCGTAACGGACGGCCTTGCCGCCGGGCAGGATGTAATAAAGGTGACGCTCGCGCGTGTTGACGATGATCGTGCCGGGACGTTCGTCGCTCTGGTAGCTGACGATCTGGCGGCGGAACTCCGGCTTGACGCGGTCGATCGGGATTGCCGGCAGGGAGTATCCGGCATCCGAGGTTACGCCATAGGCGTCGTTGAAGATTTGTGCCGTCTGAACGGTCGGACCTGCGCCCTTGTCGTTGACGGACGCGGTTTCGGACGTCGTGGAGCAGCCGGCCAGTGCCAGGGTCGCCAGCAGGCCAAATACAGGGAATGCATTGCGGATGCGCATGGATGACTCGTGAAGGGTGTTGGGGCAAGAAGGGACAGTCTTTCGACCATCGTTACTTATGGTTTATTTTCGATTAACTTGGCCTTTGCAAGGCTGCTGCGGTGCGACAAAATCCATCTGCGCCGCAAATTAAAAGCGCATGGCTTTTTTGCAACAACGGCCAACCCCACTTGATGGTTATCCATGACGATTTTGAGCGTTTATAATAACAATCCGTTAATCGATGGCCGGCAATCGGACAGGGCCATGATGGTGCGCCGTGGCATGCAGATCCTGCTTCACGACATGCGTCACGCGGTGTTGCCGGAACTGCCGCTGGCAAGCGGCCGCCGGGCCGACCTGATTACGATCTCTGAAAAGGGAGAGGTCTGGATCATCGAGATCAAGACGTCGATCGAGGACTTCAAGGTCGATCGCAAATGGCCGGACTACCGCCTGCATTGCGACCGGCTGTTCTTCGCGACGCACAAGGATGTGCCGCTCGATATCTTCCCGCAGGAATGCGGCCTTTTTCTATCGGATGGTTACGGGGCGCATATGCTGCGTGAAGCGCCGGAACACCGCCTGCCACCAGCGACCCGCAAGGCGGTGACGCTCAACTTCTCGCGTACGGCCGCGCAGCGGCTGATGATGGCCGAATGGGCAAACGGAAAGCCATTCAACGTCGACGACGTGTAGTTATTTCGGTGCGCGTTTGGCGAGGATGCGCTGCAGCGTGCGGCGATGCATATTGAGCCGGCGCGCGGTTTCCGAGACGTTGCGCTCGCACATTTCGTAAACGCGCTGGATATGTTCCCAGCGCACGCGGTCGGCCGACATGGGGTTTTCCGGCAGTTCCGCCTTTTCCCCCGGCCGCTGCGTCAGCGCGGCAAACACATCGTCGGCATCGGCAGGTTTCGCCAGGTAGTCCACAGCCCCAAGCTTCACCGCCGTCACGGCGGTGGCGATATTTCCGTAGCCGGTCAGCACGATGATTCGCGTGTCGTCGCGCCGCTGGCGGATCGCCTCGATAACGTCGAGGCCGTTGCCGTCGCCGAGCCTCAGATCGACCACGGCATATTTCGGCGGCCGGCCCTTGGACTTTGCCACGCCCTCTGCCACCGATTCGGCCGTTTCCACATGAAAGCCGCGTGCCTCCATGGCGCGTGCCAGGCGCCGCAGGAAGGGGCCGTCGTCATCGACGATCAGCAGGCTCGGGTCAGGCCCGATATGCTCCGCATTGGAGCCGGCGGAAATCTCGTGGTTCTGGTCTGTCATCGCTACGGTCCCGGCGGTTGAATGTCCGAAATGCGTCAACCGCTCTATCCTGTTTATGCCCACAAAGTCATTTTGTCGAATTTGCGTCGATCAATACGCGCGGCCATTCGATTCGAATGCGAGCGCCGGCGTTTTCCGGATCGCGGTTTTCGAAAACCAAGGATGCGCCGGAGCGTTCCAGCAGCGTCTTGGCGATGAAAAGCCCCAATCCCAGGCCTCCGGCCGTATCCTCCTTCTGCCGTTTGGTGACATAGGGTTCGCCGATCCGCGTCAGAATGTCGGGTGCATAACCATTGCCGTCGTCTTCGATGACGATGAGCACCTTTTCGTGATCGTGCTCGACCGTGACCGTCACCTTCTCGCGCGCGTAGTCGATGGCGTTCTCGATCAGATTGCCGAGCCCGTACATGATGCCGGCATTGCGGTCGGTAACAGGCTCGCCCTTGCGCGGGCTCTTCTCCACCAGTTCCAGATTGATGCCGAATTCGCGATGCGGCGCGACGATTTCCTCCATCATCGAGGAGAGAGGCAGCCGTCGCATATGCGCCTCGCCCTCCGCGGAGAGTGTCGTCAGCCGGCGAAGGATGTCGCGGCAGCGCTCGCTCTGGCTGCGCAGAAGCTGGACGTCCTCGCGGAACCGGTCGTCGTCCTTGAGTTCGCGCTCCATTTCCTTGGCAACGACGCTGATCGTGGCAAGCGGCGTGCCGAGTTCATGGGCTGCAGCGGCCGCCAGCCCGTCGAGCTGGGAAAGATGTTTCTCCCGCTGCAGCACCAGCTCCGTCGCCGCCAGCGCGTCGGCAAGCTGGCTCGCTTCCATCGACACCCGGTAGGCATAGAAGGCGGCAAAGGCCATGGTGGAAGCGATCGAACACCAGACGCCGAACTGCATGATATTGTGCACGTTGATCTCCATCCCGTCGAACCACGGAAGCGGAAAGGGCGAGAAGGCGAGCACGGTAATGCAGACCATCGCAAAGCCGATCAGTGCCGTGCTGTAGCGGATCGGCTGTGATGCGAAGGAAATGATGACGGGAACGCAGACCAGTGCCGCAAAGGGATTGGCAAGACCGCCGGTAATGAAAAGCAGCGCACAAAGCTGCAGAAGGTCGAAACCCAGGAGCGCGAAAGCGGCAGGCGGCTCAAGCCGGTGGGTCGGCGGATAGCGGATCGTCAGATAGAAATTCACCCAGGCAAGGGCCGCAATCAACGAGCAGCTCGCAACCAGCGGCAGGGGAAATTTCAAAAGAAAGGCGACAATAAAGACCGTCACCGCCTGGCCGATGACGGCCAGCCATCGCAAGCGCACTAAAGTCTGCAAGCGCAGCCGGCGGCTGCTCAGCCTGTCTTCCTGCGTCTGAATTTCAACCTTCTCGATCACGCCATACTCCTACAGCATCGGCCCGAAAATCGGAATCGATTTTCGGCAAGGCTGATACGCAGATTCAAAGGGGTTCGGGCATCTCTGTGCGTCCGGATCGACGCATCACGCTCCGGGCCGGTGGATCATGTACCACGCGGCTTTGCCCGTGTCGTCGGCGCCGCTTCGTCGGGTTTTTCCGGCCAGGGATGTCTCGGATAGCGCCCCCGCATGTCCGCCCGCACATCCTTCCACGAGCCTGCCCAGAAGCCCGGCAGGTCGCGGGTCGTCTGGATCGGCCTGTGGGCCGGCGAGGTAAGTTCCAGCAGCAGGGGCAATCGCCCGCCGGCGACCGCCGGGTGCTGCTTGAGGCCGAAGAGCTCTTGTACCCGGATCGTCAGCGTCGGCTCCTCGCCATCATACTGGATCGCATGACGCTGCCCCGTCGGCGCCTCGAAATGTGTCGGTGCAAGGCGTGCGAGATCGCGCTGCAGATCGTGCGGCACGAGTGCCATCAACCCGTTGGAAAGGCCGGAAGCGGAAATATCCGAAAGCCCTCGCGCATCCGTCTGGAACGGAATGAACCAGTCTTCCATGCGGCCGAGCAGTGCTTCGTCGCTCATATCGGGCCATGGCTCGCCGATCGTCCGATGCAGGAAGCCGATTCGCTCGCGAAGCTGCAGAGCCTCCTTGGAAAAGGGAAGCGGATCGAGCCCCAGTTCCTGCAATCCTTGCGCCAGCGCCCGCACCGCCGCCTCGCCCGATGGGCGCGGAAGCGGCGCTTCCTCGAAAACGATCGCACCGAGTCTTGTCGCCCGGCGTGCCCGCACCTGCCGGCTCTGCCTGTCGAAAAAGGTCTGGTCGTCCGTCCGGATTTCGCCCGGCAGTTCGGCCTCGATGTCGGCACGGGAGATTTCCGCTGCCGCCAGAATTCT
Organism: Rhizobium sp. GCM10022189; assembly: GCF_042656325.1. Taxonomy (NCBI): domain Bacteria; kingdom Pseudomonadati; phylum Pseudomonadota; class Alphaproteobacteria; order Hyphomicrobiales; family Rhizobiaceae; genus Rhizobium; species Rhizobium sp. GCM10022189. The sequence continues at coordinate 150,828 of NZ_JBHSOR010000006.1, forward strand.
CCCCTGCGCGGCCCGACCTGTCAGATCGGCAATCACGAGCATCTGGCTGCCGGCCAGCCGCTCGGTTTCCGCAAGCTCGGCACCCCGGCCGTTCGCCATGACATACCGCCCGCGCGCGCCGCGCTGAAGGGCGATGCGATCCGGGAACGCATGCAGCAGAAGCCTTCCTGCAAGCGCGGGTTCGGTACTCGAAACCCTGTCGAGGCCTTCGGAGAGCCTTCCCGCCAGCCGTCTTGAAGCCTCGGCCCTTTCGCCTCTTTCACCTTTGAACCGGCGCAGCCGCTCTTCCAGATCGACACTGGTGCCGCCGAGCCCCTGCTCGGTCAGCAGCACGGATATCAGTGCCGCATCCCTGGCATGTCCCGATTCGCCGGCCGAAACCACCATCCCAGCGAGCCGCGGCGGCAGGGCGAGGTCGCGCATCAGCTTTCCCCGCGCCGTCAGCGCACCGTCCTTGTCCAGCGCCCCGAGTTGCGCCAGTAGCGCGCGTGCTTCCCTGATCGTCGTCTCCGGGGGCTGGTCGACAAAGGCGAGCGATTTCGCATCCTGAACGCCCCAGTGGGCAAGATCGAGCACGAGGCCGGAAAGATCGCTCGAAAGAATCTGTGGCGGCGTGAAGGCCGGAAGTGCCGCCGTCTGCCCCGGATGCCAGAGACGGATGGCGATGCCAGGCTCTGTTCGTCCCGCGCGGCCGGCTCGCTGGTCGGCAGAAGCGCGCGAGACGCGCACGGTTTCCAGCCGCGTGATGCCCGTCGATGCCTCGAAGACCGGCAATCGCTGCAGCCCGCTGTCGATCACGATCCGCACGCCGTCGATGGTGATCGAGGTTTCGGCAATCGAGGTCGCCAGTACGATTTTGCGTGTGCCGGCTGCCGCAGGGCGGATCGCCGCATCCTGCTCCTTCTGGCTGAGATTGCCGTAGAGCGGCGCAATCAGCGTCTCGGTTCCGAACCGCCCTTCCAGCCGCTCTGCCGTCCGGGTGATCTCCGCCTGACCAGGAAGGAAGGCGAGGATCGAGCCGGATTCGCCGGCGTGTGAATCGACGATGGCCCGCACCATCGCATCTTCGATCCGCTCGCCACCGGGCCGGTCCTGATAGCGGATATCGATCGGAAAGCTGCGTCCCATGCTTTCGATAACAGGCGGGTGGTCAAGCAGCGCGGCGACCCGCTCCACATCGAGGGTTGCCGACATCACAAGGATACGCAGGTCATCGCGAAGCGCCGATTGAACGTCGAGCGCCAGGGCAAGGCCGAAATCGGCATCCAGCGACCGCTCGTGGAATTCGTCGAAGATCACGGTGGAGATACCTGAGAGTTCGGGATCATCAAGGATCATACGGGCAAAGACGCCCTCGGTGACGACCTCGATCCGCGTCTTGGCCGATATCCTGTTGTCCAGGCGCATGCGGTAGCCGACCGTTTCGCCCACCTGCTCCCCGAGCAGGGACGCCATGCGGCTTGCCGCAGCGCGCGCCGCCAGCCGGCGGGGCTCCAGCAGGATGATCTTCCCCTCGCCGCGCCAGGCCTCGCCAAGCAGATGAAGCGGCACGAGCGTCGTCTTGCCGGCACCCGGAGGGGCCGAAAGCACGGCGCGCTTTTGCTTGCCCAGCGCTGCGCCGATATCGGGCAGCACATGCGAAACCGGAAGCTCCGGCAAAGAAGGCATGGTTTTCACTTTCGGCCTGTGACCATTTCATAGGCAAGGATGGCAGCGGCCAGGTCCTCGAGCGCTGCGCCGACGGACTTGAAGAGGGTCATCTCTTGCGCATCTTTGCGTCCGTCGCAGGCACCGGATACCAGTTCCGCCAACTCGCCGCGTATGTCGCTCTCTTTCAGCAGTCCGCTCTTCAAGGGTTGAACGATGTCGCCGCCTTCGCTGAGCGCGCCGGCCCTCGTATCGACATAGACGGCGCAGCGCAGCACGGCCGCATCGTCGCTCTCGCGCATGCCGGGCTTAAAGGCGCCGACGAGGTCGAGATGGGCGCCCGGCTTTAGCCATTCGCCGCGAACAAGCGGCTCGCTGGAAAGCGTCGCGCAGGAAATGATGTCGGCAGTTCTCGCCGCCGCTTCGATATCGCGCACCGGTTCGGCCGGCAGGCCGAGTGCCCGGGCCTCCGCCGCCGCTCGCGCCGCCGCTTCGCTATTGCGTCCCCAGATGCGGTAGCGCCGGATCGGCCTGACGATCCCGTGCGCCTGCATAAGGTTGAGTGAAAGCCGCCCGGTGCCGCAGACCAGCATTTCCTCTGCGTCCGGCCGGGAAAGGTAGCGCGATGCAAGGGCCGAGGTCGCCGCCGTCCGCCGCGCCGTCAATTCTCCGCCCTCGATGACGGCCAGCATCTGTCCGGTCGCCGCAGAAGAAAGCAGATAGGTCCCGAAGATCGCAGGCAGGCTGCGGCGGACATTCCCCGGAAACACGGAAACCGTCTTGATGCCCGCATATCGCCCGGGAAGCCAGGCCGGCATCAGCAGCAGGGTGGCATTCTCCTCTCCCGGAACCTCCATATCGTGATGGTGGCGCACAGGCATGACGCAGCCGCTTCGAAACATCGCCTCGATCGCATCGATAAGCTGCGCCCAAGGCAGCGCCGACCGGGTCTGATCTTCATCGAGGACAAGCATTCCGAACTCTCCAGAGGCATGGATATATGCGTGTCAAACTACCGATTGGGACGGTCGAGGCAAGCGCTCTGGAAATTGCCCCGTGGCCGCCCATATAAAGAAAGCATCTGAAGCCGACGTCGCATGGCCGGAATCGATCTAAATCGGTTCGAGACGGGGTGATTTTGAACGAAGAACTCCTCCTTTTGCCGGGAGGCTATAAAACCGCAAGCAAAATCAACCTGTTACAAAAATGTCAAAAAAGTTGGGAGTGATGTGTTGACTGTCGGGAAGATGAGGGATTATAAGCCCACTCACTGACGAGGGCGGCGGCGCTGCTGGCGACGAAGTTTCTCGTTCTGCAGAAAATC
>NZ_JBHSOR010000007.1:0-51548 GCF_042656325.1 Rhizobium sp. GCM10022189
CTTGGGATTTGCGCAATCGGTATTTTGCCAGTCGGCAAAAACCTGGTAACGCGGGGTGGAGCAGCCCGGTAGCTCGTCAGGCTCATAACCTGAAGGCCGCAGGTTCAAATCCTGCCCCCGCAACCACTGAGACTTGAATATTTGCCCATTCAAGTCGCTTCACAGAAAGCTCCTCCGCGTAAGCGTCGAGGAGCTTTTTGCGTTTCTGCTTCGTGTCGAGTTCACCGGCGCGGAGTCGCTCCAGATAGTCGTGCTGCTTCAGCGCCTCGAACTGCTTCTCCAGAATTGTCGCGGCTTCCATCGCAGCCAGGATAGAGGCGATGCGGCCGTGGACTTCGAGTGATGCCGGCTGGTGGCCCGGGGTCTTGCCGATCACGACCTTCTGGATGAACTGGCGCACGATATTGATGAACGGCTGCTTCGTTTCCGTGTCGGCGTGCTCGCGCATGTAATAGAAGGCAGAGTTGATGACCAGCTCTACGGCCTCAGGGCTGACTTCGGCTTTTAGCTTCCTGATCTTCTCCCCGAAATCTTCTTGCGCCGGCGCCTGCTTCAGGCGCGCCTCGAGGCCGGCACGGCGTTCCTCAAGCGTGTCGAGCATGTCGTCGAGGGCAGCCAGACGCGGGCGACCTTCGGCCGCACGATCGCTGATCTGCTGGATGATCTGGCGCTGTTCCTGTTCGGCGGCTTTCAATTCCCCGGAAATGCGCTGGCGCTCGTCCGGTTCCTTCTTCATCGAGGCTGCAAGGTTCTGGCGCGCCTGTCCGGCGACATCGTCGAATACACCCATGCCGAAGAATGCGGCAGGCAGGCAGGACAGAACCCGGTCCTCCAGGTTCTTGCGGAGAATGGTCTTCTGGTTCGTACAGCAGGCGCCGTCGAGCCCGTCGATCGGCAGCTTGTTCTTGTGGTTGGAGCAGCCGTAGCGTTCCTTGGCCATGATGGCGTAGGATCCGCCGCACTCGGCGCATTCCAGCATGCCGCTCAGCAGGTAGCTCGGCCGGTGCGTCCTGTTCAGCCGATTGGTGGTTGTCCGGGAAAAGTTCTCCAGCGTCGTCAGTTGCCGTTCCTTCACCCGCGCCCAGAGTTCATCGCTGATGATGCGCATGGACGGCACTTCCGTCACGACCCATTCGCTTTTGTCGTTTAGGCGCGCGATGCGGCGTTCGGTCTCGGGGTTCTTGCGGTAGTTCTGCTTGTTCCAGACGATCCGGCCGACATAGAGTTCGTTGTGAAGAATGCCGGTCTGGCGTTTGCCATCACCGCGGATGGTGTCATCGCGCCAGTACTCTTCTTGCGGCGCCGGAACGCGCCGCGCATTGAGGCTCTGGGCGATTGCTGCCGGGCTGACCCCATTTGCATATTGTTCAAAGATCCAGCGTACGATCTCTGCCTGGGCAGGTTCGATCTCGCGCAGGCCCTTGATGCGGTCGCCGTTGGCGTCGCGCTGCTGACCGAGCCGGTAGCCATAAGAGAGGCGTGTGGTTGCGACGCCCTTGCGCGCCGCTGTCTTCATGCCTTCTCTCGTGCGGTAGCGGATCTGCTCGACCAGTTCATGGCTGAGTGTGGAGCGCATATGCAGCTCGATATGACTGATCTCCTGGCCGGCCTGAACCGTCCAGATCGCCGTGTCGTGGTAGTTGAGTTCCTTGAGGATTTTTGAGCTGTGCTCGACGTCGCGCGACAGTCGGTCGACGGTGACACAGAGCACGACATCGATCCGCTCGCGCTTTACATGCGCTAGAAGCTGCTGGATGCCGGGACGCGATGTGAAGGAGGTTCCGCTGATCGCGGAGTCGGCATAGGTCTCGACCAGCTTCCAGCCCCTGTCGGCGACAAACGTTTTGCCGAGTTCGATCTGCGTTTCGATCGATACTTCGTTCTGGCGGTCGGTGGAGTAGCGGGCATAGAACAACACAGTCTTGGTCATCGGATCTCTCGTATCGAGATAAAATTATGGACATGGTAACCGGCGGCGGGGGACTTGAGAGCCCCGCTGCGATGCCGGGTCATCATGGCCCGGCATGTGTGGGGTGCCGGCGGCAATTATTGCCGCCGATGAAGTGCTATTCTTGAGCGCTGGTCAGTAACCCATCGTGGCGCGGTAGGTCGCAGCCTCATCGGTGTTGCCGCCAATCCAGCCATGCTGCTGAAGCTTGAGAAGGCTGTCGACGACGCCATCGCGCGCGCCGCACCACGTCCAGCCGGTATCGGCGGGGCGGATAATGAAGACTTCGGTGGAGGTCACCTTGACCCGCGTCGCGCCCGTCTCTGCCTTGACGGCTTCGCGAAACAGTCGGTCCAGTTCCTTGATCCGGCGTTTCTGTTCGGCCGTCAGGTGCGCCGGCTGGGCGGGGGACGGGGTCTTCGACGGGATGGGCGTCGCGGGGATGCGGTGGGTGAGGACGAACACACGGTGCACTCGCTTGCGCCGCCAGGGTGCGCGGTCGATATCGACCATCAGGCCGTTATTGGTCACATCGCAAAACAGCTCGCCACTGATCGCGACGCGGTGGTTTCTCATAAACACGACGCAAGGGTGGCTTTGCTGGATGCCCGTGCGGGCTTTGAGGTATGCCGCAAGGGTCGGGCGACCTTTGATGTCGTGCCATTCTCCTACATAGCCCAGCAATCGCAAGGTGCTCTCGATCTCGTCTTCGCTTGTCTTTGTGACCGCGGGAGCACGGCGGCGGTCTACCCAGACTGCGCCATGACGGACGAGCCGCACGGCATCCCGGACGCGGGACATCGATGTGCCCGTGATGGAGGCCATGGCTACTGTGCCGGAATACAGCCGGGATTTGGTGTCGTTATCGACGTCGTGGAGGTGGTGGGTCTTGATCGCACCGAGTGCGGACGGGAGGTAGATGATGTTGGGCACGTTCGGATCCTTCGTATCCAGGGTGGAGTTGAAGGAATGCGCTCACCACTCTGGATCCCTCAGGCGTCCGTTCGCCCTCGATCCCATCTCTTTGTGCCTGTAAAGCCACCACACGGATAAGGTGACACAGGCTGGGCAATGCTCTGCAGGACGGTCCGCACCGGCCAGAGCCTCTGTAAAAATCGGTACGTCACTCGATCATCGGTGTCACGAGCGCGCCAGGAGTCCTCCCTTGCAAGATTGTCCCGGTTAGCAAAAAGCCAATCAGAAAACCAGTTTCCGCCATGCAAGGGCTTCCGCTGGTGCGCATTCCGGCCGAGGCGTTCACCTCAGCCTCCGGCGACATTATCCATACCCCTTGCGAAATCAATGCAGTGACCTTGCAGGATTCAGGAATATTTGAAAACCTGGCTGACCAGGGCTTAATCAGATCGATAGAATTTTAGCGAATCGGACGGATGCTGATGAGTTGATCTTAGATGATCTGTCCTCCCAGCACTCTGGAAATCCGATTCAGAATCAAACGGCGATTAACCGAGTAATGGGGGGAGGTGTCGTAGAGATTGCAAACGCCGTTGGGCGTTCCCATGACGGGGTTGGGATGACAAAGGGCTGGAACCGTAGTTGGCAGGTCGAACGAAACCGGTCAGTCACCCTCGTTGGCACCGTCAGGATATAGCAGATGGGGCTTGCGGCGGAAGGGCCAGTCGCCATCCCGGTACTTCTCGACAAGCTCATCGAAGACGGCGTGGGATGCGTGTTCGTCGAAGCCCTGCCGAACCAGCATGGAGACGACGACATGCTGAAAGTGTTCCAGCTCTTCGGTCTTCTCGCGCGTCGTCATGCCAGAGATTGTCATGAACAGCGCCGTGCGGGCCACATCGTCGCGTCCTGGGCGTTTGGCCTTTCGATCGGCATCGCGCTGCTTCTGCTGCCGCTCGCGCTGTTTGCTGTTGCGGATCTCCTCGGACTTTGCTGGCATGCACTCTTCCCCGTCAGGTCTTAGGCTATCGATGCCAGACCGTTGTCGCTGCGGCAACGCCGTTTGCATGGAATCGGAAATCCCGGTTTATGAATCGTTTTTTTGGGGTTCTGAATCAAATGATCGCAATTTGAGATCAATTGCGGGCACGTTGAGACAGGTCGAGATAAGTTGGCGAGGGACAAACGGCGGCCGTGAATCAAATGACCAGCGTTTGGAATCAAAAATATCGGACCTTGAATCAAATGAGCGCAATTTGTCTCGACGTGCGGACACGTTGAAACGACCTTTGGGCAAGCTGACAGAAATTACCGACTGCTTCGCGTCGCGCTTGCGCCTGCAGGACCATCTCCATTCCGGAATATGAGGCGGCGAACCGAAATCTTCCGGTTTGGTTCATCCGCGAAGTCGCATGTCCATATGTCCGAGCTGTTCGCGCGGGACGTGCCATCTTCGGGTGGAAATCGAGCATCGCTCTCAGGCGGCGAGACGCTGGCTTCGTGATTACTTCGTCGCGTGCTCCCGTGACGGCAAAACTACTTCGTGAAGGCCTTGAATGTGGGAGGTCGGCTATCCGGCTCCGGATTCTGGGTTTTGCGGTGAAATAATATCGATCGATTATGAGGTTAAAAATTTTTAGAAATATCGTATATATCGACGTTGATTAGTTAATTCTTCGTTTATGTTGAAATATATTCGACGAATTCCTCGAGCAAACAAAGGTTATAAGCCAAGATATAATTAATATCTATTTTACTTGAGTTTGCATTACATCCGTATTGGCGCAATCATATAGTCATCCGATGCGTTGTTCATCGGATACATTGTAAACGCGTCACACGGAGACTTCCATGCGCACCAGAAATGCCAAGGCCACTGCGACCGCCGCCTTCTCCTATAACTATGAAGAAGAGGGGATCGGGCACACAACGCGCGATCTGCTCGAAAGCAGCGCGGCCCATATCTTCGACCTCGGGCGCCGCACCACCGAGCAGACTTTCGAGCTCGGCGACCACTTGAGCCGTGCTGCCGACCTGCTGGCCGACGGCCGGTTCGACAAATGGGTAAAGATGCGCTGCGGCCTCTCCGCGCGCAGCGGTCGCAATTATATGGCGGTGTTCCGCAACCTCGGCCATGTTCGCGACGAACTGGTCGATCTCTCGGTCGGGGCAACAGCGCTGTTCCATCTGAGTTCGGCAACGACCGACCAGATCACGGCGGCCATTGCCTTTGCCGAGGAGAACGGGCGTCTGCAGGTCGTCGACGTAAAGACCATTCTTTCCGGTGGTGAGGAGGGTGGCGACAAGGCCGAGAAGGACGATCAGTTCTGGATGGGCGGTGTTGGCGGGCTGAAAGTGTTGATTGCGGCCAAGATCCGCGATGGAGTGAAGGCGTTCATCGAGCACGTCGTGATGATCTGCAAGGCGGTCGAGGCTGCGCTCAGCAGAAGCCGCGTGATCAAGGAGGCGCTGGCGAAGGAAATCCAGGATATCGCCCGCGTCGCGCGTCAGGAACTGGAAAGCCTGGCCTTGTTCCTCGAGCCGGAGCTCGATTATGGCCGCAACACCAAGCCAACGAAGTTCCCCAAAAAGACCGGCTGGGCAGAGGTCAACGACACGCTCTACACATTGGGTGGCGTCGATGGCTGGCCGAAGTCGAAAGACATGCGTGACTGGCTTGCGCTGCATGTGCTCCCGGTGCTCGGCTGGGCGGTGTCCAAAGAGCGGAAGCCGGAATGGCCGCTCGCGGCGCCAACTGCCCCGGCTTCCGAACCGGCGGTTCCGGCAGAGGCGGACAGCGTCGGCGATCATCACGATGCCGAGCCGGTAATGTTGGACGAGGTCTCTGATGATGCCGAAGTCCCGAATGAGGTGATCGACCGGTTCGGCGCGGCTCTGGAGGAGGCGACCGGCGGCTTCATGACGGTCAGCCGGGAGGCACCGCGAAACCGCAAGCAGTTTGCCAAAGTGCCGGCGCTTGCCGATGACAGCGTTGCCGAGGCTGAACTCGCACCCGCCGTCACGCCTTAAGATGCAGTTGCATGAAGGCCGGTGAACCGGCCTTCCCGCCAAACCCGAAAGGGCCGCATGTCGGCCCTTTTCCTTGTGCCTGATGATGGCGAGTGAAACGCTGAGGCCGACCGTTGCGATCACTGGGCGCTTTCATCGGCCCGGACTTCGTGAGCCCGGCGTTAACCTTGTACCGGCTTTGTTCTTTTTTGTGCTTCCGGGTCCTTGAGCCCAGCTCCCGGTCCTGCCAGGTTGGGGTCGTTCGGAAGACCGGACACAAAACGGCCCAAGGCAGCGCGCCAACGCTACCAAGGGCCTGACCCTCAGCCTTCTCGTAAAAGGAATCGGGCTATGACCACGCATACTCTCTCTACCCCTGCCGGGGAAGTTCTTCGTTCGACTGTCGCTGCGACATCGATGTTCTCCCACCGTTCGTTCGGTATCGGTGCTTACAGCATCGGCGAGCCGGCCGCCTTGCGCCGCCATCCGCATATCGTTCGCTTCGCCGAGGTCGAGGCTGATCTCGATCTGCTGATCGATCGTGCCATTGCGGCGATCGCCGACGGCGAACCGGTCGACGACGAAATCCTCGGCCACTACGTTCATATCGCCTCGCTCGTGCGCGCCGTCTCGTTCCGCGAAGGCAAGCTGCTCGAGCAGGCGGTCGAGCGTCTGGCGAAAGCCAACCCCAACATCGTTGTCTTGACGCAGTCGCTCAAGCTTCCGTTGGTCAAGGCGGCGCTCGAAGCCGTCGCCGGGAACGACTGGTCGTCCCTTGACGGCGTGAAGCTCGACTGCGAGGCGCCAGCCAAAGGCAGCTATACGCCCGACCTGATCCTCGCGAACCGCTCCCGGCACACCGCCTACATTCTCGACCTGAAGCGGTCGCTGGCGTCGTATGGCGATACCAGCCGTCTCGAAGAGTTGAAGCTGAAGATGATGGCCTCGGCGATGGTGCTGCCGGACTGGCTCTATAAAAACCACAAGCGTCTGATGGTCGACACGGTCGAGGTTGCCATCGTCGACGGCGCCAGCCGCCCGAGCGATCATGCCACCGGCATCTGGGCCTTGTCCGAGATCGACGATTTGCTGGAGATCGACGGTGTCGCCGCCTGCATGGCGGAACTGCGTCTGCGCTTCGGCCGCCGCGTGCAGCAGCTTCTGGAAGGTGAGGCGCGCAAGGCGCTGGGTGTGGTGGCAATGCCCAGCTTGGATACGGCGCCCGCCGCTGCCATTATCGCAAACCCGCTGATCGCTCTGAACGGTCCGGCCCGCACTTACGAGGAAGAGCGGGCCATGGCTGCGGATGAAGAGGACGACGGTCACGACCATCTCGGTTGCTTCGACGATCAGGACGACGAGCCCGAACCGGTCCGCATCCGGGTCGGCTTCGCCCGCCGTCCGCGCCGGCACTGACGAGCCGCTAGCCTAACGGCACTGATCGCGGCCGCGCGTGAAGCGCGTGGCCCGCTTCCCCCATTCCTTTCCATTCCGCGAACGTCGGATGCGATGCGCTCCGGCAAGGAGACTCTCATGTCCATCGATACCCACAGCCCGTCTGTGGCCGGCTTCCGTTGCGAAGCGGTCACGACCGATACCGTTGCGTCGCCCTGCCTTCGCAGCAGGCTCGCGAATATCCCTCCTATCCAATCCGATGATCTGGATCGCGGTTCGAGCGATCGCGACGATCCCGCCGTTCTGATCGGGTTGGCGCTCGCCTTCGTTCGACAGGGTCCTCTTCTGGGTGGCCTTGTGCCGGAACCTCTGATGCTGCGGTTGAGTGCAGTCGCCGACGGCGGCAATGCGGCATGCCGCCTGATGCTCGACTGGCTGCGGAGCCGCAACCGGCATCTCGATCGGTCCCGGAACGAACACCTGAGCCTGTCTGTCTCGACCGGTTCGTCGGCTGACGCGCATCCGTCGCGTCGTTCGCCGCGCGAGCGTGTGTTGGCGCGGATCACGAAGCCCGGTGTCATTGGCGGGCGGCGACGTGGTAGGACGCGTCCGCGCGATCCGGTGCAGAACGCCCAAACGGCAATTATTGCCGCGGAGACGGGAGGTCGGATTGATGGATAAGCTCGCCCGACTGTTTATCCGCCGCCTTCGTCATCTTAGCCGTCGCGAGGCACGCCAGATGGCGCTGCGCAACGGTCTTCTGGAAAGTAAGATCGTCGATGTCGATGGTCATCTCACCTGCCGCTACAGCCCGGCTTTTGACACGACACGACTGACCGGCGATCCGATCCGTGACGATACCTGGTTCCGGCGGAATTTTGGTGACTGGCTTATCCCACCGAAGGAAACCGGCAATCAGACGGCTGGCTCTGCTGGCGATGGTGTCGTGACCGCCGGGATCATTCATCCGCCGTTCGCCTCGCAACTCGTGGCCCTCCCTCGGGCGCGTCGTAGCGCAATCGCACAAGACGCAGTGCTGGGCAACAGTATCGATCGGCGTACCTACGCCGTCGGCCTGGTGGATCGGGCGGCGGCCTCGCCACTGGTCAGTCAAATCGTTGCAACCCTGGTTCTTGCCCGCGCGGTGCGCAGTAGCGGACGGTCGCTTCGAGAGATCGTTTATACGCTGACCCGTGTGACACCGGTCGTCACCCTCCATGCGCCACTCGAAGGCTTCGAGCGGGAAGTTTTGCGGCTCCTGGAAAAATCCCGGCTGGTACCGGGCGGCCCGTTCGCAATCATCGAGTCCGATCACATGTTCAACGACGATCACTTCGATGTCCTCGAAGCTGAGACACGCAGGCCTCTTATGACCTTCTCGGGCGCGGGCGTGCATCGTGTCACGGGCAATGCCCTGCGCCGGCGGATGCTCAGCGCGCTGTCCCGCGACTTGTCAGTGCTCGCCATCGCGGAAAAACGGTCGGACATTCCCTCGTTGCTGCAGATTGCCGCCGACCTGTCGCTGGAAACGGGAAAGCTCGACCGGAGGTTCGTCGCCGATCTGGTGGATGTGCTTTACCCGGACGAAGCAATCGATAAGCTCGGCCTGCCGTCGGATTCCGATGCGCGCTGGCTGTCGCTCGAGGATCTGGTCCTTGCGTTTCGTCCTGGGCGGCATATCAGGGACGTATTGCATGTCCTTGCCACGCTCATTGAGCGCAATCGCGGTGACTTCGAGGAAGAGGAGGACAGTGGTGGCGGGAGCCACGACAAGGCATCCGGATCGGCATCGTCGAGCACATCCACCGAGAAACCCCAAGGCTCGCACGAGCAGTCGAAGCCGTCCGACACTGATAGCAACGGTCGCTGGAAGAAGGACAAGCCGTCAGGCGCCGAAGTGATCCAGCCGGAGCCTGCGGCCGAGGTCGACGAGATCCGCAGCAGATCCCCTGTCGTGATCGAAGCGTTGTCCGGATACGGAAAGGCAAAGGATTGGGCGCTCGATCTCAAGGCAGATCTGGATGACTACCGCGCGAGCATCCTCGCTTGGTCGGAGATGAGCACCAAGCTGCTGCTGTCCGGTCCGCCCGGAACCGGCAAGACGACCTTTGCCCGGGCGCTGTGCAACAGCCTGCAAATCCCGTTGATCGTCACATCCGTCTCGACCTGGCTGCAGGGCGGTCATCTCAACGACGTGATCGACAGGATGAGCAAGACGTTTGTCGAAGCGCGGGCCATGGCGCCGGCGATCCTGTTCGTCGACGAGATCGACGGCATCGGCAAAAGGCAGCCAGCCGAGCGGGAATATGCCGATTACTGGAATACCGTCGTCAACAAGGCGCTGGAACTGCTCGATGGCGCTGTCAAGAACGAGGGTCTGATCGTCGTCGGCGCCACCAACCGGCCCGATCATATCGACGAGGCCATCAGGCGATCCGGACGATTGGAGACCCATATCGAAATCCCCAGGCCCGATATCCCGACGCTGGCCGAAATCCTGGCCCATCATCTCGGTGACGATGTGACAGCGCTGATCCGGGGGTCGGTAGCGGGCGTCCGGTCGGAAACCGATGACGGATTCTCGTTGAAGAAGATCGTTGCCGACTATCTGGAGGAAGACGCAGAAAGTGAACGGAAGGGAGCCAGCCGATGACGGAGCCGCAGAACACCAACGCATCGGAACTATCGGCAGCCGCGCAACACGCCAATTCCGCCGATGCGATCCTGCGGCGTCTCGCCACGCGGGCGATGGGGCTGACGGGGGCGGATATCGAACGCATCGTCCGCGAAGCGCGGTTGAAGGCGCGGCGTGGCAAGCGGGCGATCCGCTATGAAGACATCGAAGAGGGCATCCGCGGTCATCGGCCGCCCGTGCCTTATAATCTGCGCTGGCGCTTCGCCTTCCACGAGGCGGGTCACGCGGTCGTGCATCATGCGCTTGATCTCGGACCTGTTCGCGGCCTCAATATCGATTCCGGCGAGGGCGGCTACAATCTCGTCGGCTTCCACGTCTGGGCCACCGACACGCGCGACTGGTACGAACATATGCTGACCATGCTGATGGCCGGGCGGGCTGCCGAGCAACTGGTGCTGAAACGTGTCTCTAGCGGCTCCGGTGGTTCCGACGACAGTGATCTGGCGCGGGCCACGCGGCTCGCCTTCGACATGGAGCGCACCCTTGGCTTCGGACCTGAGCATCCGCTGCTCTATCGGCCGCATCGCGATCCGGGCGCGGTGTTCGACCGTGAACCCGAGCTGGCGGCTCGCGTTCATGCCAGGCTAGTAGCGGCGCTCGACCGGGCAGAGACGATCCTCAGACGACGCAGGCCCACCTTCCATGCGCTCGCAAAGGCCTTGTTCGATGCCCAGGCAATGGATGAAAAGGCCGTGCTGAAAATCCTAACGGACGGTGAGCTGCGGCGCTGAAACGAAGGGAAAAATCGAAGTGCGGGATGAATGCGTAAGTTGTCGTAGAGCATCGACTAAAGGATTGATAGACACCGACGTGGCTGGATCGGTGATGTTCATTGAGATACGTGCTAGTCCGTCACCGTAACTATTGCAGATAACATGCCTTCCTCTTTCAGTCTCAGCAGGTCCTGATCATATTGAAGTCCCTTCCATCTGGAAACCTGCAACGGCCACCGCCGCAGGCTCGCGCTTCAATGGATTTTTCTGATCGAAGAGATAAGCCCCGTGGTCAGCAGTGCGCTTGCAGCTCCGTGCCACAGTGCGTTCGGAACGCCGAAACCATTGACGGCAAGGCCGCCGAACAACGCACCAAGTCCGATTGCGAGTTGCGTGATCGAGACGAAGAGTGCGGCGATGCTTTCGAGCTGGTCGAGCGCGGAGCTAAACAGGAAAGTCTGCATGGCGATCGGCAGCGGGCGGCTGCGATGATTGCATGGTCGTTAGGGGCTTCCGATGTTCGCATCAACCTCGCAAGTCGGCTCTCACCGTGGGCTTACGACAAATCAGCGGGTTTTTTGTGTTTCTGGACTTATGAAATAACGACAAGCGTTAAGCGAACTTAGTCCCGCTTTGTCCTAATGCATAAGCAAAGTTGGAGGCTGCTCACTTCCGTCTGGCCTCTAACCTCGGAACCATCTGCTTTTTCCTTTGTTAGTGCCAACTTAAATGCAGCGCACGTTGTCGAGCCGACGTTCTTAGACAATACGACAGGTGCGTTTTTGCGTCGGAATCGGCGTCAGCGGTAAAGTGCAGCACGCTATGAACAAGTTCTTCACCCTTTTTGCCAGCCGTACCGCGTCCTTTTCCGGGTCGCCAACTGCGTTTGTCGTGGCGCTCGGCACGATCATCGTCTGGGGAACAAGCGGGCCGCTGTTTGGCTTTTCGGAGGTCTGGCAACTGGTCATCAACACGGGCACCACCATTGTCACCTTCCTCATGATTTTCCTCGTGCAGAATTCGCAGAACCGGGATTCTGCAGCGATGGAAGCAAAGCTGGACGAACTCCTGAGGGCCGTGGAGCAGGCACGCGCTGATTTTATCGGGATCGAGCATCTCACGGAAGACGAAATAGAGGAGATTCGCGCCCGGCTGGAAAAGGAAAACGGGCCTGAAGGCGAGAAGCCGCCTCCGCATCACGCCATGGCGCGACTGCTTTCCCGGCGTTAGGTCAGACGGTTTGCCAGCTGGCGGCGGCGGTGACCGTCTCCTGTCGCCGGGACACAGTCACCCACACCAACATGCGGCAAAGCCCGCTGACAGAAGGAGCTATCATGTCTCCCAAGGTCCTCGCATTAAATGCGACACTCAAGTCTTCCACGTCGGCAGAGCCGTCGTCGACCGAAAAACTGCTGACATTGATCCTTCGGGAACTCGGCGATCATGATGTGCAAACCGAGACGATCAGGCTTGCCGATCATGACATCAAGGCCGGCGTTACGTCCGATGAAGGCGAGGGGGACGCCTGGCCGGCCATCCGTGAAAAGATCGTTGCAGCCGATATTCTTCTGTTTGGAACGCCGATATGGCTCGGACAGCCCTCGAACGTGTGCAAAAGAGTGCTGGAGCGCATGGATGCATTTCTGGACGAGACCGACGAGCAGGGGCGTATGGTTTCCTATGGGAAAGTCGCCGCGGTGGCGGTCGTCGGAAATGAAGACGGTGCTCATCATGTTTCGGCGGAACTTTTCCAGGCCCTGAATGATGTCGGCTTCACTATTCCCGCAAATGCGGTTGCTTACTGGGTGGGAGAAGCAATGGGTTCGAAGAATTTCGTCGATCTCGATGAAACGCCGGACGCCGTTAAAGCCATGGTCAGCATGCTTGTGCGCAACACGGTGCACCTGGCTCTGCTCCTTAAGAACAGTCAATATCCGGGCGACAAGGACTGACGTTATCAGGCCGGCACTGCCGGCTTTTCCGCCAAGGACGTCGTATAAAACGGCTGCTACTCCTCACCATGCCCCGTCCGGCGTCGCGGGTAAGGCGATCATCATGTGAGGCGGCATTCTCCCCTGCCGATAATTATTTTCGGAACTCTCTGCATGTCGGTTTGTTCGAGAGGCGTTCATGCCGGCCCGAGATGGGTTTCCCGTCTCTCGGAGGAAACTCCCGAAAGGGAGGCTCGCAATCCATGATCCTAGCGGAGGAAAAATCCAAATGAAGAAAACTGTTTTCGTTGCGTTGCTCTTAGGCGGCGGTGCGCTGTCGGCTTTCGCCCAGCAGACGCCAACCGCCAATCCGGGTGGCGATACGCCGGCTGTCGCGACACCGGGTGCCAATAATCCCACGGCTCCGGTGGAGGGCGCCAATAGCTTCACTGAAGCGCAGGCCAAACAGAGGATGGAAGAGGCCGGTTACACGCAGGTCAAGGACCTGACGAAAGACGACAAGGGTGTGTGGATGGCATCGGGCATGAAGGGCGGCAAGACCGTGGCCATAGCGCTCGATTATCAGGGCAACGTCGTCGCCAAGTGAGGCGCGCAGGATTTTGGGAGAAGTGACATGAGAACCGTAACCGGACTTTTCGACGACTATGATGATGCAAGTGCCGCCGTTTCCGAACTGGAAAGAGCGGGCGTGCCGTCAAGCGATATCAGCATCGTTGGCAGCAACGCCGACAGGCGGCATGGAGAGGATTCCGATTCCAACGCAGCGGAGGGCGCAGGCACAGGTGCTGGCATCGGCGCACTTGTCGGTGGCGCGGGCGGTCTGCTGACGGGGCTGGGATTGATGGCGATCCCCGGTGTGGGGCCGGTGGTTGCAGCGGGCTGGCTTGCCGCAACAGCGGTCGGCGCAGCGGGCGGCGCCGTTGCCGGTGGCGCTGCCGGCGGGCTTATCGGAGCCATGACCCGTTCGGGCGTTTCCGAAGAGGATGCCAATCTTTACGCCGAAGGGGTGCGCAGGGGCGGTACGCTGGTCACCGCCCGCGTCGAAGATAATCTGGTGCCGGAGGCCGAGGCCGTGCTCAAGCGGCAGGGCTGGGTCGACCCTGCGGAACGCCGCGCGGCCTATCGCGAACAGGGCTGGACGGGCTTCGACGAGGCGTCGAGACCCTTTGCGCCGGAAGACGTTGAGCAGGAGCGTAACCGGTACCGTCGCTCCGCAATTTGACGAACTCACCCGTCAATCCGGGGGCGTGGTTTTGCCGTCGCCCCCGGTCAACGCCTTGTAGGAGCTGACATGGCCAGAAAACCAGATTCCACCTCATCATCCGCCACCGCCACCATTCACGACCAGAAGCTTGTTCGGGGGGATGGCGGCGAACTGCACCAGACTGCGGCCGGCGACGAGCCCGTGCTAACGACCGCGCAGGGCGGGCCGGTTGCAGACGACCAGAATTCTCTTCGAGTTGGTCCTCGCGGGCCGCTTGTCGTGGATGATTTCCATTTCCGCGAGAAGATTTTCCATTTCGATCACGAGAGAATCCCCGAGCGTGTGGTTCATGCCCGTGGTTACGGCGCACACGGCTATTTCGAGACTTACGACTCCCTTGCCGCCCATACCAAGGCTGATCTCTTCCAGCGGGCGGGTGAAAAGACCCCGGCCTTCGTGCGGTTCTCGACCGTCGCCGGCAACAAAGGGTCGGCCGATCTTGCGCGGGATGTGCGCGGTTTTGCCGTGAAGCTCTACACCAGGGAGGGAAACTGGGACCTTGTCGGCAACAACATTCCCGTCTTCTTCATTCAGGATGCGATCAAGTTTCCGGATCTCATCCATGCCGCCAAGCAGGAGCCTGATCGCGCCTTTCCGCAGGCGCAAACCGCACATGACACCTTCTGGGATTTCATCAGCCTCACGCCCGAAAGCATGAACATGGTCATGTGGATCATGTCGGATCGGACCATTCCGCGCTCCTTCCGGTTCATGGAAGGTTTTGGGGTGCACACCTTCCGCTTCATCAACGCGAAGGAGCAATCGACCTTCGTGAAGTTTCACTGGAAGCCGAAACTCGGATTGCAGTCTGTAGCGTGGAACGAGGCGGTCAAGATCAACGGCGCCGATCCCGATTTTCACCGGCGCGATCTTTGGGCGGCGATCCAGTCCGGCAATTTTCCGGAATGGGAGCTGCAGGTTCAGCTTTTTGATCAGGATTTCGCCGACAGCTTCGATTTCGACGTTCTCGACCCCACCAAGATCATTCCCGAGGAGATATTGGCGCCGAAACCGGTCGGCCGGCTTGTCCTCGACCGTATGCCGGACAACTTCTTTGCCGAGACCGAACAGGTGGCGTTCATGACGCAGAACGTGCCGCCGGGCATCGATTTCAGCAATGATCCGCTGCTGCAGGGCAGGAATTTTTCCTATCTCGATACGCAGCTGAAGCGTCTCGGCGGGCCGAACTTCACGCATTTGCCCATCAATGCGCCCAAGTGTCCTTTCGCGCATTTCCAGCAGGATGGCCATATGGCGATGCGCAATCCGACCGGACGGGCGAATTATCAGCCAAATTCGTTCGGGGAAGGGCCAAGGGAATCGCCCTCGCGTGGATTCCGGCATTTCCCTGCCGAGGAGCAGGGCGCCAAGGCAAGGTTGCGGCCGGAAAGTTTCGCCGATCACTATAGTCAGGCGCGCCAGTTCTACATCAGCCAGACGCCACCTGAACAACGTCATATCGCATCGGCGCTCACCTTCGAACTCAGCAAGGTGGAAACTCCCGTCATTCGTGAGAGGATGGTCGCGCATCTTCTCAATATCGACGCAACGCTTGCCGCGACGGTGGCGCAGAAGCTTGGCCTGCAAGCCATGCCGAAACCGGCGGATGCCGCCATGCCAACCCGTCAGGATCTGGAGCCGTCGCCGGCGCTCAGCATCGTTCAACGGGGTCCCAAACGGTTCGAGGGTCGCAAGCTCGGCATTCTCATTACCGACGGCGTAGACGCCAAGCTGCTGAAGGGGCTGACCAAAGCGGTCGACGCAGAAAAAGCTGTGTTCGAGCTTATCGCGCCCAAGGTCGGCGGGGTAACGGCGTCGGACGGCACCTACGTCGAGGCACATCACATGATTGATGGCGGGCCTTCGGTGCTTTTCGATGCGGTGGCGCTGCTGACATCGGCGGCGGCCATCGATGAGCTGATCAAGGAGGCAACTGCGCGGGATTTCGTCGCCGATGCGTTCCAGCACTGCAAATTCATTGGCTACGACCAGTCGGCGCTACCGTTACTGGAAAAAGCGGGAATTGCCGATGTCATGGATGAAGGCATGCTGCCATTGCCGGGTGAAGGAGGACTGGCTGCCTTCGTATCAGAGCTCGGCAAACTTCGAGTCTGGGCGCGCGAACCGTCGCTCAAACTCGGCAAGGCCTCCGTGCCCGTCGATAAGCAGTGAAACACCCACTCTCACTCACCACCAAGCAACAGGAGACTAAAAATGGCTGAGAAGACATTGGAAGACCTTTTCCTCGATACGGTGAAGGATATTTATTTCGCGGAACGCCAGATTCTCAAGGCGCTCCCGAAAATGGCGCGGGCTGCGCAGTCAGCGGATTTGAAGGCGGCATTCGAAAAGCACAGGGACGAGACGGAGGTTCATGTGGAGCGATTGCAGAATGTCTTCGAGTTGCTCGGCAAGCCGGCACGCGGCAAGACCTGCGAAGCGATCCAGGGCATTATTTCGGAAGGCGAGGAAATCATGGAGGAGTTCAAGGGCTCTCCCGCGCTCGATGCCGGGCTGATTTCTTCGGCGCAGGCCGTGGAGCACTACGAGATCACCCGTTATGGCACATTGAAGACATGGGCGGTCGAACTCGGCATGAAGGAAGCCGCTAAACTGTTCGAACAGACGCTGGGCGAGGAAAGCGCAACGGATACGGCCCTCTCTTCGCTTGCCCAGGCACGCGCCAACGTGAAGGCTAAATCCAAGGCGGCATGAGCCGTCACGCGGACGTGCCGCCGATACCGGCGGCACTTCCAATTTTACAGTTGTCTCTTTCATGCGAGGCTGAACCATGAGGCTCTTTCGCGACAATGGATTGACGATTGTCCTTGTCCTGACTTCCCTGTTGACAATCGGTGGCATGCTTGCGACCGGCTGGGTCGTTTACAACGAGGAGCTTGCGCAGCATCAGGCGATGCCCCTGACGCTTCTTTCCTACGCAAAGAGCGGCCATTTTCTTTCCGCCCTGTTCGAAAACTGGGAGAGCGAATTTCTCCAGATGTCGGCATATGTCATGCTGACCGCATTTCTTTTTCAGAGAGGCTCGTCGGAATCCAGGGACCCCGATAAAGCTGCATCGCAGGATGAAGATCCCGCACAAAAAGCAGGTGATCCCGAGGCGCCCTGGCCGGTGAAAGCAGGGGGATTTATCCGCGCCCTCTATTCCTATTCTCTGGGATTGGCGCTGTTCTTCCTTTTCATCGTCAGTTTTGTTCTCCATCTGAAATACAGCGCTGACGCGGGGGCAGTGGAAGCCGCCATGCACGGTGAGCCCGAGACAACGCTATTTGCGCATCTGGGAAGTGTGGAATTCTGGTTTGAATCCTTTCAGAACTGGCAATCCGAGTTTCTTTCGACCGCGGTTCTCGTCGTTCTCTCCATCTTCCTGCGCTTCCGCGGGTCGCCGGAATCGAAACCCGTTGCCGCTCCTCACAGTGAGACCGGCGGATAGGGAGGAGGAATTGATCGAGTTTTCTGCCGAGGGAGACTGGCGGCACCTGTGCGTCGACATGCAACGCGTTTTCGCCGAGGATACGCCATGGCATGTCGAATGGATGGACCGCATCAGCGAGGAGGTGGAGGCTGTGGTTCAAGGCGACCCCGCCCGATGCATCTTCACCTGTTTTGTGCCGCCGAAATCTGTCGAGCAGGCCCCCGGTGCATGGCGGGCCTATTATGAAAAATGGCCGATGATGACGCAGCAGTCGCTGGCCCCGGAACTGATCGGTGTTATACCAGCGCTGTCGCGCTACATACCGCCCGCCCGTATCTTTCGTAAAAGCGTGTACTCCCCCTGGCTGCATGGAGGCCTTGGCGACATCCTGCGGGAGGAACGGGTTTCAACACTGGTGATTACCGGCGGCGAAACAGATGTCTGCGTTCTCGCCACCGTTCTGGGAGCGATAGACCAGGGTTTTTACGTCATTCTGGTCGAAGACGCGCTTTGTAGCGGAAGGGATGCGACGCACGATGCGGCGTTGAAACTGCTGTCCGGCCGTTTTTCGACGCAGTTGCAGGTGTGCGATACGGCGACACTCCTTGCGGCGCTTCCCAGGCAGTCCGCTTCGCGGTTCATGGGCCCCTAATATCAGAATTGCTTCGGGCGATCGGCTAGGCTCGAAACCCAATCAAATTGTTGATGGGATTAGCTATCCATGATTCATTGCCTGCAGAAGCAGGAGTGTTTGACCATGGCAGGCGAATTCTGGCTTGATGACGATCAGTGGGCGGTGATTTCGCCGCTGCTTCCGACCAACCAACCCGGCGCTCATCGTACTGACGACCGCCGGGTCATCAGCGGGATCATCCACGTCTTGCGGTCCGGTTGCCGGTGGCAGGATTGTCCATCCTGCTACGGGCCTTCGACAACGGTCTATAATCGCTTCCATCGCTGGTCAGCTAGAGGGATATGGCGGCGACTGTTTGAAGCTCTGGTGCAAACGAGCGATCGGGACATCCATATGATCGATAGCACTACCGCAAAAGCACACCGTTCTGCCGCTGGCGGAAAAGGGGGGCGGATGGCGAAGCAATCGGTCGATCGAGAGGCGGCAGATCGACAAAAATCCATGCTGTTGTCGATGGTTGCGGCCGTCCAGTTGCGTTGCGAATAACGCCTGGGCAACGCGGTGATGCACCCGTTGCCATCCCGCTCCTTGAGCCCTTGCCGCCAACACGGCTCTGCGCCGCAGATACGGCTTACGACAGCGACGCCTTGCGCAGCTTCCTGATAATACGCGGCACGGAACCAGTCATTCCCAATAATCCAACCCGAAAGAGGATCAGACCGTTCGACCCGGTCGCTACCGAAGACGGAATATCATCGAGCGGACATTCTGCCGTCTCAAGGACTGGAGGCGTGTCGCAACCCGATACGACAAGCTCATGATCAACTTCGCCGCAACCTGCTACATCGCAGCTATCGTCACATGGTGGATCAATTGAGTCTGGAGCCTAAAGCAGCCAGCGGTCTGTCGCCAAGGTTCCGCCGTTTTGATGATGGGCTGACCGTACGTCTTGACCGAAGAAAAGGAACAAGCTTGCCCGAGCGAAGTTAGGCCGCCTATCTTCACATGAACCGGAGGCTCCACCGTGGCCCAAACCGTTGATCACGAAACCAGCAACAGCCTGAATATCGAGGCGGCCAGTCCCAAGGTGATTAAGATCATAGTGGGGGAGCGGACGGTGCTCGAGGGCGTGCTGAACACCGGCAGCGTCTTGAGAGTGCAGACAAAAGAAGGCGCCGAGCCACAATCCATCGAACTTGCGATCGAGGACCTGGCTCGGTGAAGATTGTGGTGTGCGACCGGATTAACCCTGGAAATTGCCCTCGCTGGTATCTCGTTCGTCGTAGTTCAAATCCCAGTCCTTCTCGGGTTTCTTGACGCCGGGCGGCAGTCTGTTGACCGTTGCGTCGTCCGAACCGGTGATAACCCTTGGCTTCGCGCTCGCCACGCCGTTGTTTTTCGAGGTTTTCTTCCCGCGCGCAAATTGCGGTTCGCTGTCCTTGTGAATCTGCTTCAGCTTGTCGTTCTTGTTCATGACGTCCTCCTTGATCCCTTCCTAACAGTTTTACAGCACCGCTGTTCCCTCAATGCCTCAGCAAGATCGGAACCTCTCCATGACGCTGCGGTTAGAAGACCTGCCGGATAGCGGATCCGTCATTCCTGTAACCATAAGCGGAGATGAAGCGATGAACCGACCCGACAAGGACACCCAGCCGGAGCCCGGTACGGACGATGCCCGTTCCGGTGATAGTGAAGAAAGCCGCCGGGACCGGGAACAGGCGAGAAAGAACGCGGAACGCATGATCGAACAGAGGTGGCGGAGGCAACCGCCCGGGCGCGCGGATGAGGTCTGAAACCAACTGTCCTATCTAAAGTATCGCGCGCGCCTGCGGTTTTCCAATCGACGCCGTCGAAATCTCCATTGATTTCGCCATTGTACGTTGGCGTACAGCAACTAAGCGTCCGCCGAGACATTTCCCATGGTGAAAGGATGGGAAAATGGCCAAGCACGCTGTGAGTGGAGTTTCCGAAAACACATTGAGTGAAGCGCAGCTGGAGGTGTTGCGCATCGGTATTGCGGAACTGGCGCCGGCCCTGACGGCTTTTGCGCGCCGCTTCGTCAGAAATGAGGAGGATGTTGACGATCTCGTTCAGGAGACGATGTTGCGGGGGCTTCGGGCTCTGCATGGTTTTACCCCCGGCACGGCGTTGAAATCATGGCTCTTCACCATTTTGCGCAACACGTTCTGCACCCGCTACAAGGTGTCGAGGCGTGAATGCGTTGGCTTGCCGGTCGGTATCGAGCAATCCATGTCTACCCCTGCCAGCCAGGAATGGCGTGTGCAGCATCAGGAGGTCATGCGGGCTATCCGCCATCTCGACAAGGACCAGAAAAAAGCTCTGCTGCTCGTGGCGGCAGGGACGAGTTATTCCGATGCCGCCGCCATCTGCGGCTGCCGTGTGGGCACCATCAAAAGCCGCGTCAACAGGGCGAGGGAGTCGCTACGTCGAAATCTGGACTGAGTGCTGGTGACAGCCAGCCGGGCGCCGCAGACTGGTGGGCGCTACCTGTCTTGGTGGTGACCTTGATGTGTCGTGTTTATCTTTATGTTTGCCTGCCTCCCGGTCTGGGTTGAAACCTTCTGTTCCTTGACGGCGGAGGTTTCTTCCGTGTTCAGACGGTCGTTGTCGCCGGGCCCTTGCTGGCTTCTGTTCTCTTCGGGAATGGGGAGGGTTTTCCTGGTCATGTTATACCTCGTCCGGCATGAGTTCAGTGGAGCCACCCGAACCATGCTTGCGCAGGTTTGTTCCCCTGTCCCTTGGCATGACGAGGTACGCGATTATCCGAAACCGTAGAGGAACGTCCTTTCAGACGTCACCGAACCTGAGACCAAGGCGAACGACAGCGGGGTAAGGCCGGAAAATCAGCCGACAAGCAATTTGGTTCGAAAATAGAGAGTTGCGAGCCGCTGAAGTTTCAGGGGATCGACAACGCCGCGATCATACATTTTCAGGACATAGCGGGCGACGTCTGCCCGGCACAAAGCCGGGTCGCGTTCTGCGGACAGAACATTCTCGTAGGCTGCCTTAACGATGTTGATGTCTTCGTTCAGAAAAATTCCGGAACTCTGGTACTCGTGATTGGCGTGCATTTCACCTCCTTGAAACGCGTCCTGCATTTCACAGCGTGAGGGAAGATGAATCCATACTATAGGGAAATGGCCAAACGTAAATGTTCGGAAGCGTACCGAACGACGATTGAGAAGGCCGTCCGGACTACCGAACCCCGCTGCTTTCGACAATGACGAGGTCGCCAAGCGGGATTTCAGACTGGTATTCGGGCAGAAAGCGGGCGAATATACGATTGCTTTCCTCTTCAGGCATGCCGTAGAGATCGCGCGCATAGGTCTCGAGCATCTCGCGGTTCCTGATCGTAATTCTTCCCCTTTCGGAACGAATGAACCCATGGCTTTCGAGAAGGTGGAGGGCGTCCGTTACGCTTGCGCGCCTGACGGCCAGCATGGTGGACAAAAAGTCGTGGGTCAGTGGCAGCTGATTGCCTT
This sequence comes from Rhizobium sp. GCM10022189, assembly GCF_042656325.1. NCBI lineage: Bacteria > Pseudomonadati > Pseudomonadota > Alphaproteobacteria > Hyphomicrobiales > Rhizobiaceae > Rhizobium > Rhizobium sp. GCM10022189. The sequence goes on from NZ_JBHSOR010000007.1 coordinate 21,462, forward strand.
CTACGCGGTCGTGGCACATCAGCAGCCAGCGGGCGAGCCGCTCCGTTACGGACTGGGTGGCATTGGAAGACGCCGTGTATTCCACCTGCGTTCTTGAGATGTGCAGGGCACAGACAAGAATGTCGAAAAAGACCCGATATTTTTCAAGAAGCGCTTCAAACGACCGCATATCCATGAAAAGGGCTTCGCCGGGAGCCTGTACCACGATTTCAGTCAGGTTTGTTTCCGCGCCGGCGACAGCCCCTGTCGGTACAAATCCCTCTCTCCCGACAAGCCCCGCTTCGGTTTTGCGCTCCGATTTGGTGACGACCACGACGGAGGCAATCCCGGATGACAGGAAGAAAACACGCTCGACGGGCGCGCCGGCGGGTATCAGCACATCGCCCAATGCGAGCTTGATGGGTATGCAGACGCCCGTTACTTCACGCCTGATGTCATCTGGCAGAAGAGAAAGCAGAAAATTCGCTTCGCCATCGCCCCCGGCTTGTTTCAGCATAACACGTGCCTCGCTTTTAATGTCTGATGCCCCCTCCTTGCGCCATCAAAGCGGAAACAATGTTTTCGATGTCTTCCGAACGTGCGGAGAGGACAAAAGGTCCCGGCTCGCTGTCAATAACCGTCTCTGGCACGAAAAAAAGATAAGGAATTGCCTCTTCGTCCAGTTGTTCGGTGAGACGCAGCATGACGTCCGCCTCGTAACGAACGTCAATAATCGCCGCGGCAAATTTGAGAGCGTCTTCACTTTCAATGAAGCTGGCCGAGTAGGGCCCCTCCAGGCCGATTTGGGCATGAAACCACGCCATTCGGATTTCCGATGTAACAGTATCTGTCATGCCGATGATTGCGATGGTGAGGCGTTTAACGGTCTGCATGCTTTACTCCTCGCACACCCATCGGCATGCGTGTGCCTGTTCCCCACCATAACGCCTGAGCAAGACGATTTCAGCCGCCCGGTCACTGAATTTATCAAATAAGCGCGAGGGGAGTGCTGCAATGTCAGAAATTGATCCCGAAAAACAGCGGCCAATACTCGAATTCGAGAGGTAATGATCTGATGTTCTAGCGTCTTGCGGCGGAACAATTGCGCATGAGCGGGGTTGGGGCGTCTTCCGGATTGGAAGGATCTCCTTCTTCGAGATGCGAGCCGGTGTTAGCGAGGGAAGATAAGACAATGACCACCATTCCGCTGATCGGTGCCGGTGCGCTTGAGATTTCGCTGGTCAGCCGGCAGTTTCTGATCGCCGACATGAAAGAGGCAATCTCTCTGCTGGAAGAACACTGGCCGGTAAAAACCGGTGTCCACTATCGTCTTGCCCTCAGGAGTTGCCGACTCGCTCTGTTGCGAAATGGCTCCTCAACCGTTGCGCGGGAACACCTGATTGCCGCGTGCCTGGAGGCGGGCGTGAGCCATAAAGCCGTTTCCACCGATCAAATCCGTCTTTAGGTCAGTCCATGCGAACTTGTATTCATCCATAGGGGAGGTATCCGATGGCGGGGAAAAATAATGACATGGCTGATGAGCCGCGGGAAAGCATCAGGCCCGAACAGGATATGAACCGACCGTTAAGTGAAAGGCTCGACTCGAAATTCTCGCCCATCGGCATAGATGATGGCGATTTTCGAGGGCGCAAACGGACGTGGAAAACCATGATGGTCTATACGCTGGTCATATTTGCCCTCGCTGTTGCGATTGCACTCTATTTTCTGACAGGAACACATCCCGGCCGCGCGGTGTGAGGCGAGGCCGGGACCGGTTCCGGTCTATACTTTGCCAGCTACCAGATCGAAGCTGCCGATCGATGGAAAGCAGACTTCTTCGCTTCTTCGCCGCAAGGGAATATCCACCTGATAGGGCACAGCCACCATCAGTTGCAGGGAGGTGCGCAACCGGTTCGGTGCCGTGGTGTCGGTCAGGGTCAGATGGGCGGTCGCAGCAAGGCGTTCCGCCTCGTGCGTTGGGACCACATTGCTCTCCAGCAGCTTCGCAGCCGCCAAAGCCAGATGGCGGCTGGGGTAAACTGCCCTCATGACCTCAGAGACGACAACGGCCCACCCGTTCTCATGCGCGATGATCTGGTATTCGATGCTCTTTTCCATGGTGTTCAAGCCTCCCTGTTCGGTCGCACCTAACCACGATGGGAAAAGCTTGTTCCTCACGTTGGGGCGATTGCGGCAGGCCGGTTTCACTAAGTCGTCGCGTCAAGGATTTCGCCTATTTTGTGCAGGTCGGAGACGAAGGCGCGGTGCTGTCGATCCGCCTCCTGCCGGTCGCGAAGGCGCAGCAGATAAGACGGATGGATAGTGACGAGAAGGCGTGTGCCGCCCGGCGTCAAAAGAACATGCCCGCGTTTCTTCGTCACGCCGCTTGCGCGTCCCGTCAGCGCGTAAAAGGCCGTGGCGCCCATCGCCACGATAAGGTCTGGCTCGACAAGCCGCAGTTCTGCACCCAGCCACCAGGCGCAGCGCTGCACCTCCCCGCCGTTCGGGCGGGCATGCAGACGTCGTTTCCCACGCTGCTCGAATTTGAAATGTTTTACGGCGTTGGTCACATAACATTGCGAACGATCCACACCCGCTTCTTTGAGGCATTCGTCGAGCAGGCGGCCGGCCGGACCAACGAAAGGCCGTCCTTTCAGGTCTTCTTCATTGCCGGGCTGTTCGCCGACGAGGACAACGCGCGCCCGGGTGTCGCCGTCGCCAAAAACAAGCTGGGTAGCGTTCCTGTAGAGATCGCATCTTTCACAGCTTTCCGCTTCCTTGCGCAAAGCGCTAAGTGAGCGCGCACCGGCGCTTTCGGGCTGGAAGGCGGGTGGCGGACGGTTTTTGCGCGTGCTTCGTGCCAAGGTGGTGGCTCCCCGCTGATACGGCCATCTCCCCCTTCCGTGACGGTTGGGGTCCACATACCCAATGACCGGGTTTCGATGTATAATGCTGCCTGAAAAATCGGTCAAAATTTGAACTTGCGGCCATTCTGCGGTGCAGGAACGATCCGTTCTACCAATTCGTACGAAAACGTACTCACTGTTTTCATGAGATTTTCCGCTGCTAATATGACTGCCGCAGGTTGATGTTTTCGAGCAGAGGGGCGAACCGGGCGAACCGCTATGCTTGGATCAGATTTTCTTGTTTATAACCGATTGTTGAAGACCCTCGGCACAGAACGCCTGTCGCAGCTTGCGTCCCGGCTGGAGCCCGTGGATCTGCCGGCGGGACATCGGCTCGTTGCCGCTGGCAAGCCCATTTCTCATCTCTGTTTTATCGAAACCGGTCTTGCATCGACGGTTGTTCATGATGACGGCGGCAAAAGCATTGAAGCCGTGCTTGTTGGGCGAGAGGGCATCACCGGCTGGCCCGTTCTGCTGGGCGCGGAAACCACGCCGGACGAAACCATCATGGGCGTGGGCGGTCGTGGCTTCCTGATTCCGGCCGTTGAAATACGGCGGGAAATGGAGGAAGACGCGCGCCTGCGGGAGCTTTTGCTGGGCTATATCAACATCTGCCTGCTTCAGGCCGGCCAGCTTGTGCTTGCAAATGGGCAATATGGTCTGCGGGAAAGGCTCGCACGCTGGCTGCTGATGTGTCATGACCGCCTCGATACGGATGATCTGCCGATTACCCATGAGTTTCTCTCCACCGTTCTTGGCGTGCGGCGGCCGGGCATTACCAACGAGCTGCATGTTCTCGAAGGCATTCATGCCATTCGCGCCAGCCGCGGAAATGTCCGCATTGTCAATCGCGGCATACTGGAAGACGTCGCCGACATGACCTATGGCGTCCCCGAAAGAGAATATGAAACACTGATGGCCCGTATGCGGATGGATGATACCTGCGCGGCGACAATCAAGGTGAGACTCAGCGTCAATCAGGATGAGACTCGGCGGCGGGGGTGTGACGAAGGGAGGGCGTAGCCCGACCGGAGTTACACCCCCGCCGCGGCGCAATTTTTAGGCGTCTCATGATTGCGGTCGGCCCGCTACGGTGGCGGTTTTCTGGAATGGAGAACCACCTTTGTGCCGGGTCGCCATGTAACCGATCATCAGATGAGATTATTCATGAAGTATCGACAAACGCATTCTGTTGAGGTCGCCGCCGCGAAGGCGTCGATCAGCCGGGCGACGGCATTCCGCATCGAGAAAGAGCAGCGCCTTCCGTCGCAGAACAAGCCGCCCCGCGGTCGGCGTCGCCCCGATCCGCTTGAGCATATCTTTGATGCGGAGGTCGTTCCGCTCCTCAAGGCTGCTCCCGGCATTCGTGCGGTCGCCGTTTACGACGAGATGCTGCGGCGTCATCCGGAATTGCCCGAAGGCATTCGCCGCACACTTGAGCGGCGCATCCGGTCATGGCGGGCCATTCACGGTGAGGCACAGGAGGTGATCTTCCGCCAGACGCACGAGCCCGGCCGGTTGGGGCTGTCGGATTTTACCGACATGGGCAGCCTCGGCGTGACGATTGCCGGTCAACCGCTCGACCATCTGCTTTATCACTTCCGGTTGGTCTGGTCGGGCTTTGAGCACGCCCATGTCATTCTTGGCGGCGAAAGCTTCGTCGCTTTGGCGGAGGGACTGCAGAACGCCCTGTGGTCCATTGGCGGCTCGCCGCTCTATCACCGCAGCGACAGCCTGTCGGCTGCCTTCCGCAACCTCGATGCCGATGCCAAGGTCGATCTGACAAACCGCTATGAGGACTTGTGCGCTCATTACCGGATGACGCCAACCCGCAACAACAAGGGCATCGCCCACGAGAACGGCTCGATCGAAAGTTCCCACGGCCATCTCAAGAACGCAGTCCGCGATGCACTCCTGATGCGCGGCACCCGAGACTTCGACGATCTCCGCTCCTACCGCGCCTTCATCGACGAGATCGTCAGCCGCCGCAATGCCGCACATGGCAAGCGCATCGATGCCGAGCGCCCGCACCTGCAGGCACTTCCCGATCGCCGCACCACCGACTTCGAAAAGGTGGTCGTCACCGTGTCGCGCACCGGCGGCTTCGCCTTGCGCAAGGTCTTCTACACCGTCCCCTCCCGTTTGATCGGCCACCGGCTGCGTGTGCGTTTGTTTGACGATCGTCTCGACGTCTTCATCGGCGGCACGCATCTGCTGACGTTGCCGCGAGGTCGCGCCCACGCGAGCGGCAAGCATGACCAGGTCGTCAACTATCACCACGTCATCCACTCTCTGCGCAAAAAGCCCATGGCGCTTCTCAACCTGGTCTATCGCGACAAGCTCTTCCCCCGGCCGGAATATCGAAGGGCTTTCGACGCTCTCATCGAGCAACTGCCTGACCGACAGGCTTGCAAGATCACCGTCGAATTGCTGGCGCTCGCTCATGATCGCGGTTGCGAGCGTGAACTGGCCGAGGAGCTTGCCAGAACGCTCGACGCCCGCAAACTGCCCGACCTGGTGGCCTTGAGAGCGATCTTCGGCCCAGACCCGGATCAGCTGCCGACCGTTCATGTGCAACTCGCACCGCTCAATAGCTATGAAGACCTGATGGGGTCTGCCTATGCGGGAGAAGCCGCATGAAGAACGTCCACAACACCATCGACGAAGCCCGCCTCGGCATCATGCTCAATGAACTGAGGCTGCCGACAATCAAAACGCTGTGGCCGCAATTTGCCGAACAGGCCGATCGTGAAGGGTGGCCCGCGGCTCGCTTCCTGTCGGCCATCGCCGAACACGAGCTGGCTGAACGGGCGCATCGCAGGATCGAACGTCACCTCGCCGAGGCGCATCTGCCGCCCGGAAAGACGCTCGAGAGCTTCGCCTTCGACGCCGTGCCCATGATCTCCAAAGCCCAGGTCATGGCGATTGCCGCCGGCGATAGCTGGCTCGCCAAAGGTGCCAACATCCTGTTGTTCGGCCCGCCCGGCGGCGGAAAGAGCCATCTCGCCGCAGCCATTGGCCTCGCACTGATCGAGAACGGTTGGCGGGTGCTGTTCACGCGCACGACAGACCTCGTCCAGAAGCTGCAGGTCGCACGGCGTGAGCTCCAGCTCGAATCCGCCATCGCAAAGCTCGACAAGTTCGATCTGCTCATCCTCGACGATCTGGCCTACGTCACTAAGGACCAGGCCGAAACCAGCGTGCTCTTCGAACTCATCTCCGCAAGATATGAGCGGCGTTTCATCATGATCACCGCCAATCAGCCCTTTGGAGAATGGAACCGCGTCTTTCCGGACCCGGCCATGACGCTTGCCGCGGTGGACCGACTTGTTCATCACGCAACCATCTTTGAAATGAACGTCGAAAGCTATCGGCGACGTTCCGCCATGGAAGCCAAACGCCAACGCGGCAGACCTGCCGCCTTCGCGACAATCAAAAGCTCTTCCCAGTTTGTCGCGGAGCGGCAATCACAACACGATGAGACTCTTGCCAGCGACAATCAGCATGATACCTTCGTGCCGACCGCGACATAAGAGTCTTATCCAGATTGTCGCCGCCGTCTCATCCTGATCGTCGCGCTATAGATACCCTTTCAGTCCTTTCGGTCCAGCGCATCGGTGAAACGGACGACTTTCAGTAAGTCATGCTGCTTGTTACGGATAATGATGCATCCTTCGGAGATGTCACGCCCTTGCAGGATCGCCTCGCTCATCAAGGCGCGGGCGTCCTTGCGCGCCTCTTCGATCGCTTGGTCGAGGGAAGGAAGCTCGCTTCCCTCCGGGTCATCAAGGACGTTTTTACCGCTGATTACATTGAAGAAAAATCTTGGCATGGCGGGTCTTCCCAAGAAACGATGGTCGCCGCTGACGCATGGAGTGGCTGTCCCTAGCCAAACTGCCGCAAATATTGCGCCTGTTTCTCAAGCCGTGCGGCAAGTTCGGAAATGCTCATATTCGTCGCGCAAAGATGAATGGCGCATTCCAGGAATTGCAGGGACGAGCGTCGGAGAAAGTCCTGCTGCTGCTCATGCGCCATTCTGGAGATGCGATCGGTTTTTCCGGATTTATCCGTCATCGTCTGTTCCCTCGGTTTGAATTCTTGATCGCCTAACCAGTGGAGCGTGCAATTGTTTCGAAAAAAATCCTCCTGTTGCCTCCCGGTCTTCGCGGAACATTGCCGCAGCAAAGTGGTTGGGGAGCGTTGAAACCCAACCGGAGGCAATGATGACCAATAATTCTCCACGAGACGGTGCTCCCGGCACCACCGAACAATCGCCGCGATGGGAAGGGCCGAAGGAAAGCCGACCCAGAGGCTACATGAAACCCACGGACGACCCCGAGCACGATCGGGATGCTGTCGGTGAAAATCTCAAGGACCCACGGAAGAAGCGTGTTTCCGATGCAATGAAAACCCGCGACGACCAATAGGCCAGCGGCTTGTCCGCTGCCACCCGACGACGACAGGAGGAATAAATGTCGACCTCGACGAAAACACCGGCAAGTATCCGGCAGGGCGGGCCGGGCTCTTCCCATGAAAACGCAAAGGCCCCCCTGGAGATCAAGAAACCTGCGGCAGACAATGACAAACGTTCAAAGAGCAGGGTTTCCGGGGGAGGGGGTGAGCGTGACAGTCACCACACCCATGACCCCGAACGAAAATAATGATCCCCTGGGAGAGAACGATGAAAAAGGCAAAAAAGAAAAAGAAGTGGTCACAGAAGGTGACCAGGGAAAGCGATGCGCTCGATCTTGAGAAGGAGGTGTTCACCAAAGACGATCCCTCACAGATCGCACGTTCGCTGAAAGCCTCGGCGGAACAATCCTCCAGGCGCAAGACCAGCCCTTTCCGGTCTGCAATGTCGATGCTGGTGTTTTACGTCAACCGTGCAGGCGGGACGTTGCCCGGAAAACGCAAGGAAGTGCTGGAAGATGCGAAGGATGAGCTTCGCAAGGAATTCGGGAAATCGCGATAGACGCAAGTGAGCTTACCATTGGCCCCTGTCGCGCGAAGCCCCGAAGCAGGGCTCGGGGCCTTGCAGTGAATATCGGCTCCTCACGCAATATTAAATGCCGGAACTCCTGTGACGCGCCATGCCCCGGAAAATGCCGGATGACGACGCGGCGCGTCAAGAGGCGCGGCCAGAGACGCCGGCAATCATCTCGAAGGCCCGCCGATCTCTCCGTGGAGGCGCTCGTCGATTGCGTTCATTTGCTCGATTTCTGCGCGCTGGCCGCGGGAAATCTCCGCACAGAGTGCCATAAGTTCCGGATCGGTGATCTTCGCATTTCTGCACATGAGAATGGCGCCGGAATGATGGGGGACCATCGAAGCAATGAATTGTCGGTCGCCGATCAGGGTCTGGTTACGCGTACCGGTGAAAGCCGCCACGAAGAGGAGGGCGAGACCGGCATGGAGAAAAAGGTTCAGCCGCTTGTTCGGATACATCCCACCCATCGTCGCGAGCATAAGGACGCCCATCGGCGCAACCATGGTTAGAGCCATGTAGACCATGTTGAAATTGTTCCGGAAGTCGCCCCAGCCGTCGATCATGGAGAACATCACGAGGTACATAACCACCAGGCTGAGGACCATGTTAAGGGCGAAAGCCGCATAGGGATGGCCGGCGGCGTGGGTTTTCCCTTCATGATTGGCGCCGTGATTGTCGTACATCTGGTCCTCCCGTTGCCGCACAGCGGCTTGCCCAGGGGAGGAGTGCAGCCCTCCCCGGTGATGATCTAGTCGGTGGAGCCATCAAAACAGGCTCCGGGCCATAGGTTTAATGCGGCTGCACGCCCGACTGGCTATGGGTCCCGCCGGGACGGGAGATCGCTGCCAATGCCTCGCCCCACGCCGGTGCCGTCGGTTTCCACGGCGACATCGCCGAGGGACAGGATTCCCACCAACTGCTTGTTGCGGTCGAGGACGGGAATACGGCGGATCTGCTGGTCGCCGAGATTGCCGCAGACATCTTCCACATCCTCGTCATCGAAGCAGTATTTCACTTCCCTGGACATGATGTCGCTCGCTTTGGTGTCCGGACCTTTGCCTTCGGCAACTGCGCGAATTGCGATATCGCGGTCGGTGAGCATTCCCAACAACTTTCCTTCCTTGCCGACCGGCAGGATACCGGCATCGATTTCCGCCATGATGCGGGCTGCTTCCTGAATGGTTTCTTCCGCATTCACGACGCGCACATCATGCGTCATGACTTCCTGGACTTTCATCGCGGTAACTCCTTCTGACGGTAGATCCTTACTGCAGACCCGCTTAGTGCTGGGCGTGCTGCTCATTGCGTTTGCGGGTGGCAGCGGCCTTTTTGGCGGAAGCGGATCGCTCTGCCTTCGGTCTTGCAGCAGCGACCTCACCACCTTTGCGGCCACCCTTTTCGGAAGAGGCGTGGTTCTCGGCATGGCCACGACCGGAGCCGGATTTCTTGCCGCCGCCGCTTTCCTTGTTCACGGTGGCCCAAGCACGCCGCTCGGCCTCCTTCTTGCCGACGCCGCGATCCTCATATCCTTCTTCGATATGCTCGGCCTTGCGCTTCTGTTTGTCCGTATAGGAAGACTTGTCGCCACGGGGCATCATGCTTCTCCTTTTGGTTGAAGCGCCCCTAACTCCAGTGGTCAAACGATGTTCCCGAAGATGTGAGATCGGTTTTCCGCGTGCCCGGGTCCTGGTGGGCTCAGCGCGAAAAACTACATTTCGATCACCGCCACATCGCGGGCGCAGCGGCACGCGACTTTCAGCAACTCGTCAAGATCGGTGCCCCAACACGCATCGGGAAGCGGCGGCACACATGTTATGCCCTCCACGCTCAGAGCTGATGAGCTCACACGAGACCCTCTGAAAGCCTAAGCACCGGCGAGAACAAAAGGGTGTGGCCGTATACCGGAAGAAATCCTCTTTGCAGGATTATGGCGCCAACCGCACAATGATCGTGACCTTCGGAGACGACAGTTTCCGTTCGACGACCAGAGCCTGTGCTGCATCAGCATGGGTGTCGCCTGCGCTCATGCCCTTTCCGCAGGCTGAGCGTTCACTCCCCCACCACCACTCCCTCGCGTCGTGGATCGGCGCTGCCGGCCAAGCCTTGGGCGGTCATCTTGATAGCATGCAGGCCGGAATTCATCTCACTCGGTTTCACCTCGTAACCCAGCGCCTTCAGCGGCGCGACCAGATCTTCCGCACTGGTGCCGGCTTCGATGTCGTAGGTGCCGAACCGGTTGATGAGATGCGGCTGGGCGACGATCACTTCCACCGGCATGCCCCAGTCGATATAGGCGATCAGCGCCTGCGCCACATAACCGATGATCTGGCTTCCGCCGGGCGAACCAATGGCGAGCAGCGGTTTTCCATCCTTCATCACGATAGTCGGGGCCATGGAGGAGCGCGGTCGTTTACCGGGCTCGACGCGGTTGGCGATTGGCAGACCGCCGTCATGTGTCTTGAAGGAAAAGTCCGTCAATTCGTTATTGAGCAGGAAGCCATTCGTCATCAGACGCGAGCCGAAGCCGCTTTCGATCGTCGTCGTCATCGAGACCACGTTGCCTTCCTTGTCGACGATGACGAAATGGCTCGTCGACGGCAACTCAAGCGCGGAATCCCGGCCGAAAAGCAGCGCGTGGTCCCATTCCGGCTCACCGGCCTTGACGGCGTCGTTGGCCAGCGCCTTGTCGCCGTCGAGCAGCTTTGCCCTTTCGCCTAGATAGGTCTTGTCCAGCATGCCCTTGACCGGTAGCGGCACGAAATCGGTGTCAGCGACGTAACGCTCGCGGTCGGCGAAGGCGAGACGCTGCGCGTCGCCGATAATGCGCCAGCTTTCGACATTTTTCGGCCCCAGCGATCTGAGATCGAAATTCTCCGCCATGCCGAGCATCTGGCCGATGGCGATGCCGCCTGACGATGGCGGTCCCATGCCGCAAACGTCAAGTGCACGATAGATAAAGCAGACTGGCTCGCGCTCGATGACGCGATAGTTGGAAAGATCGGAAAGCGACAGCACGCCGGGATTGTCGGCTGCCTCGCGCACTGTCTTGACGATCGCCTCGGCAATTTTCCCCTTGTAAAAGGCATCGGCGCCGCCCTTGGCGATCGCTGCAAGCGTCTCGGCATAGGCCGGGTTCTTCAACGGAGCACCGGCCTGCCGCGCGGCCCCGGAGGTGTCAAAGAAATAGGACCGCGCCTCTGAAAATTTCTTCAGCCAGTCGCCCTCGGAGGCGATCAGAGAGGCAAGGCGCGGCGACACCTGAAAGCCATCGGTCGCCAGCGTTTCCGCCGGCTTCAGCAGGCTTGCCCATTCCGCCTTTCCATAGCGTTTGTGAGCTTCCTCCAGAAGTCGCACCGTTCCCGGCGTGCCAACGGAACGACCGCCGATCACTGCGTTCATGAATTTAAGCGGCTGACCTTTGTCATCCAGGAAGAGCTTTGGTGTGGCTTCCATCGGTGCCGTCTCCCGGCCGTCCAACGTCGTCAGCTTGTCGCTTTTTGCGTGGTAATAGACGAGGAAGGCGCCGCCGCCGAGACCGGAACTCTGCGGTTCAACGAGGCCCAGCACAGTCTGCACCGCCACCATCGCATCTATGGCGTTGCCGCCCGCGGCGATCACGTCGCGCCCCGCTTTGGTCGCGAGCGGATTGGCTGCGGCGACCATGAAGTTCTTTGACTGGACGCGTTTGGCGGTGGCAAGCCCCGTCGCTTTCTCGGGAGCCACCGTGTCGGACGCCTGCTGGGCGGAGGCGATTGCGACGGAAAACATCAAGGCGAGAACAGCCCCGCTGAGAAATCTCATTTTCATTAGCCTTATCCTCCAGAACGGCACAACCCGTTAGTGTGAGAAGGGCATCAAACTGAGTCAACAGGCAGGTCGAACCCGTAATGATTCAGGCGCGGATGATTTTCCGAAATCTTCCTTCGCTCCCATAAAGGCCCGGCCGTCGCGCGTATTTCGGCCCCGTCCGCGAGTATGAGTAAAGCGTTTAAGCATTTTGTCGCTTTGTTTCAGGCGATTTATCCGCTCGCATATCACGTCGCGCGACCTGCCCTTCATGCAGTTGCTATCCCTTTATCCCGCTCGCCGCGATACTGGAGATGAACAGCCTCTGCCGAAGACGTGGCCGGGATCAGGCCGATCGCATCGGAGAACTGCGCGAGATATTTGTCCTGTATGGCGAATTTAATGAAGGCGGATGCGCCTTCGGGATGCTTGCTGGTCGCTGATACGCCAAATTGCCAGGATCCTGCGCCGATCTTTGGACCGTTCCCGAAATCAGGGGCAGGCAGGAACAGCAGGTCGTCTCCATATTTCTCCAGAGCCTTCACCGCAACCCAGTTGCCCATCCATTGCAGCGCGTGGCGGCCTTCTAGAAAGCCGGTTTCATGGTCGGCAGGCGATTGCGATGTTCCGGGTGCCAGTTTTTTCTGGAACAGGGACTGCCACCATTCCCCGAACTTGATGGCATTGTCTCCGTTAAGGGCGTTCTCGGCGGTTTGATAATTTTCCTTGTCGATCAAGCTGCCGCCGAAGCTTTCCAGAAACGGGCTGAAGGCGTAGCTGTACCATTCGGTTTTATCGGCCATGCCGAGGTCGATCGCATATTCGAACTTGCCGCTGGCCGCGAGCTTTTCGAGCGCTGCATTAAATTCCTCGCCGCTCCACGAAAGCGGCGATCTGATCATTCTTGCGGCGCAGCGCGGGGGCGCCGGCATTCCGCCGGGCAGCGTTGCCAAGGATGCCGGTGGCGTCGTCCTGCAGGCTGGCGACACGATGCTGCTGCAGGGAACCTGGAGAGCGCTCGACGTCCATCTGAACGACCCTGATGTGCTGGTGGTGAACTCGCCCGAACTGGTCCGCCGCCAAGCGGTTCCCATGGGTCCCGGCGCCCGTCAGGCGGTTGTCATCCTGGTCGTGATGGTCCTTCTGCTCGCCACCGGCCTCGTGCCGCCGGCGGTGGCGGGTCTGCTTGCCGCCGGCGCCATCATTCTCTCGGGGATCATGACCGTCGAGCAAGCCTACCGCGCCGTCGGCTGGACGACCGTTATCCTCGTCGGCGCGATGATGCCGCTCTCGACGGCAATGGTGGAAACAGGCGCGGCCAAGCTGATGGCAGATCATCTCGTCGCCGCCGTCGGAGAGGCGGGTCCCGTCGCGCTGCTTGCCGGGCTTTTCGTGCTCACATCGATCATGGGGCAGTTGATCAGCAATACGGCGACGGCCTTGATCGTCATCCCGATCGGGGTGGCGGCGGCGACCGCCATGGGGATTTCGCCACGCCCGGTCCTGATGAGCACTGCGGTTGCCGCGGCAGCCGCCTTCCTGACCCCGATAGCGACACCGACGAACCTGATGGTCATGGGTCCCGGCGGCTATGCCTTCAACGACTACTGGAAGCTCGGATTGCCGTTGTTGCTCTGGTTCTTCGTCGTGTCGGTGTTCATCGTGCCGTTGATCTGGCGGTTCTGAATTTGCTGGATGGAGGCCGACCGTGGCGACGATCTGGTCGTGTCGCCTCCGATGAACTGGCAACCTGGCTGGCGTGGCATCGCCGCGTTTGCAGCATGACCGCTCGTGATGCAAGTAAGTAATAGCGACTGTATAGCAGTTGCGGCTTGTGACTTTACAGGTTGTCCGTGCAATCAGGCCCCCGCAACCGGCTGCTTGATGTCATCATCCCCTGTTCCTATCCCGGAATCTGAAGTAGCCCCCTCACGATACCGATGACCTGCCTGCCTCCTGGGCGGCCGCCGGACTGGCGACACGCCATGCAGATGGAAAAGCGGGCGGTATCGATGGGGAAATAGGGTGAGGTGGCTGGCCGTCACCTAACTTCCACAGGCTCGAGCTCCCACGCCGTTCGCTCGGCCAGTTCGGGAATCTTGCTCAGATAGGCCTGATAATGGGACGTCATGCGATGCGCCTCGACGGCGGCGGCGTCCAGGTAGAGTTCATCGAGAACATAGCGATCGCCATGTGCCCGGTCGCGCCAGACATCCCAGCGCAGATTGCCGGGTTCGGCCCTGCAAAGCGGTGCCATGCCAACAAGCAATGTTCGCAGCTCGGCGGCTTTGCCGAGGTGGGCAGTCAGGATGGCTGTGATCTTGGTCGGCGATTGCATCATACCAAAGGCTCCCCGATGGGATGCGCCAGGCCGGTCCGCCTGGACGCACAAGACATTGCGGGCAGGGGACAACGGCATGAAAGGGCACACTGGCACCTTCCATGCCGCCATCGCGTCAACTCATGCCGAAACGGTTGCCCGGTCGAGCGCCTCGATGAGTTTCTCCGCGAGGGGATGATCCGATCGCGGGTTTTGGCCTGTAATCAGTTCGCGGTCCTCCACGACATGCGGGGAGAAGTCGACCGGGGTTGTGGTGACGTCGCCGCCAGCGATGCGCAAAGCGTCGGGCATGTTGAAATAGAGTTTGCCGTGAAGGATCTGTTCTTCGATCGGTTTCTCCTCGCTGGCGGAAAATACCGTCATCTTGTAGCCGGTATATTGCCAGGCTTTCGCCAGTTCGGACGCCTTGCCCAAGTCGCCGGAAATCAAGGCCGCCCGGTATTCTTTTGCCTGCGGCAGCGCGGCAAGCGCGGCAATCGGCCCGTGACACAGGAAGGCAGTGGGCTTCCCGCTCTTGTGGAAATGGCGCAGGATTTCGCCGAGGTCGGCGTTCTGCATGAGATCGACGACCGGCGCCTGTCCCCCAGGCACGAAGACACCCGCATAGCCCTCGAGCCCCTCGTCGATCACCGATCTCAAGGTCCGGACGTGCTTCATTCCCGGATTGTCGCTGAAAAAGGCGCGCCCGCGCTGCAGGGCGGCCTCATCACCATCAAAATGCTGGGCAACATCCGATACGGGATCGATATGCGGCCTGGTGCCGTCGGGCGTCGCCAGCACAACGTCGTAACCGGCTTCGAAAAGCGCCATGGCAGGTACGACGGTTTCGTTGAGGTATTGACCGGTGGGACCAGTTCCACCGCCTTGAATTTCGATCCGGGTAGCATTCGAACCAATGACAAGCACTTTACCCTTGTTCATGGGAACCTCCTGACTTGATGCGGTTAAAAACGGTGCGAGCGAGCGGTTACGATGGTGAAACTCATTCCAATGCCCATGCCGGCGGCCTCTGGCTCACGTTCCCTCAGCATCCGCCTGGTCTCGGAAAGTGAAGGTTGCAATTGTGGGCATCGCATGGTCCTGCCTTGCCTTTGCCGGCCTACCGGGCCGCCTCCACGATGAGATCTGCGACCTCTTCGGGATGGGAGAGCATGGCAACGTGGCCCGACGGCACTTCAACCATCTCGGCTTTTGCGGACTTCACCTGGTCTCTTTGCATATCGGGCGCGATGATCTGATCCTTCGTCGCTACAACCATGAACGAGGGTTTGTCACGCCAGGCGGCATGGCTGACGGGCGTGGTGGTGGCGCGCACATGGAAACGTCCCTGCACGACCGCTACGAGCCTCTGCTCGTCTGGCGACAGGCCTGCCGCGAAGTACCTGGAGATTCCTTCATCGCTTATCTTGAGATACCCGTCCTCATCCTTGACATAGGTCTTTCGGCTTTCCTGAGCGGGGTATCGGGAGGCGATATCGACCAGCGATTGGCCGGCATCAGGTGCGTAGGCAGCTACATAGACCAGGGATTGGACCTTCTGGCCGTTGCCCGCCTCGGTGATGACCACGCCACCCCACGAATGACCCACGAGCACGACAGGTCCTTCGGCATCGCGGATTGCGCGCCGGGTGAAGGCCACATCGCTCTCGAGGGATTCCAAAGGATTCTGGACGGCGATAACTTTCAATCCGACCTTTTCCAGAAGCGGGATCACCTTCTGCCAGGACGATCCGTCGGCAAAAGCGCCGTGCACGAGGACGACGGTCTTGGCTTTGAGATCCGCTGCGAGCGCGGCAGGAGATATGCTTGCGAAGGCCATTAGGGCGCTGGCGACAAGTCCAAGGTTTCGGGACATGCGACGTTCTCCGGTCAGTGATCCGATGGCGATATTGGGAATAATCAACCAACCGAGCCTCGGAGGCATATTAATTGTGGTTAAATCCTGCGATTATGGCGTGTTCAGATGTGCGCCAGGCAACCGCATCCTCCCGTGGTTCTTCAGACCCTTCGCCTCCTCCCGTTTTGCTGCGTTGGCCGACGAGGCATCATGACCGCCTGCCGGCTGCCGTGTCGGTAGCGCGCGCCAATCCATTTGCATCGAGAAACTGCATGGTCTGCGGCTCCCGGCAGGAAACCCTGGAAGCTCAAGATGCCTGGAGTTGCATCGCCTGTCCGCCATTCGACGAGACAATCATGCTCGCATCGTGTTGTTGAGATGTTTGAACATGGCGCAAAGACTGGGGATGTTCTGTGAGCATGCGCTCCCCAGATGCGCGCAGCTTGAACGCTGCATAGGTTTTAGCGATGCCTGATAGCTTGAGGTGCGCAGGTCCCGTGCCCGGGTGAACTGAAAGGAGGGACTTGTCGATAAGATTACCGATGGATTTGACGGTATCTGCTTGCCCGAGGCCATCGTCTTCCATCATCGTGAGGGCGGCATCGAGGGAGAACTCGCCCGAGAAGGCCGATAGTTGCCTGAAGACTCGTTGATCCATCGCGGACAGAAGGGCATAGCTCCAATCCATCATTGCTTCCGCATTTTGATGTCGAGGGTTGGCGTATCGACTGCCCCGCCATCGTAAAGCAAGTTGGTTGTCCAACAGTTGCGCGACCCGATCGAGGCCATAGGGTCCCATGCGGCTTGCAACAAGCTCGATCGCCAGCGGGTTGCCGTCCAATCTCCTGCAAATGGCCGCTATCCTAGCTGCTTCCTCGTCGCCCAGCGGCTCCAGGTAACCGCTATCGACCGCGCGTTCCACGAATAGCTGGATCGCGGGCCAATGTAACGCCTGGGCGGCGGTCAAACGCCCTGTGTTTGGAGGAACAGCAAGCGGTCGCAGAAGGAATACCGACTCGCCGGGCATACGGAGCGCTTCCCGGCTCGTGGCGAGAACATGCGTATTGGAGGTCCGTCGAAGCAGCGAACTCACGATATCGGCCACTGCGTCAATAACATGTTCACAGTTGTCGAGGACTAAGAGGATGCGTCTTGGTGACAGCTGACCGACAATGGCCCCAATGGCATCACTTGCTGAAACGGGGATCTTCAGAGCTGAGGCCACCGCTCCCAGCACCGCTGTCTCATCTTCGACTGAGCCGAGATCGACGAAATACGCCAGTTCGAACATGGGGAGCGCACGTGCCACCAGGACAGCTAGAGTCGTCTTGCCGATTCCTCCCGCGCCCACAATGGTCATGAAGCGGCGCTCCGCCACCATCTGTGAAAGCTTGGAAATATTCTCGTCGCGGCCGATAGGGCGGCCCAATCGAGGCGGAAACGAAACCATCGTTGCGGCATAGGATCCATCGAAACAAGTCCGATCGTCGCTCAGGGCGGCATGGCAGGGCGGATCCGGTTCGGACGCCCCTTCCCACGTGACCGGAGCGACGAAGCTGTAGCCGCGGCCCGCAACGCTGACGATGTAGCGATTGCCATTTTCGCCACAGCCGATTTCGCGCCGCAGATGTGTCATTTGCACGCGTATGTTGGAAGCTTCGACGTTGAGGCCAGGCCATGCAAATGCCATGAGCTCCCCGTGTGAGAGAACCTGTCCCCGGTGTCGGACGAGGGCGACAAGGATGTCGAAGGCGCGGCTGCCTATTGCCAGCAGATCGTTGCCTCGCAGGAGAACCCTTGCAGTCGGGTTCAAGCGAAATGGTCCAAAGCTAAAATAGCCGCTGCTGCCGTGATATCCCATTTCGGTTTCCCTCGATGGTTTTGTCCTCGTTAGGGCAACGCAATCCGTATGTATCCAGTTCTGATGTTACAGGAGTTCGCCACCAAGGGGGTAAAGTGCGGTAAATTATCGGGCGCCGCGCGGCATGAAACTGACGCCGACAATCGGCCAAAAATTTATCGGCCGGCTATGGGCGTGGTATATCAAAGCAAGCCAAGTGAGGTAATTTGGTCCGATAATGCCGCCGATGGCAGACAGGCTCTGCCGTGCTCCAGGGCTGGTTGGCCGAGATCCGGAAATTGTCGCGTCCGCCCGCGCGCGATAATGGCCTCGATACCATTCTTGCGCGGACCCGATCATTCAGCCCGCAAAGAGGAGCGCATGGTATCGACGGAACCGGATGATGTGGTCGCATTTGGTCCCTTTCGCCTTCACAGGGAGCACCGCCGCTTGTTTTGCGGTGCCGAAGAGGTGCAGCTCGGCGGTCGGGCAATGGAGATGCTGGTGACCCTGGCCCGAAAAAAGGGCGAAATAGTCCAGAAGGAGGAACTATATAACGCTGCGTGGCCAGGCATCTTTGTCCATGAGGCCAATCTGAAAGTGACAATCGCCTCGCTCAGGCGGGCACTGAGGGAATATTCCCCCGCGGAGGACTATATCAGGACGTTTGTAGGCCGTGGCTATTGGCTGAGCGATCAGATTGTTGCCGAAAACATCCCGAGCATTGCGGATCTGCCTGTTGTGGCAAATACCCGGTTTCCCGAACTGGGCACGGTTATCGGGCGGGATGTCGAAATCGCCGAATTGCGAGACAGTATTGCCACCAACCGACTGACCACGATCGTTGGCCCCGGCGGCATTGGAAAGACAACGGTTGCGGTCGCCACCGCTCAGCTGTTCGAAGACGAAGAGGGCGGTTTTGTCACCTTCATCGATCTCGCCCGGGTGGCCGGTGAGGAATTCGTCATCCCTTCAGTTGCCGCGGCGTTCGGTATCAGTTCAAGCAGTCAGGATCGCCTTGAGGCGATCTCATCGATCCTCGCTCGAAGGAAGACACTGCTTTTGCTCGACACGTGCGAGCACGTACTCAATGCCGTTGCGCATCTTTGCGATGTCGTCCTTGCAAATACCAGGGACGTCAGGATTCTCGCGACGAGCCGCCAGGCTCTCCGCGCGAAACGAGAAGAGGTTCTCTGGCTTTCTCCTTTGGAAGTACCTCCGCCTGGCCGCAGCTACACCTCCGAACAAGTCCTTCTTTACTCCGCGCCCCAGCTACTTGTCGAACGAGCGTCCGAGAAGGGGAAATACACGATTGAGGATAGAGATGCCTCTGCGGTCGCCGAGATATGCAGACGGCTCGACGGATCGCCTCTTGCCATCGAACTTGTTTCGTCCTGGCTGACGGGCCGAAGTGCTCCCGATGTACTGGGGGAGCTTGACGATCGTTTCACGACACTGATCGGACGTGGTGAGGATGGACCACTTCGCCAACAGACCCTGCTTGCGACATTGGAGTGGAGCTATGCACTCCTGACGAAGAGCGAGGCAGCCGTGTTGCGTGCCGTGTCGATCTTCATGGGTACGTTCGATATGGATGCGGTTGTCAGCGTCGCAATCCACTACGGCCTGGATCCAACGACCGTTTTTGATGCTGTCGCCGGGCTGCGCGCCAAGTCGATGCTGAGCGTCGAACAGATGTCGGGCGGGATGCGATACCGCCTTCTTGACAGCACTCGAGCATTCGCAGGCAATCTGCTGGAAGCCTCGGGGGAGCTGCCAGTCGTGTCGGAGGCTCATGCTCGCCTTGTGCTGGGCATCTTCACTCGTGCGAGTGTCGATCGGACACGGCTTCCGGCGCGGCAGTGGCACGCTGCCTATGCCAGCCACGCGGACGATTTGCGCAGGGCTATCGGGTGGGCGCTCTTTCTTCGCGGCGATCCGCTGCTTGGCATGCAACTGGTCGCATCCGGCATACCTCTATGGCATGAGTTGTCGTCAAGCGAAGAGGCCCGCAGCAACTGCGAGCACGCGCTTGCCGAGTTCGACCGTATCGGCTGCGATGATAGAAGCCTGAAGCTTAAGCTGATTGTGGGGCTGGCGGCCGTAAGCAGCTACATATCAGCCGATGCGGAGAAGGCCATCAGGACCTTTGAGACCGCAATTCAGCTATCACGTGAAATCGGGGATACCAATGCTGAGTGCCAGGCCTTGGGCGCTCTGGCGAGATATCGGCTCCTGCCCGGCAACCAGACCGAAGTCCAAAAGATTCTCAAAGAGTTGAAACGCGTCGCAGCGCGCTCGCACAATCGCCTGGCGCAATGGGAACATGAATTTCTTCGCACGGAACTGGACATCATCCACTGCCAATATCCACCCGCGATAGCCAGGATGGAAAAGTTGCGTCAGCAACTGCGGAACGCCTCGGAGGGATCCGTTTCGCGCTTTGATCTCGATCCCAGGATCAGATCAGAAACGGCAATAAGTGCGCTTATGTGGCTTGGCTCCCGCAGGCCCGGAACGGGCCTCAGCGGCGCCCGAATTATCGCGCGTGAGGCATTGGAAGCTCATCATGGATGGACGCTCATCTATTCTTATGCACACGGAATACTTTTTGTTCTGAGCGAATGTCAGGAATGGGCGCAAGCCAAATACTACTCCGTGCTACTGAAGGACACGATCTATCGTCACGGCATGCCGGCATGGATTCCGGTCGCAAACTGCCATATCGAAGCGCTTGATGCACTCTCCGGCGTTCGAAAGGACCCAGACGGAGTAATGTCGGCGTTTGATGAGCTCCGCACCGGTCTTAGGCAGATCGGACGTCATGTATACTACGCGCTTTTGATAAGGGCGCTCTACGCGAACGGGCATACGGATGAAGGCATGCGGATTCTCGACTATTTGTTCGAGGTAGGACCGCAACGCTCGATGGTGCCCGAATTGCTGCGCTTGCGAGCCGTCAAAGAACGGTCGGCTGGGCGCGATGACGATGCGATCGCCACCTTGCGTCAGTCGCTGCAAGCGGCCGAAGACAACGGTGCGTGGGGCTGGAGGATTCGCTCCGCAACGGATCTTGCCGCTGTTTTGAAAGATCGTTTGCGGTTTGATGACGCTAAAAGTGTTCTCGAGCCCATCTATCGCCAATTCGTGGACGGCTTCGATACTCCTGACTTGCAAAGAGCCGGAAACCTGCTGACGGAACTGCGGAATTTCGGGCGTGTTCCGCGCTCATAGCGAGCTATACGCCGGTTCGTCGCGGATCGAGTGCACGCGGTCAATTGCGAAGAACTGCAAGACCTTCGATTGCCTGTGCTTGGCTTTGTTAATTCGAGCAAGAGCGATGACATGGCAGATTTCGCACGCATTGACGGCGTTTAGCGTGCATCGCCAAGACCGGATGTTAGTCTGTATCCCATTCAGATGACCGAGACGCATCGTGCGGACGCTCCGGCATGTCGCCGCGGGTGTGAACTGTTCGCTCGAATGATGTGCGCCGATCGGATCTTCCGAGGATGCGAGATGACCAGGCTTATCGCTACCCTTACCCTCGATGACGCTAAACTGATGCTGTCGGCGGCGGAAGCAAAGGCGGTGGAGTTTGCCATCGCCTACAATGTCGCTGTGGTCGATGCCGGAGGACATCTTATCGCCTTCGTCCGGCAGGACGACGCGCTGATCGGCAGCATCGATCTGGCCATCAAGAAGGCCGTTACGGCACGGCTCTTCGACAAGAAAACGGATTACCTGGCAAGCCTGGCCCAACCCGGCAGGCCGCTTTTCGGCATCCATCAGAGTAATGACGGCAACGTCGTCATCTTTGGTGGCGGGCTCCCCGTCGTCCGAGAAGGGCGGCTGATCGGAGCGGTAGGAGCAAGTGCCGGCTCGGTGGAGCAGGACATCGCTGTTGCCCAAGCCGCCGTATCCGCCATTGATCTTGGGTTGGCGGGCACGCGATCGGTCAATTCAGGAAAGGAGCAGAGAAGATGACGACCAATATCGAAGGAAAAGTCGTACTGATCACCGGTGGCGGAACCGGCCTGGGCGCCGAGACCGCCCAGATGCTGGCTTCAAAGGGCGCGAAGGTCGCGATAGCCGCGCGCAGGCGGGGCAAACTTGACGAGGTTGCCTTCAGGATTTCCGCCTCCGGCGGCAAGGCCCAAGCCTACGAGTTGGACGTGGCAAACAAGAACCAGTTCAAGTCGGTCGTGGACGCGGTCGTTTCCGATTTCGGAAAGCTTGATGTCCTGATCAACAATGCCGGGTTGATGCCGATCCGCCCGATGGCGGAGGCGAATACCGAAGAATGGGACGCGATGATCGACGTCAACCTCAGGGGCACCCTTTACGGCATTGCTGCGGTCCTGCCGATGTTCATCAAACAGGAAATGGGCCATATCATCAACGTCAGTTCCGTCGCTGGCGTCAAGGTCTTCGCGCCGGGGGGCACGGTCTATTCCGGCACCAAGTTCGCTGTCCGCGCCATCTCCGAGGGGCTGCGCCAGGAAGTCGGAAGCAAGATCAGGGTGACCTCGATCGAGCCCGGCGCCGTCGAGAGCGACCTCAAGCATACGACGAGCGGCACGTCGCAGGATGCGGTGATGGAATTTTACAAATCGGCGATCCCCGCCAGTTCCGTTGCAAGGGCGATCACGTTTGCCATCGAGCAACCTGCTGACGTGGACATCAACGAGATCGTGCTGCGTCCGACGGCGCAGGAATTCTGATCGGCGGCTCGAATCCGTTACCGCCACGACTCTCATCGATCGCGACCCGGGTCGCGGCGCTGCGCGAAGGCGCGTCCAATGTTCTCAAGATCGGCCGTTTCCGATCCCACATTAAGAGGAGAATATGACATGGCTTATCAGAGCGTAAATCCGGCGACCGGTAAGGTCCTCAAGACATTCAACAATCACAGCGACGAGGAAATTGAAAGGGCGCTCACCCGGGCGCACTCCCTCTATAAATCGCCTTGGTGCAAAGGCGACAGGACGCCCCGGCTCAAGGTCTTGCGCCGGTTTGCGGAATTGGCAAGCGAGCGCGTGGACGACCTGGCACGCATCCTTACGCTGGAAATGGGCAAGCGCATCAACGAGGCGCGCACCGAGGTGCGGATCACCGCCGAAATCGCCCGGTATTATGCCGACAACGCCGAAGCCTTTCTCGCCCGCGAGAAGGTCGTGACATCGAAGGGCGATGCATGGTTGGAATATCACCCGATCGGCGTCGTCGTCGCCGTCGAGCCCTGGAACTTCCCCTTCTATCAGCTGGTTCGCGTGGCCGGACCGAACCTCGCAATCGGCAATCCCGTGCTCGCAAAACATGCCAGCATGGTCCCGCAGGCCGCAGTTGCCTTCGAAGAGCTGCTGATCGAAGCAGGTGCGCGGGAGGGCGCCTGGACGAATATCTTTGCGACGGGTGAGCAAATCTCAAAGCTTATCGGCGACGATCGGGTTCAAGGCGTGGCCCTTACCGGTTCGGAGGGCGCGGGGAGCGTCGTGGCGGCCAACGCGGGCAGGAATCTCAAGAAGTCCGTGATGGAACTCGGAGGAAGCGACGTTTTCGTCGTCCTCGACGATGCGGATGTCGACAAGGCCGTCGCCGCCGGGTTTGAGGCACGGCTTCGCGGGTGCGGGCAGGTCTGTAACGGCGCGAAACGCTTCCTCATCCACGAGAAGGTTGCCGACGAGTTCGTCAAGAAGCTCGCCGAAAAATTCACGAGCACCAAGATTGGCGATCCCATGGATGAAACCATCGGGCTGGGACCGATGTCTTCGGTAGGAGCACGTGACGATATTGCGGGGCAAGTCGAGCGCGCCGTCAAGGCCGGGGCCAAGGTCCTGGTCGGCGGAGAGGTGATCGAGGGACCTGGCGCCTACTACAAGCCGACCATTCTCACGAATGTAATGCGAGACAACCCCGCCTATTTCGAGGAGTTCTTCGGTCCCGTGGCGCAGGTGCATGTCATCACGAACGATGACGACGTCATCAGGATTGCGAACGATTCGAACTTCGGGCTCTCCGGCGCGATCTTCACCGCGGACGTCGAGCGCGCGAAGTCGCTGGCATCGCAGGTCGAGACCGGGTCGGTGTGGATCAACACATCCTCTTTCACCGGGCCGGAACTTCCGTTCGGCGGGGTGAAGAGATCCGGCTACGGTCGCGAGCTCGCAGGTGCGGGTATCAAGGAACTGGTGAACCAGAAGATGGTGCTTGTCGCGCACTGATCCGCGTATCGTGCCAACCGGATCGCACTGGCATCCAGCGTCACGAAAGGGGCCGCGGCAGAGCGGCCCTCGTCAGGGAGCCACGGCCCCGCACCTGCCCCGAAATGGGCTCCTTGAGGCGCGCCGGGGATTGGGGTCGGTCCGGCTCCGATATCGTCGAGCCGCGATCAAGCCCCGACGATTGCGAGAAAGAACAGTTTATGGAACTTCGGGTCTGACGCCGACGCCGACGGCGTGTGTGCGGATTTTACAAAGTCCTGGGCAAGGATTTGAGTAAGTCCGGATGCACAAGACGGAAGCAAGTCAAGCTTCTGTTAGTCGTCTTTCGTGATTTCTCAGCCACAACCATCCCGAAAACTTGTGCGCCCCAATATCCCCATAGCGTTGTAGCTCCGACTAAGCTACATCCTGTGTAAAGGCTCAAGGTGAACGGTTCGCCGCCACAGCTGCGCCTGTCCGCAACTTAAGGGAAAATGACTTCGCTTATGGATGGCATCGGTCCGCAGCATCACGACTCCGGTCTTCGTGCGCTTTGCGGTATCGCTGCATTCTATCGGATCGCTGCTGACCCGATCCGGCTTCAGCACGATCTGGCGCTGAAGGGGCGTGCATCCGAAGCCATCGACATCCAGCGAGCAGCCGGGATCATCGGCCTCAAGGCGCGTGTGGTAGAGAAGGTCACGGAGCACCGCCTTCGATCAATGCCGGTACCGGCAATCGTGAAAGTGCGCGGTGGCTCCTTTCAAGTGCTCGGCGGCTTGAATCCGTCCGGAAAGTACAGGCTCGTCGATCCGATAACGCGTGTTGATCGCGAAATTGCCCCCTCGGACATATTGGCGGAAATCGGTTCGCGCGTGATCCTTGTCGGCCGGCGGATCGGCGGAGACGGATCCGATCCCAGGGAGTTCGGCTTCAAGTGGTTCCTGCCGTCCATCTGGCGGTATCGCAAGCCACTCGCCCATGTTCTGCTTGCCTCGCTGTTTGTGCAGATATTTGCGCTCGTGACACCCCTGTTCTTTCAGGTCGTGGTCGACAAGGTTCTGACACACAAAGGCTATTCGACGCTTTTTGTGCTGGTCGCAGGCATTGCGATCATCGGTCTCTTCGATGTCGTACTTCAATATCTGAGAACCTACGCGCTGGCGCACACGACGAACCGGATCGATGTCGAACTTGGGCAACGGTTGTTTCATCACCTCTTGCGGCTTCCACTCGGCTATTTCGAAACCCGCTCGGCAGGCCAGACCGTTGCAAGGGTACGCGAGCTCGAAACGATCCGTGCATTTCTGACCGGCCAGGGGCTTTTCTCTGCGCTTGATGTCATTTTTACTTTTGTCTTCATCGCGGTTCTCTTTGCTTATTCGTGGAGCCTGACGCTGATCGTCATTGCCGCGATCCCGATCTACATCCTGATCGGTATGATCGTCAGGCCGCCGCTTCGCGAATTCGTCAAGGAGAAATTCAACCGTGGTGCTGCGAGCCAGCAGTTCCTCGTCGAAGCGATCGTCGGTATCCACACGGTCAAATCCGCTGCGGTGGAACCGGTGATGCAGGCACAATGGGAGGAGAAGCTTGCAGCCTATGTGCGGACAGCTTTCGACACGACGCTGCTTGGCGCTGGCGGACAAAACGCCATCCAATATGTCAGCAAGCTTTCGACGGCAGCTCTTCTTCTCTTCGGCGCCAAGGCCGTTATCGATGGCGAGCTGTCGGTTGGCTCGCTCGTCGCTTTCAACATGATTGCCGGCCAGGTCACCCAGCCGGTCTTGAGGCTTTCCCAGCTCTGGCAGGATTTCCAGCAGGTGCAAATCTCCGTTGATCGGCTTGGCGACATTCTCAACACGCCGACGGAGCGTCAGCCCGCCGTTCGTTTGTCGCTGCCGGCTCCGAGGGGGCATATCGAATTTCGAAATGTCACCTTCCGCTATCGGCCCGGCTCCCCGGACGTTCTGAAGAACGTATCGCTCGAGGTTCGGCCCGGAGAGGTGATCGGCATCGTCGGTGCTTCCGGTTCTGGAAAATCGACGCTGACCAAGCTCGTGCAACGCCTGTATCTCCCCGAAGAGGGGCAGGTTCTTCTCGACGGGGCGGATCTTTCGCAACTCGATCCGGCCTGGCTTCGAAGCCATATAGGCGTGGTTCTCCAGGAGAACCTTCTGTTCAACCGCACGATTCATGACAACATCGCTTTTTCAAACCCGGCGATGCAACGGGCTCAAGTCATTGCTGTTGCCAGGCTCGCCGGCGCCGATGATTTCATCACAAGGCTGCCGCAGGGCTATGACACGATGATTGAAGAGCGCGGGGCAAACCTCTCCGGCGGCCAGCGCCAGAGGATCGCTATCGCCCGGGCTCTTGCGACCAATCCGCGGATCTTGATTTTTGATGAGGCAACCAGTGCGCTCGACTACGAAAGCGAGAGGGTCATTCAGGCGAACATGGGGCAGATTGCCAGCGGCCGAACGGTGATCATCATCGCCCACCGGCTTGCCGCGATCCGGCCATGCAACAGGATCGTCGGTATGAAAGACGGCCGGATCGTCGAGGTCGGCAGCCATGACGAATTGCTGGGGCGGCCAGATGGCCTCTATTCGCGTCTTTGGGCCTTGCAGAACGACAGGGGAGCGGCATGAGCGCAACCGCGAACGCCTCTCGCTATTTGGGTCTTCCGCGGCGGCCGGCAAAGCGTGCCGATCACGAATTTCTGGCGCCGGCCCTGGAGGTTCTGGAGACGCCGCCATCGCCCATACGCATGGCGCTGATCCTGATCATCTGTCTGTTCACCACGGTTGCGCTGGTCTGGTCCTATTTCGGCCGCATCGACATTATCGCTGCGGCGCAAGGCAAGATCCAGCCGACCGGCCGCGTCAAGGTCGTCCAGCCGTTGCTGACAGGCAAGGTGAAGACGCTGCCGCCACAAAACGGCGACCATGTGCGCCGGGCCGACATTCTGCTCGAACTTGATCCGGCGGATGCTCTCGCAGACGAAAGGGACGCCGCAAAGAGCCTTGCCTCAGTCAAGGCGGAGGTTGAGCGCCGCAGGGCCGCCATCCAGTTCGTGCGTTCGCAACCGGCGGCGGGATCCGTTCCGGAAGTCAGCTGGGACCACGATACCGGCCTCGAGCTGCAGCAGCGTGAGAACGGCATTCTTCGCGGCGATATCGAGAAATATCACGCAATCATCGCCTCGCTCGACGCGCAGCAGCATCAGAAGGAAGTGGAAAGCGAACGGCTCAAGGCAACAGTGGCCGCGCAGGAATCCCTCGTTGAAACGCTCAAGGAGCGTGTGGCGATGCGCAGCATGCTTGCCTTGAAAGATGCCGGCACCATGGCAAGCGTCATCGATGCAACAGAGACAATGAAGGAACAGGTGACG
The DNA here is from genome assembly GCF_042656325.1 of Rhizobium sp. GCM10022189. Classification (NCBI taxonomy): domain Bacteria; kingdom Pseudomonadati; phylum Pseudomonadota; class Alphaproteobacteria; order Hyphomicrobiales; family Rhizobiaceae; genus Rhizobium; species Rhizobium sp. GCM10022189. The sequence continues at coordinate 48,738 of NZ_JBHSOR010000007.1, forward strand.
CAGCTGGCGATACAGCAGGCGCAACTTGCTGACGCCGAGGCTGCAATCGATGTCTTCGCCAAGGAGAAACGGAAAGCAGAAGGCGCCTTTCTGAGCGATCAGCTTGACCGGCTTGGCGATGCCGAGCGGCGCGCGGACGAATTGGAGCAGCGTCTGGCGAAAGCAAAGAATTCTCTCGAGCAGATGACGTTGCGCAGTCCGATTGACGGAACGGTGCAATCCTCATCTGTCACCGGTATCGGGCAGGTGGTCACCGTTGGCCAGGACCTGATGCGGATCGTACCGGAAGACAGTTCGCTTGAGCTTGAAGTCTATATGCCGAACAAGGACATTGGCTTCATCAGAGTGGGCCAGGAAGCCGTCGTAAAGCTTGAGGCCTTTCCCTTCACCCGCTACGGGACGGTTTCAGCCGTCGTCGTGAAGGTCGCCGCGGATGCCATTCCCGAGCCAGACGCGACCCGTCGTGAAGGAGACCCTATCGCGAGGCAGTCAGGCGCAACCTTTGGCGGTGCCGAGCGAATGCAGAATTTGGTCTTTCCCGTTACGCTGCGCCTTGCGAGCGATCACATTCAAGCTGACGGCGCGGATGTCAAATTGTCGCCGGGCATGGCGGCTGTCGCGGAGGTGCGCACCGGCCAGCGCAGAATATTAGAGTATGTGTTTTCTCCGTTGGTTGAGGTGGCTGACGAGGCGCTTCATGAGCGATGAGGACCGGCACGATTTATGGGCTGCGTACGTCTTGCGACTGCGGTACGTTCGCCCGTTTTGTAAGTAAATAACAAGGCTTATCTTGGGTTTTAGGGATGAAAGGCGTGTTTACTGTAAACTATGTTCTGAAGTGCTTTACCCATCAGCACAACTCAAAGAGCCAATTGTCAGGGTTGTCGGCATCGCTGTGCCGACGGGCTTAACTTCAATTTTCAGCCGAGCGTCGTGCCTGCGGGGAGGTGAACCGATCCGGGGCATGGCAGGGTGGTATAAACAAGCGGTGATTTCATGACGGGCATTGTTACTCCCACGAAGAACGTCAGCTTGACGGGAGATCAGAAAATCGACGGGCTTCTCAGCGGCTACGCCTGGGACAGCACGATAACCTACGCGTTTCCCACCAGCTCGATTTCGTATTCCTATGACGGCGAGAAGGACTACGGCTTCTCCGCGATCTCTTCGCAACAGCGCTCTTTTGCCCTGTTCTTTATGGAGCAATCCTACGGAAACACGGCAAATGACGGCTTCTCCGTTGAGGGGTTTACCAATGCCGATTTCGTCGCCGGGAACGCGGACACTGCGTCGGTGCGCTTTGCACAATCCTGGTATCCCCCGACTGCGTGGGCGTATACTCCAAGTGCGGACAGTGCGGCCGGCGATGTCTGGTTCGGGACGGCATATGCCGGCACGGTGGTTGATTATCGCTACCCGGAGTTCGGCAACTATGCCGGCCATACGCTGGCACATGAACTGGGTCACGCTCTCGGTCTGAAACACGGTCATGAGCCGGACATAGACAATCCGCTGGTCGTGCCCGGTGCCTACGATTCCCTCGAATATACGATTATGACCTACCGTACATATGTCGGAGACAGTCCGACCGGTTACAAATACGAGCAGAACGGTGCGCCTCAGACCTTCATGATGCTCGATATCGCCGCTCTACAGGAAATGTACGGTGCGGATTACACGACCAACAGTGGCAATACGGTTTACAAGTGGAAGCCGAACGAAGGCGTCACCTATGTGGACGGGGTCGCGGCCATCACGCCGGACGCGAACAGGATCTTCGCGACAATCTGGGATGGCGGCGGTATCGACACCTATGATCTCAGCGCCTACACGACCAGCCTTCAAATCGACCTGCGACCAGGGGGGTACTCGGTCTTTTCTCAAGTCCAGTTGGCTTACTTGGGCGGTGGCTCGAATGGTGGCGATGCTCGCGGCAACATCTTCAATGCGCTTCTCTATCACGACAACCTGGCATCGCTGATCGAGAATGTTCAGGCAGGCTCCGGTAGCGATACGATTGTTGGCAACGAGGTCGACAACGCCCTATGGGGCAATGCCGGAAATGATACGCTGACTGGCGATGCCGGCGACGATACGTTAAACGGCGGTACCGGATCGGACCGGATGTCGGGTGGGGTGGGTGACGACACCTATATTGTCGATGTTGCGAACGATGTCGTGACCGAGAACGCAGGCGAGGGAACGGACACGGTCAGGACGACGCTTTCGAGTTACACGCTCAGCGTCAACGTCGAGAACCTGACTTACACGGGCACGACGTCGTTCACGGGTACGGGCAACGCTGCGGTCAATATCATTACTGGCGGAACTTGGTCCGATTGGCTGGATGGCAAGGCGGGAGCCGACATCCTGATTGGTGGGGCGGGCAACGACACTTATTTTGTCGATAATCTGGCCGACGTTGTGACCGAGGCTGCCAATGAAGGCACGGATCTGATCAAGACGACGCTTTCTGCCTACACGCTGACCAATATTGCCAATGTCGAGGACCTGACCTACATCGGCACCGGCGATTTTGCCGGGACGGGCGATGCCCTTGCCAACACCATTACCGGTGGTGCCGGCAACGATATACTGGTCGGCGGTGCGGGTAACGACAGGCTGATCGGCGGCGCCGGCAATGACGTGCTATCGGGTGAGGCTGGCGACGATTGGCTGGATGGTGGCATGGGTGCCGACACGCTTTCCGGCGGTATCGGCAATGACACCTATTGGGTTGACAATGGCGGGGATACGGTCGTCGAGGCTGCCGACGAAGGCAGCGATACGGTGTACGTGCAGTCGGTCTAT
>NZ_JBHSOR010000008.1:0-235495 GCF_042656325.1 Rhizobium sp. GCM10022189
CCCGTCGGGGAGAAGGTGCCCGAAGGGCGGATGAGGGGGCTCCGGGCGCGACGAAAATCATCAAACAGGACATTCGCAAGCATCGCCCGGAGAAAACCGGACAGGCCAGATCACTCCGCCGCAACGAAACCGAGGAAGAATACCGCCTCTGGAGCGACCTGCGCGCGCGCCGCCTGAACGGCTACAAATTCACGCGCCAAGTCCCGCTCGGCCCCTTCATCGTCGATTTCCTCTGCCGCGACGCACGCTTGATTGTTGAAATCGACGGCTTCCAGCATGCCGAGAGCCTCAGCGATCAACACCGGACCGAATGGCTCAATGCCAATGGCTATTCTGTCCTGCGCTTCTGGAATCAGGAAACCGCGCGAGAACGACGCTCGGTTCTCGAAACGATCCTGGCTGCACTAGAGGGCAGGCTGCAGCTTAGCTCCGAACTGCCGAGCTTTTATTCGCCTGCCAAATTCACGGACACTAACGGGGAACGATCATGACAACAGTCATCAAGAACGGCACCATCGTCACGGCCGACCTCACCTATAAGGCTGACGTGAAGATCGACGGCGGCAAGATCGTCGAGATCGGCCCGAACCTTTCCGGCACCGAGGTGCTGGACGCCACGGGCTGTTTCATCATGCCGGGCGGCATCGATCCGCACACCCATCTCGAAATGCCCTTCATGGGCACCTATTCCTCCGACGATTTCGAAAGCGGCACGCGCGCGGCCCTCTCCGGCGGCACGACCATGGTCGTCGATTTCGCGCTGCCCTCGCCCGGCCAATCGCTGCTCGAAGCGCTGACCATGTGGGACAACAAGTCGACGCGCGCCAATTGCGACTATTCCTTCCACATGGCGATCACCTGGTGGGGCGAGCAGGTCTTCAACGAGATGAAGACCATCGTTCAGGACAAGGGCATCAACACCTTCAAGCATTTCATGGCCTATAAGGGCGCGCTGATGGTGAACGACGACGAGATGTTCGCCTCCTTCCAGCGCTGTGCCGAGCTTGGCGCCCTGCCGCTCGTGCATGCCGAAAACGGCGACGTCGTCGCCTCGCTGTCGGCCAAGCTGCTCTCCGAAGGCAATAACGGCCCGGAAGCGCATGCCTATTCGCGCCCGGCCGAGGTCGAGGGCGAAGCCACCAACCGCGCCATCATGATCGCCGACATGGCCGGCTGCCCCGTCTATATCGTCCACACATCCTGCGAACAGGCGCATGAAGCGATCCGCCGCGCCCGCCAGAAGGGCATCCGCGCCTATGGCGAGCCGCTGATCCAGCACCTGACGCTCGACGAGACCGAATATTTCGACAAGGACTGGGATCACGCCGCCCGCCGCGTCATGTCCCCGCCCTTCCGCAACAAGCAGCATCAGGACAGCCTCTGGGCCGGTCTCGCCTCCGGCTCGCTGCAGGTGGTGGCGACGGATCACTGCGCCTTCACCACGGCGCAGAAGCGTTTCGGCGTCGGCGATTTCACCAAGATCCCGAACGGCACCGGCGGCCTGGAAGACCGCATGCCGATGCTCTGGACCTATGGCGTCAATACCGGCCGGCTGACGATGAACGAATTCGTCGCCGTCACCTCCACCAACATCGCCAAGATCCTCAATATCTATCCGAAGAAGGGCGCCATCCTCGTCGGCGCCGATGCCGACCTCGTCGTCTGGGATCCCAAGCGCTCCAAGACCATCTCGTCGAAGAGCCAGCAGTCGGCGATCGATTACAACGTCTTCGAAGGCAAGCAAGTCACCGGCCTGCCGCGTTACACGCTGACGCGCGGCGTCGTGGCGATCGAGGAAGATACGGTCAAGACCCGCTCGGGCCATGGCGAATTCGTCAAGCGCGAGCCTGTCACCGCCGTCAGCAAGGCGCTGTCGACCTGGAAGGAGATCACCGCGCCGCGCAAGGTCGAGCGCACGGGCATCCCGGCAAGCGGCGTGTGATAGCAATGCGCGGCCATCTGTTTCTGACGATCGTTTCCCTGGCCGCGCTTTCCACCGCGGCACATGCTGACACGCTGCCCATCAAGGGCAGCTACGGCAACAAGGATGGCTGCTCCTACGCCAAGAGCGGCGAAAGCACCGGTTCCGATACCTTCTTTCTGCTGACTTCCGAGGGTATCACCACGGCGGCCTCTTACTGCGAAATCAAGAAAGTCCTGAAGACCGAAGGCAAGGACTTCACCGCCACGGTCGCTTGCCAGGCAGAGGGCGAAGAGGGCAGTAGCGACGACACCGTCAGGATCATATCAGGGCCTAAAGGCTACACGATCGGGTTCGTGGCCGATGCCGCAATCAACTGGGGGCCGCTGCCGCTATGCAAATGACCTCACGCCGGCACCAGCTGATCCAGCTCGGGCAGCAGGACGACGCTCTCCTGCTCGTTCGGATCGGTGCGCGCAATGATCGCCGTGCAGGGCGTGCTGCTGAGGTTCGCCGGCAGATGCGGCACGCCGGCCGGGATGTAGAAAAGCTCGCCCGCATGCACGATTACATGGTTTTCCAGTCTGTCGCCGTACCAGGTATGGGCCTCGCCGGAGAGCATGTAGATCGCCGTCTCGTGCGCCTCGTGCAGGTGCGCCTTGGCGCGCACGCCGGGCGGGATCGTCAGAAGATGCATGCAGATGCCCTTGGCACCCACCGTCTCGGCAGCGATACCTTCGAAATAGCTGAGCCCCTGCTTGCCGTCATAGCTGTGGTTGGGGCGAACAATATGGCAGGTGGGCTTTGATTTTGCGTCCATCCTCTTCCTCCAGGGACTGTGCTGCCGGTCAGACCGGCGGCAATAATATCACGGAAAACCGCGCCGGCGCGGCGAAAACAAGACTGGTTCATTGATGCAAGCACCCTCCGTCGTATCCGCCAAGGATCTCTGTCTCACCTACCAGACGAATGACGGCGCGGTTCATGCGCTTGCCGATGTCAATCTCGACATCCGCAAGGGCGAGTTCGTCTCCTTCATCGGCCCGTCCGGCTGCGGCAAGACGACCTTCCTGCGCGTCATCGCCGATCTCGAGCGCACGACGTCAGGCGAAATCGCCATCAACGGCATGACGCCGGAAGAGGCCCGCAAGGCGCGTGCCTACGGCTATGTTTTCCAGGCGCCGGCGCTTTACCCCTGGCGCACGATCGAGAAGAACATCGCCCTGCCGCTGGAAATCATGGGCTATTCCAGGCCCGATCAGAAAAAGCGCATCGCCGAGGCGCTCGATCTCGTCGAACTCGCAGGTTTCGAGAAGAAATTCCCCTGGCAGCTTTCCGGCGGCATGCAGCAGCGCGCCTCGATCGCCCGCGCGCTTGCCTTCGACGCCGACCTGCTCCTGATGGACGAACCTTTCGGGGCGCTGGACGAAATCGTCCGCGACCACCTGAACGCCGCGCTCCTGAAACTCTGGGCGCGCACCAACAAGACGATCTGCTTCGTCACCCACTCGATTCCCGAAGCCGTCTACCTCTCGACCAAGATCGTCGTCATGTCGCCGCGCCCCGGCCGCGTCACCGACGTGATCGACTCGACCCTGCCGAGCGAGCGCCCGCTCGATATTCGCGAGACGCCGGAATTTCTCGAAATCGCCCATCGTGTTCGCGAGGGGCTGCGGGCGGGGCATAGTTATGAGCAGTAGATTGAGCGCTCCGGGCTTGACAAAGGCCCCTCCCCAACCCCTCCCCACAAGGGGGAGGGGCAGACCCGCTGCACCCTCCTCTTTCAATCCCGAGTTCGCAATTGGCAGCAAGGTCGAGATATGCACGCCGAGATGGCGGCGCCCGCCTGAGCCCCTCCCCCTTGTGGGGAGGGGTTGGGGAGGGTTTTTTTCCTCAACAGGAATGGAGGCCTGAATGCCACATTCCAACATCAGGCCCCAAACCCGCGAAAGAGCCCGCCGACCTCGCCGCGAACTGACAAAAGCAGAATCCGCCATGTGGAACATGCTGCGCGACCTGCGCCCCTACGGCGCCCGCTTCCGTCGCGAAACCCCGATCGGTCCCTATATCGCGGATTTTGCATGGCTCTCCTCCCGCCTGATCGTGGAAGTCGACGGCGACAGCCATGAAACCGAAGGCGGTCGCCGCCACGATCTTGCGCGCGACGCCTTCCTGAAAGATCAAGGCTTCACCGTACTGCGTTTCGACAATGCCCAGCTGCTTGATGGTCCAGACCATGTCTTCGTCGAAATACAGAAACATGCGGCGCCGCACCTGAAGGAACCCGCATGAAACCCGACACAATCAAGGACAAGATCGTCCCCGTCCTCACCATCCTGCTGGTCCTCGTCGCCGTCTGGTATGCGGCCGCCGTCATCCTGAACACGCCGTTCCAGCGCGACATGGATACGCGCAACAACGTCACCTCGACCACGATGGAATTTATCGGCAAGACGCTGTCTCAGCCGAAACCCGTCCTGCCGGCGCCGCATCAGGTGGCGCAGAACGTCTTCGAAAACACGTTCCTCAGAAAACTCTCCAGCAATCGCAGCCTCGTCTACCACGCGGGCGTCACCCTCTCCTCCACCGCGCTCGGTTTCGCCTTCGGCACGCTGCTCGGCATCGTCATTGCCGTCGCCATCATCCACATCAAGGCGCTCGACCGCAGCCTGATGCCCTGGATCATCGCCTCGCAGACCGTGCCGATCCTGGCGGTGGCGCCGATGATCATCGTCGTGCTCGGCTCGATCAACATTACCGGCCTGATCCCCAAGGCGCTGATATCGACCTATCTCTCCTTCTTCCCGGTTGCTGTCGGCATGGTGAAGGGCCTGCGCTCGCCCGAGGTCATGCATCTCGACCTGATGCGCACCTATAACGCGACACCAGCGCAAACCTTCTGGAAACTGCGCGTGCCGGCCTCCATTCCCTTCCTCTTCACGTCGATGAAGGTGGCGATCGCCGCAAGCCTTGTCGGCACCATCGTCGGCGAACTGCCGACAGGCGCCGTTGCCGGCATCGGCTCGAAGCTGCTGGCCGGCTCCTATTACAGCCAGACGATCGATATCTGGGCCGCGCTCGTCGCGGGCTCGGTCCTGGCGGCCATCCTCGTCACGATCGTCGGCCTCGTCGGAAAGATCGTCGATCGCGCAATGGGCGGGAGACCGGCATGAAGCGGGCGGCACTTTCCTGGCAGGGCCTCGTCGCCCTTGTCTGCACGATCGCAGCCATGTTCACGCTGCCGCTCTATGCGGCGGGAGCCTCTGCGCCCCCGTCATCGGCCACATCGGCGCTGATCGCCCTGCTCGCTATCGCCGCGGCGCTGGTTTCCTTCGCGCCCATCTCCAGAACGCTCGCCGCGACCGCCCTCTTCGTCGGCGCTCACGGCGCGGCCTGGCTGCTGCTCGCCACATTGCCGGGCAACGAGGGCTTGGCGACCTCCTCCTTCTTCCTGCTGCTTGTCGCCGGCTGGCTGCTCGCCTCGCGCTGCGTCACGGAACTGTCCGAACTCCAGCCGCCGGCGCCTGCCGGCAGATGGCTGCTGCGTCTCCTCATTCCCGCGATCTTCGGCGCCTGGATCCTCATCGTCTGGGAGGCGGTCTCGCGCGGAGCCGGCATCCCCTTCGTCATCCTGCCGCCGCCAAGCGCGATCTGGACGCGCATATCGGGCTCCCTGCCGATCCTGGGCGAGGATATCAGGCAGACGATCTTCAAGGCGGTTCTCGTCGGATATGTCATTGGCTGCGCGAGCGGCTTCGCGGTCGCCATCCTCGCCGACCGCTTCGCTTTCCTGCGCCGCGGCCTGCTGCCGATCGGCAACATGGTCTCCGCCCTGCCGATCATCGGCGTCGCACCCATCATGGTCATGTGGTTCGGCTTCGACTGGCAGTCGAAGGCCGCCGTCGTCATCATCATGACCTTCTTCCCGATGCTGGTGAACACGGTTGCCGGCCTTGCCGCTTCCGGCAACATGGAGCGCGACCTGATGCGCACCTACGCATCGAACTACTGGCAGACGCTCGTAAAGCTCCGGCTTCCGGCCGCAATGCCCTTCATTTTCAACGCACTGAAGATCAACTCGACGCTGGCGATGATTGGTGCCATCGTTGCGGAATTCTTCGGAACGCCGATCGTCGGCATGGGCTTCCGCATCTCCACCGAGATGGGGCGCATGAATGTCGACATGGTCTGGGCCGAGATCGCCGTGGCGGCGCTTGCAGGCTCGATCTTCTATGGCGTCGTCGCCCTTGCCGAAAGGGCGGTGACTTTCTGGCATCCGTCTATCCGTGGTGGTTAGGCGCGCCCCGGCCCTGCAAGGGGCCTGGGCATAACTTCAGAGGGAATGAGAAAATGAAAAAGTTGATGGTTGCAATGATGGCGAGCGCCATGTCGCTTGCCGCAGCCCAGGCGATGGCCGCCGACAAGGTCACGCTGCAGCTGAAATGGGTCACGCAGTCTCAGTTCGCCGGCTATTACGTCGCCAAGGACAAGGGCTATTACGAAGAGGAAGGCCTCGACGTGGATATCAAGCCCGGCGGCCCCGATATCGCGCCTGAACAGGTGATCGCCGGCGGCGGCGCCGATGTGATCGTCGACTGGATGGGCGGCGCGCTCGTTGCCCGCGAAAAGGGCGTTCCGCTCGTCAACATCGCCCAGCCCTACCAGAAGTCCGGCATGGAAATGATCTGCCGCAAGGACGGACCGGTCAAGACCGAGGCCGATTTCAAGGGCCACACGCTCGGCGTCTGGTTCTTCGGCAACGAGTACCCGTTTTTCGCCTGGATGAACAAGCTCGGCCTGAAGACCGACGGCGGCCCTGACGGCGTGACCGTGCTGAAGCAGAGCTTCGACGTGCAGCCGCTGCTGCAGAAGCAGGCCGACTGCATCTCGGTCATGACCTATAACGAATACTGGCAGGCGATCGATGCCGGCCTGAAGCCGGAAGACCTCACCGTCTTCAACTATACCGCCATGGGCAACGACCTGCTCGAAGACGGCCTCTATGCGATGGAAGACAAGCTCAAGGACCCGGCCTTCAAGGAAAAGATGGTCAAGTTCGTGCGCGCCTCCATGAAGGGCTGGAAATACGCCATGGAAAACCCGGACGACGCGGCCGAGATCGTCGTCGATGCCGGCGGCCAGGACGAGAACCACCAGAAGCGCATGATGGGCGAAGTCGCCAAGCTGATCGGCGACGGCACCGGCAAGCTCGACACCACGCTCTACGACCGCACGGCCAAGGCCCTGCTCGACCAGAAGATCATCAACAAGGAGCCGTCGGGCGCCTGGACCCACGACATCACCGACGCGGCGGCCAAGTAGGGCGGCCAAGTAGGGCGGCCAAGTAACGGCCTGCCGCCGGCAGGACAGGACGCGCGGGAGCTTTTCCCGCGCGTTTTTTTGCGCCGGATGGAAAAAATCGCCCGCACCTGTCGCATTTGTCGGGCCTCAAACGTCAAAGCATCGGGGAGCCGATCAATCATCGTCATGTTCACATAACCCTGAGGTGATTGATGAGCCCCGCAATGGTGATTAATATTGTCTCATGGGGAATTATTTTCTGCCGGGCTTGCATGTGGAGCAAATCGATACCACGTACTAGCCGGATTTGCCGGATCAGGGACGATAGGTTCCGGCGAATGGGATGCGGGTAAATACCTCTGAGATTTGGAAGACGGCATTCGCCCGACCGCGAGCCTGTTCGAGGACCCGTGAGCGAGGCCGATCCCGTCAAGAGATTGGACGACGACGCATGGCACTGAAGCCGCACGCATTACTACGCGCCTCCACTTTCCTTGTCGCCGCTTTTGCGGCCGCCGCCGTATTCGCCCAGGAACCCAAGGCCAGCCAGCCGCAGGCCCAGGCTCCGCAGAACCTGCCGGCAATCGTCGTCACCAAGGCGAGCGAGCGAGCGCTGGTCGACCGCGTCATCGGCACGGGCACGGTCCGGCCGATCGAAGAAGTTTATATCCAGCCCCAGGTGGACGGTCTGTCGATCCGCGCCCTGAATGTCGATGTCGGCGATGAAGTCACCGCCGACAGCACGCTTGCGACCCTGAACGACGACGCCCTGGTTCTGGAGAAGAGCCAGATGATGGCGACCAAGGCCAAGGGCGAAGCGACCCTTGCCCAGCTGCGCGCCCAGCTCGCCGAAGCGCAGGCCAATGCCGAACAGGCGCGCCAGCAGCAGGCCCGCGCCCAGGAAATGGGCAAGAAGGGCACGGTTTCCACCGCAACGGTCGAACAGGCCGATGCGACGGCCGCCGCGGCGAACGCCCGCGTCAGTTCCGCCGAACAGGCGATCGAAGTGGCCGAAGCCGATCTCAAGGTCGTCGACAGCCAGATCGCCGATGCCGACCTGAAGCTTGCCCGCACGGATGTGAAGACCCCGGTCGCCGGCGTGGTTTCGGCCAAGAACGCCAAGATCGGCGCGATTGCCGCCGGCAACGCCGATCCGCTCTTCACCGTCATCAAGGACGGCGCGATCGAACTGGTTGCCGATCTCTCCGAAACCGACATCCAGAAGATCAAGGTCGGCCAGAAGGCGATCGTGACCGTGGCCGGCGGCAACAGCAAGATCGAAGGCAAGGTTCGCCTCGTCGCCCCGATCGTCGATCAGACGACCCGCCTCGGCTCCGTTCACATTGCCATCGACGATGAAAGCGGTGCCCGCGCCGGCATGTACGGCAGCGCCGAGATCATCATCGCCGAAACCAGGGCGCTCGCCCTGCCGCTTTCAGCCGTCAACACCAGCCGCAACGGCTCCTTCACCCGCAAGGTGGAGAATAACGTCGTCAAGCAGGTGGATATTGGAACCGGCATTCAGGATAGCGGTTTTGTGGAAATCACCAGCGGCCTGAAGGCTGGTGACGTGGTCGTAGCCAAGGCCGGCGCCTTCGTGCGTGACGGCGACAAGATCGCTCCGGTGGCGGAAGAATCCGCCGCATCGAACTGACTGAGGTTAGCTCCATGAACTTCTCCGCCTGGTCGATCCGCAATCCGATCGCACCGCTGCTCGGCTTCGCGTTGCTGCTCTTTGTCGGCATCCAAGCCTTCTACGCGCTGCCGATCACCCGTTTTCCGAACATCGACGTTCCCGTCGTCTCCATCACCGTGACCCAGAGCGGCGCCTCGCCCTCCGAGCTCGAAATGCAGGTGACGAAGGAAGTCGAGGATGCCGTTGCCTCGATCAGCGGCATCGATGAAATCCAGTCGACCGTAACCGACGGCCAGTCGCAGACCGTCGTCGTCTTCCGCATCGAAAAGCCGACGGCAGAGGCCGTGCAGGACACCAAGGACGCGATCGACAAGATCCGCTCCGACCTGCCTGCCGGCATCGAGGAGCCGATCGTCTCCAAGGTCGATGTCGAAGGACAGGCGATCCAGACCTTCGCCGTCTCCTCCCCGAACATGACGCTCGAAGAGCTCTCCTGGTTCGTGGACGACACGATCAAGCGCGCCCTGCAAGGCCAGCCGGGCATCGGCCGTATCGACCGCTACGGCGGCTCCGACCGCGAAATCCGCGTCTCGCTCAATCAGGACAAGCTGAACGCCTACGGCATCAACGCCGCCGACGTGAACCAGCAGCTGCGCGGCACGAACGTGGACCTCGGTTCCGGCCGCGGCCAGGTGGCCGGCAACGAACAGACGATCCGCACGCTGGGCGACGCCCGCAGCGTCGCCCAGCTGACCGACACGTCGATAACCCTGCCGAACGGCCGTTTCGTCAAGCTCTCCGAACTCGGCACGATCACCGATACCTATGAAGAGCCGAAGTCCTTCTCGCGCTTCAACGGCACGCCCTCCGTCACCTTCGCCGTCTTCCGCGCCAAGGGCGCCAGCGAAGTCTCGGTTGCCGAAACCGTGGCCGCGAGCCTCGACGAGGTGCGCAAGGCCAATCCGACTGTCGCCATCCAGATGGTGGACGATTCCGTCTACTTCACCTACGGCAACTACGAGGCGGCGCTGCACACGCTGGTGGAAGGCTCGATCCTTGCCGTCATCGTGGTCTTCCTCTTCCTGCGCAACTGGCGCGCGACGCTGATTGCCGCCGTCGCACTGCCGCTGTCTGCGATCCCGACCTTCTGGATCATGGACCTCATGGGCTTCTCGCTGAACCTCGTGAGCTTCCTGGCGCTGACGCTGGCGACCGGTATTCTGGTCGATGACGCGATCGTCGAAATCGAAAACATCGCCCGCCATATCAAGATGGGCAAGACGCCCTATCGTGCGGCACTCGAAGCTGCCGACGAAATCGGCCTTGCCGTTATCGCCACCAGCTTCACCATCATTGCCGTCTTCGTGCCGGTCTCCTTCATGCCGGGCATCGCCGGCCAGTACTTCATCCAGTTCGGCCTGACCGTCGCCTTCTCCGTCTTCTTCTCGCTCATGGTGGCGCGTCTCGTCACGCCGCTGATGGCGGCCTACCTGATGCGCGCCGAAGACGGCATGGAAGACCATCAGGACAATGACGGCCTGCTGATGAAGGCCTATACGCGCCTTGTCACCGGCACGACCCGCAAATGGTACTGGCGCTACACGACGCTGCTTGCCGCCATCGGCTTCCTGGTCGGCTCGATGATGCTTCTGAGCCAGGTGCCGGGCAGTTTCATGCCGCCGGACGATTCCTCGCGCGTCGTTCTCTCCGTCGAACTGCCGCCCAACGCAACGCTCGACGAAACCGCCGCCACGACCGACAAGATCTATGACGCGGTGCGCGGCATCGACGGCGTCGAAAGCGTCTTCATCCTCGGCGGCGCTTCGCCGAAGGGCGATCTGGAATTGCGCCGCGCCACCGTGCGCGTCATCCTCGGCAATATCGACCATTCGCTGGTCAAGACCCTCGTCAACAAGGGCCTCGGCGGGCTGCCGATCATCGGCCAATATGTGCCGAAGATGGAAGAGCACGGCCGCACGCGTCCGCAGTGGGATGTGGAGAAGGATATCTTCGCCGCCGTGCGCTCCATTCCGGATGCCCGCATCTCCAAGGTCAACGATCGCGCCGAACGCGACCTGTCCTTCAACTTCCTCTCGACCAACGAGCAGGATCTGAACGATGCGGTCAGCCTGCTCGAATCCAAGCTGCGCGCTTCGCCGATCCTTGCCAACGTCTCCTCGGAAGGCGCCCTGCCCCGGCCGGAACTGCAGATCCGCCCGCGCATGGCCGAAGCTTCCCGCCTCGGCATCACGCCGCAGCAGATCTCCGAGACGGTGCGCGTCGCCACGATCGGCGATATCGACGCCAACCTTGCCAAGATCTCGCTCGACGACCGGCAGATCCCGATCCGCGTCCAGGCCTCGCTCGATGTCCGCCGCGATCTGGCCTCCATCCGGGCGCTGAAGATCAAGACCTCGACCGGCGCCTCCGTACCGCTCTACAGCGTCGCGGATGTCGATTATTCGGAAGGTCCGAGCTCGATCAAGCGCAACAACCGCAACCGCGTCGTCGCCATCGGTTCCGACGTGCCCTTCGGTACCGCGCTCGATACGGCGTCGGGCGAGTTCAAGCGCATCGTGGCGGAGACGGAACTGCCCAAGACCGTGCACCTGGCCGAAAGCGGCGACGCCAAGGTCCAGGCCGAACTGGTCGGCAGCTTCGGCAACGCCATGCTGATGGGCCTGCTGCTGGTTCTGGTCGTGCTGATCCTGCTCTTCAAGGACGTGATCCAGCCCTTCACCATCCTATTCTCCCTGCCGCTTGCGATCGGCGGCGTGGCGGCAGCGCTGATCATCACCCAGAACGCGCTGTCCATGCCGGTGCTGATCGGCATCCTGATGCTGATGGGCATCGTCACCAAGAACGCCATCCTGCTGGTGGACTTCGCCATCGAGATGAAGCGCCACGGACTGGAACGCGTTCATGCCATGGTGGAAGCCGGCCGCAAGCGCGCCCGCCCGATCATCATGACCTCGATCGCCATGTCGGCGGGCATGCTGCCGTCTGCGCTCGGCGTCGGCGAAGGCGGCTCCTTCCGCGCACCGATGGCGATTGCCGTCATCGGCGGCATTATCGTCTCGACCGTGCTGTCGCTGGTCGTCGTGCCCTCCTTCTTCCTGATCATGGACGACCTCTCCCGTCTGCTCGGCTGGCTCTTCGGCCGCCTCGTCGGCAAGAAGGAAGAGGAGGAGCTCGCCATGTCGCGCGAGGAACTCACCCGCGAGCTCAAGACGAGCCAGAGCACGATCGATGCCCTGGAAGAGCGCCTGGCCGCGATCGAGAAGCCGGAAAGCAAGCGCAAGACCGGCAACGACACCAACGTGCTGCGCCTGCCGCCCTTCGCGGCCGAATGAGGCGGCAATCATAAGACGAGAGGCCGGGCATCGACCCGGCCTTTTTGTTTTGCGAACCTATCGCGGCCTTGGCGCCGCGGTGCTGTCTCTCACGACAAGTTCCAGATCGAGCGCCTCGTGATTTTGCGGCAGCGCATTTTCGAGGATCGCCGTTACCGAACGCCGTGCGATTTCGGCAAAGGGTTGCGCCACCGTGGTCAGGCGCGGCAGCGAGGTGGCGGCTTCCGGCACGCCGTCGAAGCCGACGACGGATACGTCCTCGGGGACCTTCAGCCCCCGCTCCGCCAGCCACTGCATGGCATGGAGCGCAACCTTGTCCGACATCGCCAGAATTGCCGTCGGCGGATTGCCGGCGGAAAACAGCGCCTCCATCGCCGCCAGCGTGCTCGGCCTGTCATGCAGGGTTCCCTGGATCGGGACGGCGTCGCGCGCGATGCCGTATTCCGCCAGGGCCTGCCAATAGCCGTGCATGCGGTCGCGCGGGGTCGCTTCCATTTCAGGATCGACGCGCTCGGGCGCCACCCGGCCGACCAGGCCGTCGACATCGCCGATCGACAGGATTGCGATATTCCGGTGCCCGAGTTCCAGAAGATGCCGCGCCGCCGCCGCCCCGCCCGCTACATTGTCGATGCCGATTGCCGGGATGGTCTCGTCCTCGATGCCGAGCGCCAGCGCGATGAACGGCAGCTGCCGCTGACGGGTGAGTTCCACAAGCCTCTCTCCGCCTTCCACGCACAGCAGAATGAAACCGTCGACGAGCGCGCTGTTGATGTTCCAGGCAAGCCGTTCCTCGTTCATCGCCGAGACGACGGCAATGCCCGTGCCGCTGGCGTCGCAGACCTCGCCGATCGCCGTCATCAGCGACCGCGCCCAGGGATCGTCGAAGAAATAGGTGAGCGGCTCGACGGCGGCCACGCCGATCGCGTTCACCCGCCCTGCCCTCAGCAGCCTGCCCTTGATGTCGGGTCCGCCGTAACCGAGCTCGCGGGCGACATTCAGCACCCGCTCGCGCACTTCCTCCCGGACCACTTCGGGGCGGCTGAAAACATTCGATGCCGTCCCCTGCGATACGCCTGCCGCCTTGGCGACATCGGCCAGCCTCACATGTCCTTTTCCCAATGCCGCTCCTTGCAGGTCCGAGTCCGGTTCACTCTAGCAAAGGATTGTATCGGTTCAAAATAAACTTGACAGCGTCCGGGAGGAAGCGCAGGATTGAATCGGTTCAATTTCTCCATCGAGATTTTGAATCGATTCAATATTGTGGAGACGAAGCCATGATCCCGGTCAGCTCGCTTTTCAAGGATCTCTATGAAGACCGCTGGGGCAACCCGCGCGATGGCCAGCCTGTCGAACAGCCCGAAAGCGGCAAGCGCCTGTTCATCCTGCTGCCCTTCATGCGCAGGTTTATCGCCGGCCGCAAACTCCCGAACGCCTGGTCCTTCACCATCCCGGTCGATCGCCGCTTTCGATAAACGTGCCGCGAAAGCGTTTGATCAAAATCAACTCCCCCGCGTCTCGCTTCCCCTATCCTTGCATCATCAAGGGGGACATTGGCGGCCTTGACCGCTGCCGGAGGCGCAACATGAACAGGATGCTGATGCAAGGCAGCCGCGAACGCGCGCTGCTTTCCAGAGCCGGAATACTTGCAGACCTGGAGAGCGTGGAAGCGGAGGCGCTGCGCGCCTGCTCCACCGTGATCACGTCTGCTTCACACGACATTCTCTTTCAGGAGGGCGAGCCTGGCGTTTATTTCTACAGCGTGCTGGAGGGCTATGTCCGGCTCTTTCGCCTGAACGGCGAAGGTCGCGAGGCGGATATCCGCATCTGCGAGCCGGGCGACAGTTTCGCCGAATGCCTGATCCAGGCCGGCGGCACCTATCGCTACGGCGCCCAGTCGATGGACAATACCGTGCTTGCCCGTTTCCATATCGGCAAGGTGCGCGCCCTCCTGGCCGAACATCCGCAGATCGGCACCGCGATCATGCGCAGCCTGTCGCTGCATCTGCTGTCGGCGATGGAGTGCCTTGCCAACGACCGGATGCAGACGGCGCCGCAGCGCGTGGCACACTATCTGCTCGCAAACTGCGTGGAAGACGGCGCAACAACGGCATCGCTACGGCTGCCCTTCCCGAAAAACCTGCTCGCCCGCAAGCTGGGTCTGGCGCCGGAGGCACTGTCCCGTGCCTTCTCGACGCTGAAAGCGGCCGGCGTGACCGTGCGCGGCCGCTTCATCGCCATCAGCGACGTCAACATGCTCAAACGCATCTGAGCATCGGCAGTTCGAGCAGAGGGAGCATCCTCACGGATGCCCTAAAGGCCGCCCTGCACGCGCAGGAAATCGACGATCGAGCCGATGCCGTCGCCCCGCTTCATGTCGGAAAAGACGAAAGGGCGGCTCGCCCGCATGCGGGCGGCATCCCGGTCCATCACCTCGAGGTCGGCCCCGACGTAAGGCGCCAGATCCTTCTTGTTGATGACGAGCAGGTCCGAGCGCGTGATGCCCGGCCCGCCCTTGCGCGGGATTTCCTCGCCCTGGCAGACGGAGATCACGTAGATGGTGATGTCGGCAAGGTCGGGCGAGAAGGTGGCCGCCAGATTGTCGCCGCCGGATTCGATGAAAACGACGTCGAGATCGGGAATACGCTCGTTGAGATTGGCAATGGCCTGCAGGTTGATCGTCGCATCCTCGCGGATGGCCGTATGCGGGCAGCCGCCGGTCTCGACCCCGACGATGCGCTCGGACGGCAGCGCCTGCATGCGCACCAGCGCTTCGGCATCCTCGGTCGTATAGATGTCGTTGGTCACGACGGCGACGGAATAGTCGTCGCGCATCGCCTTGCAGAGCTTTTCGGTCAGCGCCGTCTTGCCCGAGCCGACCGGCCCGCCGATGCCGACGCGCAGGGGTCCGTTTCTTGATTTCATGTGCCTTACTCCAATCGAAGCCAGATGATAGCGAAGCGCTGCTTTCCCGCCACCGGCAAATGACGCAGATCTGCGCATAATCCCGCTCAGGAGCGGAACAGCCGCGTCTGCTGCGTTTCGTGGCGAAGCCCGGCAATATCGGCCTGAACCGTTGCCGAGCCGAGATCGTCGAGGCTGGAACCGGCAGCGCGCGCGGCAATTTCGATCACCCGCGCCTCCAGCCCGGCAAGGATGGCAACGCCATCCTTCTGCCCTGCCACGCCGAGCCGGATGCCGGCGGAGACGGCCTGGGAGAGATAGGCGTGAAGAAAGGCGGCAAGCGCCTTTTCGCGCCCGATCGCATGCGCCCCCGTCACGGCGCCGACGGCGACCGGATAGGCAGCCTTTTTCGGCAATCGGCCGAAGACCTCGTCCGGCCAGGCCTGAGCGGCCGTCAGGAAGGCTTCGCCGAGCAGCATCGTCTCCTGATGGCGCTCGCGAGAGCCGGCAAGTGCCGCGGCCAGTTCCACAAGCTCGGCAAGGCGGGCGGCGTCACCGTGATCGCGATGACTGGCCGCCAGCAGCACGGCGTCGTTCCAGACCGAGCCCTTGCCGATCAGCGTCTCCAGCCAGTGCCGCAGCCTATCGGCATCGCGAACGAGCCCGTCCGCCACGGCCCGCTCCAGCCCGCCGGAATAGGCAAAGGAGCCGACGGGAAAGGCCGGCGAAAGCCATGCCGTCAGGCGCAGCAGAGCCTGCAGCTCACTGTCTCCAGCCATCAGCCGTCAATCGTGCTTGTGCTGATGACCGTGGTGGTGGTCATGCCCGTGCCCGTGGTCGTGATGGTCGTGGTCATGATCATGATGCTCGTGATCGTGGTCATGGCCGTGGTCGTGATGATCGTGCCCGTGCGAATGCCCGCCGTGGGCATGATAGGCGCCGCGCGCCGGCTGGAAGGGCTCGTTGATATCGAGCACCATTGCGCCCAGACCCTGCAGCATGGTGCGGATGACGTGATCGCGCAGGATCAGGATGCGATCCTCCTCGATCTGCGCCGAAAGATGGCGGTTGCCGAGATGCCAGGCGAGTTCGATCAGATGCGCCCGGTCGCGGCCGCGAATTTCGAACAGCTTCTCGTCGGCAGCGAGGATCTCGATCAGCTCGCCATCCTCGCGCACCAGCATGTCGCCATTGGCGAACAGCACCGGCTCCTTGAGATCGAGCATCACCATCTCGCCGTTCTCCAGATGCAGGAGCTTGCGGCGCAGGTGCCGCAGGTCGTGCGGCAGCTTGACCTGTGCGGTCGGGTGAGAGGAAGGGGTGCCGGCGGGGAGATAGGAGGTGACGCGCTGCATGACATATCCGTTAATCTGGGACCTAGACCATGCAAAATAGCCCTTTGCGATGCAAGCACCAATGCACGTTTCGTAAACGCCCCGTCCGCAAACGGCTCTAGATTCCCGACGCCTGCAGCAGTTCCGCCTCGTCAGGCGCGACGCCCTGGACGCCGAGACCGTTTTCCACGAGCCCGTGCCAGGCGTGGTTGAGCCCCTCGCGCTCGTGGACGACGCGGTTGCGGCCGAGCGCCTTGGCAAGATAGAGCGCCTTGTCCGCGCAGGCATAGACCGCCTCCTTGTCGCGCCCCTCGTGCAGGTCGGCAATGCCGCCCGAGATGGTGATGGTGACCTCGTGCCCATCCGCCGGAATCGGCCGCGCGGCGATCTGCGCCCGCACCGCTTCGACGCGCGCCACCCGCTCCTGCGGTGTGCCGCCCTGCACGATCACGCCAAACTCCTCGCCGCCGAGCCGCGCCACGACCGAGGCCCCATCGAAAGCATCCGCAAGCATGACCGAGACGGCGGTGATGACGGCATCGCCGCAGCCATGGCCGAAACGGTCGTTGATCGCCTTGAAACGGTCGACGTCGAAAATGGCGAGGCAGGCATCCCCTTCCACTTTCTCCAGGGCATCGGTGAAAGCGCGCCGGTTCAAAAGCCCCGACAGCGTATCGGTGCGGCTGAGCTTTTCGAATTTGGCGCGCGATACGGTCAGGTCATGAATGGCGAAACCGGCCACGAGCGACAGCACGCCGGACACCATTCCGCCGATGAGCCAGGAAAGGATGATGGCAAAGACCATGGCCTGCCCGAGCGTGATCGGCAGCATTCCGATGAAGTCGAGCGGCGGCAGGGTTATCAGGATGATGAATCCGGAGAGAATGACCGCCAGAAAACTCATCTTCAGCGCGAAAGTATAAACGGTCCTGCGATGCTCGAAACTGCCGAGATCAGCCTGAAGCGATATCCAGTTTTCCATGAGAATCGACCTTCCTGCCCAGCGGTTCCAGGGCATTGATAAGATCGCAATTGCTGCGGGGGTCTTAATCCGATCACTAAAATTCGAGTGATTTCAGGGGATTCCACGCATCTGCTTTTTCTAGCAGGAAGTGCAACTTTTCGGGACAGGAATCACCACGATGGGAAACACATCTAAGCTTTTGACTTTAAACAGAATTTGGAGGAAGCACCGGGTGCCTGTTCCAGAATGGTCTATGGCTGAAAAACCACAGTCCATCCGCTGATTTCTACAACCAGTCAGAGAGTGATGTTCAGAATTCACTTTAAGAGGAACAATGGTCAGCAACCCCTCAGAAAGACAAGGGCCGAAACGGCAAAATAAGCGATCCTGTTCCCGACGCCATGGTTGCGCGCGAGCAATTATACTTCGCTTATAGAGGATAGCTGAACGCACCGCCGTCTGCGGCATCCGGTTCCGGAATCCGGTTTGCAGGCCGCTTTGCACAATGCGGCCGCAGCAGCGCGATCGCCCGTACCGGCCATCGCGCCGCCTTCAATCCGCGGACAGGCAAGACGCCCTCAGAACAGGAAATAGCGCTGCGCCATCGGCAGCACCGTCGCCGGCTCGCAGGTCAACAGCTCGCCGTTCGCCCGCACTTCATAGGTTTCCGGATCGACCTCGATCTCCGGCGTCAGGTCGTTGTGGACCATCGACGCCTTGGAGATGCCGCCGCGCGTGTTCTTCACCGCAACGAGATCCTTGGCGACGCCGAGGCGGCCCTTGAGGCCGGCATCGAGAGAAGCCTGCGAGACGAAGGTGACGGAGGAATTCGTCAGGCTCTTGCCGAAGGAGGCAAACATCGGCCGGTAATGCACCGGCTGCGGCGTGGGGATCGAGGCGTTCGGATCGCCCATCGGCGCCGCCGCAATCGAGCCGCCGAGCAGCACCATATCCGGCTTCACGCCGAAGAAGGCCGGATTCCACAGCACCAGGTCGGCACGCTTGCCGACTTCGATCGAGCCGATCTCATGCGACAGGCCGTGGGCGATCGCCGGATTGATCGTGTATTTTGCGACATAACGGCGGACACGGAAATTGTCGTTGTCGCCCTTCTCCTCTTTCAGGCGTCCGCGCTGGCGCTTCATCTTGTCGGCCGTCTGCCATGTGCGGATCAGCACTTCGCCGACACGGCCCATGGCCTGGCTGTCCGAGGAGATGATCGAGAAGGCGCCGATATCGTGCAGGATGTCTTCCGCCGCGATCGTCTCCTTGCGGATACGGCTCTCGGCAAAGGCAATGTCTTCGGGGATCGACGGCGACAGGTGATGGCAGACCATCAGCATGTCCAGGTGCTCGGCGATCGTATTGACCGTATAGGGCCGGGTCGGATTGGTGGAGGACGGAATGACGTTCGGCTGGCCGCAGATCTTGATGATATCAGGCGCATGGCCGCCGCCCGCACCTTCCGTATGGAAGGCATGGATAGTGCGGCCCTTGATGGCGCCGATCGTGTCTTCCACGAAGCCGCTTTCGTTCAGCGTATCCGTATGGATCATCACCTGCACGTCGTACTCGTCGGCAACCGACAGGCAGCAGTCGATGGCGCCGGGCGTCGTGCCCCAGTCCTCGTGCAGCTTCAGCGAGGTCGCACCGGCCAGCACCATTTCCTGCAATGCGCCGGGCAGAGAGGCATTGCCCTTGCCGGCAAAGGCAAGGTTCATCGGGAAGGCATCGGCCGCCTCGATCATGCGGGCGATATGCCAGGGGCCGGGCGTGCAGGTGGTCGCGAGCGTGCCGTGCGCCGGCCCGGTGCCGCCGCCGAGCATGCAGGTCAGCCCGCTCATCAGCGCTTCCTCGATCTGCTGCGGGGCGATGAAATGGATATGGCTGTCCATGCCGCCGGCCGTCACGATCTTGCCCTCGCCGGCAATCGCTTCCGTGCCCGGACCGACGATGATGTTGACACCCGGCTGCATGTCCGGATTGCCGGCCTTGCCGATCGCCGCGATGCGCCCGTCCTTCAACCCGATATCGGCCTTGTAGATGCCGGTATGGTCGACGATCACCGCATTGGTGATGACGGTATCGACAGCGCCGCCCGCCCGCGTCACCTGGCTCTGGCCCATGCCGTCGCGGATGACCTTCCCGCCGCCGAACTTCACCTCTTCGCCATAAGTGGTGAAATCCTTTTCGATCTCGATGAAAAGCTCCGTATCGGCAAGGCGCACCTTGTCGCCGGTGGTCGGACCGAACATGCCGGCATAAGCGGCGCGGGAGATCTTATAGGGCATCTATCGGGCTCCTTGCGAGGAAGAGACAAGCGGTTTTCCGGGCGGTTTTCCGGCAAGCCGCCTCAGACGGCCGGCGGCGATATAGGAATCGACGAGCTGCTTTTCGGCGGCAAAGGGGTGCCATTCCCAGCCCACATGGCCGAAGCCTGCCAGCGTCACCTCGTCGTCGGGAAACCTGTCGAGCACGTCGCCGATCACGA
Source organism: Rhizobium sp. GCM10022189 (assembly GCF_042656325.1). NCBI lineage: Bacteria > Pseudomonadati > Pseudomonadota > Alphaproteobacteria > Hyphomicrobiales > Rhizobiaceae > Rhizobium > Rhizobium sp. GCM10022189. The sequence goes on from NZ_JBHSOR010000008.1 coordinate 19,902, forward strand.
TCATGCCGCTGCTCGGCACGACATAAGGCGCCGGCGAAAAGGCCGAAAGCGCCCGGTCGACGGCCTCATGAATCTGTTTCTCAACGACCCGATGCATCTTGCCAGCCTGCACGCAGAAGTCGTTGAATCGGCTCGTATAGTCATCGCAGAAATCGTCGAGTTCCGGATGCGATACGGCAAGCGGTGCGCGCATGGCCGCGAATTTTTTCGGGTCGCGCACGCTCCAGATTTCCGCGGCTTCGACGATACCCGGATGGACGCGCCAGCTCTCGGAACCGAGCATGGCCTTGGCGGGACGGCCGGTATTGCACACGGCAACCACGTCGGTGCGCGTGCCACCGGCGCCGTAAGAGCGGCATTCGTTGAAGCGGATGACGAAGTCGGCAGCGTCGATGATCTCAGCCCCGCCTTCCGCCACGTCTCCGTTGCCCACGATGATGATTGTCCTGCCCACCTTACTGGCCCATCCCGTCGGCGAGTGCTTTGAGTTCCCTGGTCCTGAGATCGGTCAGGTCGGCAAGGCAGCCCGCCACCAGCATCGGCTCCATCGTGCCGCCGCGGGCCTGAAAGCCGGAATTTTCGCACTGGGCGTCGCGATAGCTGATCCAGGCACGCTGCGCCTTGAGCAGTGCCTGCTCGGCGCCCTTCATATCGCCGTCGAGATCCTTGTCGATCGCCACCATGGCGGCGCGCGTCAGCTTGTACTGGGCATTGAGCGCCTTGTCGGCCGCGTCATAGCGTGCCTGCGCGCAACTCGTCATATCGGCCTGCGTCTGCGCATTGGCGCAATCCACGTCCTTGGCATGAGCGGCACCGGAGACAAGCAGCATCAGCGCCGCCCCGATGAGCCCGATCTTCAAGCGCATGTATTTCCTCCGTTATTTTCTTTTGATTAGAGCCGGCCCATCACCAGCTGGCGGAAGCCGTAGACTTCGCGCTTGCCGGAGAGCGGTATCAGCGTCACCGAGCGGGTCTGGCCCGGCTCGAAACGCACGGCCGTGCCGGCGGGAATGTCGAGCCGCATCCCGTGCGCCCTCTCACGATCGAAGGACAGGCCGGCATTGGTCTCGGCAAAATGATAGTGGCTGCCGACCTGCACGGGGCGGTCGCCGGTATTGGAAACTTCGAGCGTCACGGTCGGCGCTCCGGCATTGAGTTCGATCTCGCCGTCGGCGGCAATGATTTCGCCAGGGATCATCTGTGTCTCCTTAAGCCGCCTTGGGCGCGCAGCCCTCGGCCTTCAGTACGCGCTTCGTGGAAGCCGGATATTTCGCAAGCTTCGATGCGGGCCGGATCGGCCGGGCGGCGAAATTGCCGCCGCAATTGGGGCACACGCCGTTCAGCACGTCGGCGACGCAATCCGCGCAGAAGGTACATTCGAAAGTGCAGATCATCGCCTCCGCGCTGTCGGGCGGCAGGTCCTTGTCGCAGCATTCGCAATTGGGCCGAAGCTCCAGCATGGCTCCCTCCTCAGCGGATCGGTTGATGCACTGTCACCAGCTTCGTGCCATCGGGAAAGGTCGCCTCGACCTGCACGTCGTGGATCATCTCGGCAATGCCCTCCATCACCTGCTCGCGGCTGATGACATGAGCGCCGGCCTCCATGAGTTCGGCGACCGGGCGGCCGTCGCGCGCGCCTTCGACGACGAAATCGGTGATGAGGGCGATGGCTTCCGGATGGTTCAGCTTGACGCCGCGCTCCAGCCGCTTGCGCGCCACCATCGCGGCCATGGAAATCAACAGCTTGTCTTTTTCTCTCGGGGTGAGGTTCATCGTCTATCCGCTTGTTGAACTCATAGATTCCAGACTTTCGGCACAGGCGCTCCATTGCGCAAGGCGGAAATGACCGGGATGAGGATTTTTCTGAGCGCAAAACCATCGGCTGCGGCAAGGCGCACGATGAGCTTGTCGCTCCAGGCGCTCGCCCCGCCCATATGCCCCTCCACCAGCGGCCGCACCCTGGCAAGATAGGCTTCCGACTTCGGCCCCGCATAGAGCACCGTCGCAAAGGCCACCTGCCCGCCAAGCACCGCCTGCTCGGCCGCAAGCAGCGCCACGGCATCGGAAAGGCGCAGCTCCTCGGCATGGATCAGCCGGCTCGACCGGCGGATGCGCCAGCGATCGCGAAACAGCCCCGTCTCCATGGTCTCGCCCATCGCCTTGCGGCCGAGCAGGATGGCTTCGACAGCCAGGAATTCCGCACTGTCGTCCAGATCGACATCCAGGCGGCGAAACAGCGAGGCGCGATCGAAAAGGATCGTCTCCTGCGGCAGCCAGTCGACGCGGGCGCCCGACCCCACCTCGATCTGCGTCGTCACCTCGGCGGTACCGGCCGATGCCCTGTAGATCTTCTCGCAGGCCTGTGTGGTGACGTCGATGCGCGTGCCGGCACCGGCCGTCACGCTCCAGTTCATCCGGTCGCCACCCGTCAGCCCGCCGGCCGTGTTGATGATGACGGCCTCCATCGAGGCGTCGAACGTGTCCGGCAGGCGGATCTTCGCCGCGCCCTCCTGATAAAGCTCACGGATTCGCGTGCGCCCGTCCTGCATCCCGGCCGCAAGGTGCCCGCGTCCTTCCGCCCTCTGCGGTCTGGTGATGCCTGCCGCCACGCTCGTCATGCCACCCCCGTGCAGATGCCGTCCCGTCCGGCAACTTGCGTTGAATGTGTCCGGTGACTGGAAGAAAGCAAGTCCCGTGCCGCTTTCCGCAAGCCCGTATCCCCACCGGTCTTTCGCAGGGAGCTGACGGCGTCTGCCGCAAAATACGGCATCTGCCGGTGTGATCGCCAGAGAGGTCATACGGTCAGATGGCGGCGTGCTTCCGGCGTATCCAGCGTCTCGGCAAGGCCCTCATGCACGATCTCGCCGCGATCCATGATGTAGACGTAATCGGCAAGTTCGCGGCAGAAATCGAGATATTGCTCGACCAGCAGGATCGCCATGCCGGTGGAATCGCGCAGGTAACGGATCGCCCGGCCGATATCCTTGATGATCGACGGCTGGATACCCTCGGTCGGCTCGTCGAGCACGAGGATCTTCGGCCGCGTGACCATGGCGCGGCCGATCGCCAGCTGCTGCTGCTGCCCGCCGGAAAGATCGCCGCCGCGACGCGACAACATCGACTTCAGCACCGGGAAGAGGCTGAAGATATCGTCGGGGATGTTGCGGTCGCGGCGGCCAAGCGGAGCAAAGCCGGTTTCGAGGTTTTCCTTCACCGTCAGCAGCGGGAAGATTTCGCGCCCCTGCGGCACGTAGCCGATGCCCTGCTTGGCCCGGGCAAAAGGCGGCAGGCCGTTCAGCTTTGTCTCGTTGAAGGTGATCGTGCCCGCAGACAGCGGATGCTGGCCGGTGACGGCGCGCAGGAGCGAACTCTTGCCGACGCCATTGCGCCCGAGCACGCAGGTGATCTTGCCCATCTCGGCCTTGATCGAGATGCCGCGCAGCGCCTGGGCCGCGCCATAGTGAAGATTTGCGTTTTCGACTGTCAGCATGATGAGGTTTCCTGGTGCGCTGCGGATGCGAAAACCCCTCCCCAACCCCTCCCCACAAGGGGGAGGGACTGACCCGGAGCTGTCGCAGTGCTTTCCATACAAACGCTGGAAAGCTGGTAATCGTTGTCATGAACGATCGGCTGGGTTGAGCCCCTCCCCCTTGTGGGGAGGGGTTGGGGAGGGGTGACACACCCACCAACGTCAAATGTTTCCATCATCCCTCACCTGCCCAGATAGTTCTCGATCACCTTCGGATCGTTGCTGACGAAATCGATCGATCCCTCGGCCAGCACCGAGCCTTCCGCAAGACACGTCACCTTCACGCCGAGATCGCGGATGAAGCCCATATCGTGCTCCACGACGACGACGGACCGCGTCTTGGCGATGTCTTTCAGCAGGATCGCCGTTTCCGCCGTCTCGGCATCGGTCATGCCGGCCACCGGTTCATCGACGAGCAGCAGCTTCGGTTCCTGCGCCAACAGCATGCCGATCTCCAGCCACTGTTTCTGGCCGTGCGACAGGTTGGCCGCGAGCTCGTCGCGGCGATGCGTCAGCCGCACCGTCTCCAGGATTTCCTCGATGCGATCCCTGTCCTCGCCGGAGAGCCGGTAGAACAGCGTCGAAAACACCGTGCGCCGGCGGTTCAGCGCCAGTTCCAGATTGTCCCAGACCGTGTGGCTTTCGAAGACCGTCGGCTTCTGGAATTTCCGGCCGATGCCGAGCTGGGCAATATCGGCCTCGTCCTTCTTGGTGAGGTCGACCGTGCCGTTGAAGAAGACCTCGCCCTCGTCCGGCCGGGTCTTGCCGGTGATGATATCCATCATCGTCGTCTTGCCGGCGCCGTTCGGGCCGATGATCGCCCGGAGTTCGCCGGGTTCGATGACGATGGAGAGCGAATTCAGCGCCTTGAAACCGTCGAAGGAGACCGAGACACCGTTGAGATAGAGCACGCTGTTGGGTTTGACGTCGGGGATCATGGGTCTACTCCGCAGCCTGGATTTTTGCCTCGACGCCCTCTTCGGCAGCGGTTGGCGGCGCGCCCTTCGAAACCGGCTTCCGCTTGCCGAGATACTGGGCGATCGTGCCGACGATGCCCTTCGGCAGGAACAGCGTGACAAGCACGAAGAGGCCGCCGAGCGCAAACAGCCAGTAATCGGGGAAGAGGCCGGTAAAGATCGTCTTGCCGCCATTGACGAGGATGGCGCCGATGATCGGCCCGATCAGCGTCGCGCGTCCGCCGACGGCCGTCCAGATGACGACCTCGATGGAGTTGGCCGGCGCAAATTCACCGGGATTGATAATGCCGACCTGCGGCACATAGAGCGCGCCGGCGATACCCGCCATCATCGCCGAGACGACGAAGGTGAAGAGCTTGAAATGCTCGACACGGTAGCCGAGGAAGCGCGTGCGGCTTTCCGCATCGCGCACGCCGACCAGCACCTTGCCGAATTTCGAGCGGACGATCGCCGAGGCGATCATCAGCGACAGCGCCAGGAAGATCGCCGTCGCCGCAAAGAGCGTCGCACGCGTGCCGTCCGCCTGCACGTTGAAGCCAAGGATATCCTTGAAATCGGTCATGCCGTTATTGCCGCCGAAGCCCATGTCGTTGCGGAAGAAGGCAAGCAGCAGCGCATAGGTCATGGCCTGCGTGATGATCGACAGATAGACGCCGTTGACACGGGAGCGGAAGGCGAACCAGCCGAAGACGAAGGCAAGCAGGCCGGGCACGACGAGCACCATCAGCGCCGCAAACCAGAACTGGTCGAAGCCGTACCAGAACCAGGGCAGCTCCTTCCAGTTCAGGAAGACCATGAAGTCGGGCAGGATCGGGTCGCCATAGACGCCGCGCGAGCCGATCTGGCGCATCAGATACATGCCCATCGCATAACCGCCGAGCGCGAAGAAGGCGCCGTGGCCAAGCGAGAGAATGCCGCAGAAGCCCCAGACGAGATCGAGCGCCAGCGCCAGCAGCGCGTAGGTCAGGTATTTGCCGAACAGCGCCATGATATAGGTCGGCACATGCAGCGGATTATCCGCCGAGGTCGCCAGGTTGAGCACCGGCACCAGCACCGCGACCACCAGCAGCATGGCGATGGCAATGGAGATCCGGCGATCGAGAGACCGGAGAAGGAAGGCCGTAATCATGCTTCCACCGCCCTTCCTTTGAGTGCGAAGAGCCCGCGCGGACGCTTCTGGATGAAGAGGATGATGAGGACGAGCACCAGGATCTTGCCGAGCACGGCGCCGGCGAAGGGCTCCAGGAACTTGTTGACGACGCCGAGCGAGAGCGCCCCGACCAGCGTGCCCCAGAGATTGCCGACGCCGCCGAAGACCACGACCATGAAACTGTCGATGATGTAGCTCTGGCCGAGGTTCGGCGAGACGTTGTCGATCTGCGAGAGGGCGACACCCGCCATGCCGGCAATGCCCGAGCCGAGCGCGAAGGTGAAGGCGTCGACCCAGCCGGTGCGGATGCCCATGGACGAGGCCATGCGCCGGTTCTGGGTGACGGCGCGCATCTGCAGGCCGAAGGCGGAACGCTTCAGGAGCATCAGCAGTGCCACGAAGACGGCCATCGAGAAGACGATGATCCACAGACGGTTCCAGGTGATCGACAAGCCGCCGAGTTCGAAAGCGCCCGACATCCAGCTCGGGTTGCGCACTTCGCGATTGGTCGGGCCGAACACCGTGCGCACCGCCTGCTGCAGGATCAGCGACACGCCCCAGGTGGCAAGCAGCGTCTCGAGCGGCCGGCCGTAGAGATAGCGGATGACGACGCGCTCGATGACGAGGCCGACGAAGCCGGTGAAGACGAAGGCGGCAGGAACGGCAAAGGCCAGCGAATAATCCGCCATGCCGGGAAAGTTCGCGGTAATATATTCCTGCACGACATAGGTCGTATAGGCGCCGATCATCACCATCTCGCCATGCGCCATGTTGATGACGCCCATGACGCCGAAAGTGATGGCAAGGCCGATGGCCGCCAGCAGCAGCACCGAGCCGAGCGACAGCCCGTACCAGACGTTCTGGACGATATCCCAGAGCGCGAGGCTGCGGTTGATGGTGCTGACATGCGCCTGTATGGCCGGCTTGAGATCGTCAGGTGCGGTGGCAAGCGCGCTCGTCAGGATCGTCAGCGCATCGCGGCCACCGCGAGCGGCAACCGTATCGATCGCCTGTCTCTTCTCGTCGGCGCTGACATCGCTTTTCAGCACCATGACCGCACGCGCCGCTTCCATCGTGCCCTTGATCTCGGCGTCCTTTTCGCCGGCAAGCGCGGCATTCAGCAGGTCGAGATTGGCCGGATCGGCATCCTTCAGAAGCCCCTGGGCAGCCGCAAGACGGGCGCCGCGATCCGGGCTCAGGAGCGTCAGCTGGCTCATCATCGTGCCGATGAGCGTGCGCACGGAATTGTTGATCCTCACTTTCGACATCGTGTCGGGATCGATATCGGCAACGGCTTCGCCGGTAAGCGGATCGGAATAGGTGGGCTCGTCATCCGTGCCGCCCTGCACGAGCACAGGGCCGCCCGCGTCGGAATTGACGTAGAGAAGGCCGTCGCTCAGCTGCTGCAATATCTGGCTGACATGCGCATCCTTGGAAGCGACAAGCGCCTTGATGGCCGCCTCGCGCTCCGGAAAACCGCCGACGCCGAGCGCATCGACAAGCGCATGGATATCGTCCTGGGCCTTCAGGCCGGCCGTCAGCCCCGTGAGGCTCAGGCAAAGGGTCAAAAGAAAGATCTTGATGGCGCGATACATCGGCTTTCCCGCCTAAATCGTTGGCCTGTTTGGCAGCAACCGCTGGGGACGGAGCTTCCGCCCGGATCTGAAATCCGGACGGAAGTTCTTCTGGCTCATGTCGGACGGGCCAACTCAGGAACCCTTGCCGCCGCACTTGCCGGTGGCAACGTTGAAGTTGCCGCAGTTCATCGGCTTGCGCCAATCGGAGATCAGGTCCTTGGAGTCCGGCAGGAAGTCGGACCATTCGTCGCCGACGACCTCGGGGGTCTGCTGGACGATTTCGAACTGGCCGTCGGCCTGGATTTCACCGATCAGCACCGGCTTGGTGATGTGGTGGTTCGGCATGACGGTTGCGGTACCGCCCGAGAGGTTCGGGACGGAGACGCCGATAATGTGGTCGAGAACCGCATCCGTATCGGTCGTGCCGGCGGCCTGAACAGCCTTAACCCAGGCGTTGAAGCCGATATAGGCGGCTTCCATCGGGTCGTTGGTCACGCGCTTGTCGTTCTTGGTAAAGGCGTGCCATTCCTTGATGAACTTCTTGTTGATCGGCGTATCGACGGATTCGAAGTAGTTCCAGGCTGCCAGGTGGCCGACGAGCGGCTTCGTGTCGAGACCGGCAAGCTCTTCTTCGCCGACCGAGAAGGCGACGACGGGGATATCGGTTGCCTTGATGCCCTGGTTGCCGAGTTCCTTGTAGAAGGGAACGTTGGCGTCACCGTTGATGGTGGAGACGACGGCGGTCTTCTTGCCGGCCGAGCCGAATTCCTTGATCTTGGAGACTTCCGTCTGCCAGTCGGAGAAACCGAACGGCGTGTAGTTGATCAGGATGTCTTCCTTCGGAATGCCCTTGGATTCGAGATAGGCTTCCAGGATCTTGTTGGTCGTGCGCGGGTAGACATAGTCGGTGCCTTCGAGCACGAAACGCTTCACGCCTTCCGTGTTCATCAGGTAGTCGACGGCCGGGATCGCCTGCTGGTTCGGAGCGGCACCCGTGTAGAAGATGTTGCGCGAGGATTCTTCACCCTCGTACTGGACGGGATAGAAGAGCAGCGAGTTCAGTTCTTCGAAAACCGGCAGGACCGACTTGCGCGAAGACGAGGTCCAGCAACCGAAGACGGCCGCAACCTTGTCCTTCTCAATCAGCTCGCGGGCCTTTTCGGCAAACAGCGGCCAGTCGGAAGCCGGGTCGACAACGACGGCTTCGAGCTTCTTGCCAAGGAGACCGCCCTTCTTGTTCTGCTCGTCGATGAGCATCAGCATGGCGTCTTTCAGCGTCGTTTCGGAAATCGCCATCGTGCCGGAGAGCGAGTGCAGAACGCCGACCTTGATCGTGTCGTCGGCGGCAACCGCGCCGTGGAAGGCGGCCGATGCGGCCATGACCGCGCCGAGCGCAGCGCCCGTAAGTATGGATTTGAGATTCATCTGGTTGAACTCCCCTCTTCTTGTTCCGCAACAGGCCGGAAACGGAGATTAACTGCTGCTTAAAGAACTATCGGGTGCTGCATCGCAAAACCGTATACGTCGATTGACGTAACCGACGGGGCTAAATGTGCAGGTTTGCGCTGCACCGCACTCTTAAGCGCCGGGATGATCCGTGTTACGAAAGCGTCACAAGGGGAACAAGAAGCCTGAAGGAACCGCATGGCAGCGCGCCAACGCATCATTCCTGTGCGACGCGAATATAATCGCTGGGTCGCCAACCAGACGCTCGAAGACTATGCGCTGCGCTTTACCGCCAAGAGCGCCCGGCGCTTCTCCTCCCAGCGCATCTCGCAGACGGCGATCGGCGCCATCTCCTTCCTGGCGCTGGAGGCGATCGGCGGCGCCATCACGCTCTCCTACGGCACGACCAACGCCTTCTTCGCCATCATCGTCGCCTCCATCGCCATGCTGGCGATCGGCCTGCCGATCAGCCGTTATGCCATCCGCCACGGCGTCGATATCGATCTTCTCACGCGCGGGGCGAGCTTCGGCTATATCGGTTCGACCATCACCTCGCTGATCTATGCCAGCTTCACCTTCATGCTGTTTGCGATCGAGGCCTCGATCATGTCGGGCGCGCTGGAGCTGACGCTCGGCATACCCCTATGGATCGGTTACATTATCAGCGCCGTCATGGTGATCCCGCTCGTCACCCATGGCGTGCGGCTGATCAGCAAGTTCCAGCTGATGACCCAGCCCTTCTGGATCATCCTCAACATCCTGCCCTTCATCTTCATCGCCCTGATGGACTGGCAGCAATTCGATGTCTGGCGCGCCTTTGCCGGCATCCGCCATGCTTCCGGCCCGCCCGGCACGGTCGCCGATTTCAACCTCGTCGAATTCGGCGCGGCCTCGGCCGTCATCCTGGCGCTGATGTCGCAGATCGGCGAACAGGCGGACTTCCTGCGCTTCCTGCCGCCCGACCCGCAGCGCAAATGGCGCCATCGCCTTGCCGTCTTCCTCGCCGGTCCCGGCTGGGTCATCATCGGCGCGCCGAAGCTGCTGGCCGGCTCCTTCCTCGTCGTGCTGACCTTTACCTCGGGCGTGCCGGTCGACCGCGCCGCCGACCCGGCGCAGATGTATCTGACCGCCTTCGGCTACATGATCCCCTGGCACAATGCCGCGCTGCTCTTGATGGCCGCCTTCGTCGTCGTCTCGCAGCTGAAGATCAACGTGATGAATGCCTATGCCGGCTCGCTCGCCTGGTCGAATTTCTTCTCGCGCCTGACGCATAGCCATCCCGGCCGCGTCATCTGGCTGGTCTTCAACGTGGCGATCGCCCTGCTTTTGATGGAACTCGGCATCTACCGGCTGCTCGAGGAAACGCTCGGCATCTTCTCGATCATCGCCATGGCCTGGCTCTGCACCATCTCCGCCGACCTCTTCATCAACAAGCCGCTCGGCCTTGCCCCGCCCGGCATCGAATTCAAGCGCGCCCACCTCTACGACATCAACCCGGTCGGTCTCGGCGCCATGACGCTGTCGGCCGGCATCGCGCTCGTTGCCCATTTCGGTGTCTTCGGCTCGGTCGCCGCCTCGCTTGCTCCTTACATCACGCTGCTGATCGCGCTGATCGCCTCGCCCGCTCTGGCCTGGGCAACGAAAGGCAGGTTCTACCTCGCCCGCAAGCCGCGCCACGCCTGGAAGAGCCTGACCACCATCACCTGCTCCGTCTGCGAGCATCCTTTCGAGCCGGAGGACATGGCCTGGTGCCCCGCCTATGCCGCACCGATCTGCTCGCTCTGCTGCTCGCTGGACAGCCGCTGCCATGACATGTGCAAGCCGAACGCCCGCTTCAATGCGCAGGTCGGCGCCGTGGCAAAGACCCTGCTGCCGGAAACCATCGTCCAGAAACTGACCACCCGCCTCGGCCGCTACGGCATTGCGGTGGCGCTGGCGCTGACGGCGGTCGGCGCGATCCTTGCCATGATCGCCCATCAGGTGGCCTCCGCCTCGCCGGAGACGGCCGAAGTCGTCAACCGCACGATCCTGATCGTCTTCTTCGTCTTCTCGGTCATCGCCGGCATCGCCTGCTGGTTCTACGTGCTTGCCCATGACAGCCGTGTCGTCGCCGAGGAAGAGTCTTCCCGCCAGAACACGCTGCTTCTCAGGGAAATCGCCGCCCACAAGAAGACCGACGCGGCATTGCAGACCGCCAAGGAGGCCGCGGAAGCCGCCAACCGCGCCAAGAGCCGTTATGTCGTGGGCTTGAGCCACGAGCTGCGCACGCCGCTGAACGCCGTTCTCGGCTACGCCCAGATCCTCGAACGCGACGAAACGATCCCCACCCCGCGCCAGTCCTCCATCAAGGTCATACGCCGCAGCGCCGAACATCTCTCGGGCCTGATCGACGGCCTCCTGGACATCTCGAAAATCGAGGCCGGCCGCCTGCAGGTCTATTCGAACGAGATCAACATCCAGGATTTCCTCGACCAGATCGTCGACATGTTCCGCCCGCAGGCGCAGGCCAAGGGCCTCACCTTCATCCACGACCGTGCGCCGGCCCTGCCGCAATTCGTGCGGACCGACGAGAAGCGGCTGCGTCAGATCCTCGTCAACCTGCTTTCCAACGCCATCAAGTTTACGGACGAAGGCAGCGTCACCTTCGATATCGGCTATCGCAGCCAGGTCGCGACCTTCACCGTCTCCGATACCGGCCGCGGCATTGCCGAGAAGGACCTGACCCGCATCTACGAGCCCTTCCAGCGCGGTGAGGCCGAAAGCGTGCGTCCCATGCCCGGCCTCGGGCTTGGCCTCACCATCACACGCCTTCTGACCAACACGCTCGGCGGCGAAATCTCCGTCGCGAGCGAAAAGGACAAGGGCTCCACTTTCCGCGTCCGCCTCATGCTGTCGGCGGTCATGCGCCCCGCTGCCCCGCCGCAGGAGAAAAAGATCGCCGGTTATGACGGCCCGCGCCGCACCGTCGTCGTCGTTGACGACAACGAGGACCATCGCGAGATGATGCGTGAAATCCTCGCTCCCCTCGATTTCATCGTGCTGACGGCCGCAAGCGGCCCGGACTGCCTGACGCTGGTCGAAGGCATCGAGCCGGACCTCTTTCTCGTCGATATTTCCATGCCCGGCATGAACGGCTGGCAGCTCGTCTCGCGCCTGCGCGAGACGGGACGCACGGCGCCGATCCTGATGCTCTCGGCCAATATCGGCGATGCCGCCGCCCATGGCGACAGCGACGACAGCCACAACGATGCAATCGGCAAGCCCGTCGACATCAGGCAGCTGCGCGACAAGCTCGCTTTGCATCTCGGCTTGAAATGGCTTTATGCCGACGACCAGACACCGGCGCCGATGGCCGCCACCATGCCGCTCGGCAGCCCCGGCGCGGCGCATGTGCAGGAGCTGCTGCGCCTCGGCGAAATCGGCTATATCAGAGGTATAGAAGCCAAGCTCGCCGACCTTGCCAAGCTGGAGGCAAATCAGCCATTCACGGAAGAACTCCGCTCCTATGTCGCCGCCTTCGATCTCGCCGGCTTCATGGATTTCCTGCACAGGTTCGAAGAAAAGGGTGAAACCGTTGGCTGAGCTTCCCCGCGACATCGTTCTCCTGGTCGACGATTCGCCCGAGGCGCTCGGCTTCCTGACCGACGCACTGGAACAGTCTGGCTTTTCCGTGCTCATCGCCACGTCGGGTTCGGCCGCGCTCAACATCGTCGAGCGCATCACGCCCGATCTCATCCTGCTCGATGCGGTCATGCCCTCGATGGACGGTTTCGAGACCTGCCGCCGGCTGAAGGCCAATGCCGCCGTTGCCCAGGTGCCCGTCATCTTCATGACCGGGCTCACCGAAACCGAACATGTCGTGCACGCGCTGGAATCCGGCGGTGTCGATTACCTGTCGAAACCGATCAATATCGACGAACTGCGCGCCCGCATCCGCGTCCACCTGCGCAATGCCCGCTCGGCGCAGAGCGCCCGCGTGGCGCTCGATGCGGCAGGCCGCCATCTACTGGCCGTCAAGGGCGATGGCGCGATCCACTGGTCCACGCCGCAGGCAACCCGCCTCGTCAACGCCGCCATGGGCAGCGACGACGGCATGGAGGTCGTCTCCCGCACCATCGGCAACTGGATGCGGGAACGTGCCGCCGCTGCCCGCGACGCGCTCATCTCCATCGCCCATGCCGGCCAGGCCGCCCTGCAACTGGCCTTCCTCGGCGCCATCGGCCCGGACGAATATCTCTTCCGCCTGACTGCCGCCGGCAAGCGCAGCGACGACGAAGTGCTGCGCCAGCATTTTGCGCTGACCCAGCGCGAATCCGAAGTGCTGATGTGGATCGCCAAGGGCAAGGCCAACCGTGATATCGGCGAAATTCTCGGCCTCTCCGCCCGCACGGTGAACAAGCACCTGGAGCAGATCTATGTGAAGCTCGGCGTGGAGAACAGGGCATCCGCCGCCGTGAAGGCGGCGCATGTGCTGCACGAGATGTAGCAAATGAAAGGCGGCGCCTTCAGACCACCCGGTCCGGCACTTCCCGCCCCTCGAAGAAGGCGGTCACATTCTCCACGACCTTCATCCCCATCGCCGTGCGCGTTTCCTCCGTGGCACTGCCGAGATGCGGCAGCAGAACGACATTCTCCATGCGCCGCAGCGCCTCCGGCACATGCGGTTCCGCCTCGTAGACATCGAGCCCGGCGCCCCGGATCGTGCCGCTTGTCAGCGCCGCAATCAGCGCCGCCTCGTCGACCACGTCGCCACGCGCCGTATTGATGAGAAAGGCACCCGGCTTCATCGCGGCAAAGCGTGCCGCATTCATCAGGTGCCGGTTCTCCGCGCCGCCGGGGCAATGGAGGGAGACGAAATCGGAAGCCGCAAGCACGTCTTCCACCGAAGCAAGCTGGCGCGCGCCATAACGCGCCGCCTCGGCCGGATCGACCTTCGAGCGATTGAAGAACAGGACGTCCATGCCGAAGCCGAAATGGCAGCGCTGCGCAAACGCCTTGCCGATGCGCCCGAAGCCGATGATGCCGACGGTCTTGCCGCTCACCTTCGTGCCGATCATATGCGTCGGGCACCAGCCCTTCCATGCGCCGGCGCGCAGCTGTCGCTCCCCCTCCCCGCCGCGGCGTGCGACGGACAGGAGAAGCAGCATGGCAATATCGGCCGTGCAGTCGGTCAGCACGCCGGGCGTATTCGTCACGACGATGCCCTTCGCCTTGGCGCCGGCGACATCGATATGATTGAAGCCGACCCCGAAATTACCGAGGATCCTCGCGCGGACATCGCCGGCAAAAACCGAGGCCGGCAGCTTGTCGGAAACGGTCGGCAGCACCGCGTCATAGTCCGACACGGCCTGGCGCAACTCGCTTTCACCGAGCGGCACGTCATCGGCGTTCAGCGTCACGTCAAAACGCTCGGCGAGCACGGCCTCCACGGCAGCCGGCCAGCGCCGGGTCACGAGAATACGGGGCTTGGTCATCAATCTGGTTCCTCCATCCTTTGCTTCTGGCTTAGGCCATGAGGGCCGGGAATGGAATGGCCTTCGCCTGCCGCGACACCCAATCTTGCGCCGGCGACAAAACGAAGGAAGCCCGGTCGATGACCGGGCTTCCATGAAAGGCATTACTGCCGGAGGCTGAGATTAGTCGGCCTTCGGGAAGTAGCTGTACTTGCCGTCGTCGCCCTTCTTCCATTCGTACATGACGTAGCCCGGAAGCTTCGGATCGCCCTTTTCGTCGAAGGAGATATCGCCGAGAACGGTCGGGAACGGACCCTTTTCCTTCATGGCGCCGGCAACGGCTTCAGCGTCGGTCGAACCGGCAGCCTTGGCAGCAGCAGCGATCGTCTGCATCGCAGCGTAGGAATAGAGCGTGTAGGCTTCCGGGTTGAAGCCGGCGGCCTTGAACTTCGCAACGAGGTCCTTGTTGGCCGGGTTCAGCGTCGGATCCGGGCCGAACGTGTTCAGCGTACCGGCAACGGCGTCGCCAGCGATGGAAGCAAGTTCGTTCGAGACGATACCGTCACCCGAAACGAGCGTTGCCTTCAGGCCCTGATCGGCCGACTGGCGGATGATGAGACCGGCTTCGGTGTGCAGACCGCCCCAGTAGATGATCGATACGCCGGCTTCCTTCATCTTTGCGATGAGGGCCGAGAAGTCCTTGTCGCCGACGTTGACGCCTTCGTAGAGGGCTTCGGTGACGCCGGCGGCGTTCAGAGCCTTCTTGGTTTCGTCAGCAAGACCCTGGCCGTAAGGCGTCTTGTCGTGAATGACGGCGATCTTGGCATCCTTGAAGTGGTCTGCCAGATACTTGCCGGCAATCGCGCCCTGCTGGTCGTCACGACCGCAGGTACGGAACGTGTTCCACAGGCCACGCTCGGTGAAAACCGGGTTCGTAGCGGCCGGGGTGATTTCGAGGATACCGTTTTCGGCGTAAACTTCGGAAGCCGGGATGGAAACGCCCGAGTTGAAGTGGCCGATAACGAACTTCACGCCGTCGGCAACGAACTTGTTGGCGACGGAAATGCCCTGCTTCGGGTCGGAAACGTCGTCGCCGAGCTCGATCTTGATCTGCTCGCCGTTGATGCCGCCGGCAGCGTTGATGTCAGCGGCGGCCTGTTCGGCACCCTTCTGCAGCTGTGCGCCGAACGCGGCGTTCGCGCCGGTCAGCGGACCAGCAACGCCCACCAGGATGTCAGCTCGCGCGACGCCGCCGAAAGCGACGATCGCCGTCAGTGCCACTGCTGACAAGAGAGACTTCTTCATATTGTTACTCCCAATTTTTGGGCGGGTTGCTTCCAAGGCCTGACGCATACCCCACCTTTGACTGCGCCAGGAAAGCTGTTCCACTCTGAAGGCAATTCATGCCTAGTTTCAACGGGCTGTCAATGTTTCTCCTTCCACGAAAACGCGGAAGTTTTTTCGTACAGCCAGTAATAGTTGTTGACCATCTGGTTGGTGCGGCGATAGCGGAACCCGGCCGTCGAGAAGATCAGCAGCGTTACGAAATCGATGGCATAGAAGAAGGCGCTGAGCATCGGTCCGTCAAACAGCGCGTGGTGCAGGAACTGCATCACCCAGGCGAGCAGGAAAGTATAGACGACGGCCAGCGGATAGTTGCTCCAACCGTCCGCCACCGACCTGCCGGCACGCCAAGCCGTCCAGAAGCCGATGAGCACCACGAGCGCTCGGATGACTGTACGAGCGCCGACGTCGCTCTCGAAGAAAAGTCCCTGCATAATTAAACTCTCCTGTACGCGAGGATCAATGCCGGCCGCCTTCGAGATAAGCGGCGCGAACCTCCGGATTGGCAAGCAGATCCTTGCCGGAACCGCTCATCGTCACCTTGCCATTGACCATCACGTAAGCGCGATGCGAAAGTTTCAAAGCTGCAAATGCGTTCTGCTCAACAAGGAATACGGTCAATCCCTCGTTTTCATTGAGTTTTTTGATTGCTTCGAAAATGCCTTTGACGATCAGTGGCGCAAGACCAAGCGAGGGCTCATCAAGCAACAGTAGTTTCGGGCGAGCCATAAGCGCACGACCGATCGAAAGCATCTGCTGCTCGCCGCCAGACAGAGTTCCGCCACGCTGCGAGTGACGTTCCTTAAGGCGCGGGAACATTGCGAAAATTTTCTCTACATCCTCATGGAAGTACTTGAGATTATCGAGACCGGCGCCCATCTGGAGATTCTCCATAACGGTCATGCGCGGGAAGATACGTCGCCCTTCGGGTGATTGGGCGATACGAAGCCGCGCGATCTCATGTGTCGGCAGCTTGGTAATATCCTGTCCATCGAAAATAATCGAGCCGGTACGGGCTTGCGGGCTGCCGCAGATCGTCATCATCAACGTTGATTTGCCAGCGCCGTTGGCGCCGATCAGACTAACGATCTCTCCCTTGTTTACTTCAACATCGATACCGGCAAGCGCGCGAATATTGCCGTAATATGTCTCGACGCCCTGAATCTTGAGAAGATGCTCCCCGGCCATCAGATTGCGCCCCCTTCTACGGTCGCTATGACCTCTTCAACTTCTTCATCTTCGACACCAAGGTAGGCCGCAATGACCCTTGGATCGTTCTTCACATGATCGGGCGTGCCATCGGAGATTTTCTGGCCATACTCCAGAACGATAACATGATCGGAAATCTCCATGACCACCGACATGTCATGCTCGATAAGCAGAATAGATGTACCCGTTTCAGCACGAATTCCTCGCAGGAGGGCGTTAAGGGCAGCCGATTCACGTGGGTTAAGACCTGCCGCAGGCTCATCGAGGCAGAGAAGCTCAGGGCCAGTACACATGGCACGGGCGATTTCCAGACGGCGCTGTGCGCCATAAGGCAGATCACCGGCCGGATCATCAGCGCGATCGATCAGATCAGCCTTCTCGAGCCAAAAACGCGCAAGCTCGATCGCTGCTGCGGCTTCCTTTTTGTAAGGGCCAATGCCGAGGAGGCCCAGCACGGTGAATCCCGAAGCCTTCATCAGTTTGTTATGTTGAGCAACGAGAAGGTTTTCCAGAACGGTAAGGCCCGAAAACAGGCGAATGTTCTGAAAGGTGCGCGCAACTTTGGCTTCCTTGGTAATGCGGAAGTCCGGCAGGCGCTCCAGCAGATACTCCTTGCCGCTCTTTTGCGTCAACGTGATCATGCCCATCGTCGGCTTGTAGAAACCGGTGATGCAGTTGAAGACGGTCGTCTTGCCGGCGCCGTTCGGACCGATAAGCGCGGTGATCTCGCCACGTTTGGCTTCGAAGGAAAAGTCGTTGATGGCCATCAGACCGCCGAACTTCATCGACAGGTGCTCGACCTTAAGCAAAGTGTCACTCGACATCGTGTTCTCGACAGGGCTCATCAACCATGGCCCTCTTTGGTAAAGCTTCCCGAAACCGCTTTGCGCTCTTTGAGGAAAGCGGTCGGTTCACGTGAGCCAACGAAACCGCGCGGCTTGATAAGCATCACTACAACCATGGCAAGGCCGAATATCAGCATGCGATAGAGTTCCGGCGTAAAGGTCGGCCCGAAGATATCCTTCAGGAAATCCATGCTCCGCAGCGCCTCCGTGCCACCAACCATCACAATCGCAGCAATAGCAATGCCGGTAAGCGAACCCATACCACCCAGAACAACAATGGCGAGAATGACCGCCGATTCAAGGAAAACGAAAGATTCAGGCGAAACGAACCCCTGACGCGCCGCGAAGAAGGAACCAGCGAAACCGGCAAACATCGCCCCCGTCGCAAAGGCGGTTAGTTTTGTCGTGACCGTATTGATCCCAAGCGAACGGCAAGCGATCTCGTCTTCACGCAGGGCCTCCCATGCTCGACCGATCGGCATACGGCGAAGTCTTATCGTTACATAGGCCGTCAGCATGCACAGAGCCAAGATAACGTAAAACAGGAAGACCTTGTAATAACCCGATGCCATCGGGAGCCCGAAAGCCTTCGCGAAGTTGTTCGGTTTGCCGATATCAAAGCTCCAGATGCCAAAGATCGAAGCCTTGGCGATGCCGGTGATACCGAAAGTCCCCTTTGTCACATCAGTCCAATTGATGAGGACAAGACGGATGATTTCGCCAAAGGCAAGCGTGACAATCGCCAGGTAATCGCCGCGAAGGCGCAACACCGGGAAACCGAGAATCAGCCCCCAAAGCGCCGCGAGTATGCCCGAAAGCGGCAACAGCACCCAAAATGACAGACCAAAATAGCTTGACAGCAACGCATAGGAATAAGCTCCGACCGCGTAGAAAGCGACGTAGCCAAGATCAAGAAGGCCAGCCAACCCGACGACAATGTTCAGGCCCCACGCCAGCATCACGTAAATCAGGATCTGAACCCCGAAATTGTCAACGAACGTCAACGAACCCTGCGCACCGAATTTCGCCACCATCACCAGTGGATAGAGTATCAGCGCAACAAGCACGACCTTCAGAAAATGGGTCTCGTATAGGCTCTTTTCCTGCGGCAAACCCAATCTTGCTGCTTCCGCATTTCGCTCGTTCCGTTTTTTTTCGGCAGGGAGCAAAACATAAATAGCCAGCAAACACAGGAGTGCCACCACCACGACAATACCGGCCAGAATAGCCAGATCGTACCATTGTTCCTTCTGAACAAAGTCGGCGGCAATGAATGCCACGATCAGCAAAATCACCACAGGCAATGCAACACGCATGACCCTGGCAAAAAGACCTGGCCTCGCCTTGAAGATAACGACCAAAAAACGACCAGCGGCCGCAATCAGCACGAAAACTGCCAGCAGGCCCCAGCGTTGAACAACGATCAGCTCGTTGTTTATGTTTTGCTGCGTGCCGAGACCGATATAGAGAACGAACAAGCCAAGCGAAATGAGGCCAGTAAGGAAGGCTTCTTTAAACCCCTTCTGGACAATCGAAGACCACGGCTTACCCGCAGAAGTGTCGATGTTTGCCATGATTTATACCTTCTCGACTTCCGGTCGCCCGAGGATGCCCGTCGGCTTGAAGATCAGCACGAATGCAAGGATGGCGAAGGTGGCGACATCCTTGTACGCGATGGTGAAATAGGCCGACCACAGGGATTCGATGAGGCCGATCATCAGCCCGCCGAGAACGGCGCCCGGCAGCGAGCCGATGCCGCCGAGAACGGCTGCGGTGAAGGCCTTGACGCCCGGGATGAAGCCATCCGTGAAGGACGCGACACCGTAGTACATCAGGAACATCGTGCCGGCGACGGCAGCGAGCGCCGCACCCATGACGAAGGTAATGGAAATGGTCTGGTCGACATTGACGCCGAGCAGCGCCGCCATCTTGCGGTCCTGTTCGGTTGCGCGCTGGGCGCGCCCGAGCGCCGTCTTGTTGACGAGATACCAGAAGGCGGCAAGCAGGACGACCGTCACGACAATGATGATGATCTGCTTCAGCGAGATCGAAATGCCGCCGACATTGTAGACCGTGCCGACGAGCGGCGGGATCGGCTTGTTGCGCGGACCCTGCGTGACCTGGATGAAGTTGGACAGCGTGATCGACATGCCGATCGCGGTAATCAGCGGCGCCAGGCGGAACGAACCGCGCAGCGGACGGTAGGCGACGCGCTCGATCGTCCAGTTCCACAAACTCGTCATCAGCATCGCGACCACAAGCATTGCCAGCAGCAGCACGGCTACCGGAAGACCTGCAAAGATGGATGTGAGAACGAGAAAGACGATAAGAGCAGCGAAACCACCAAGCATGAAAATGTCGCCATGGGCGAAGTTGATCATGCCGATAATGCCGTAAACCATCGTATAGCCAATAGCCACAAGGCCATAGATGGATCCGAGAGTCAGCCCGTTGAAGAGCTGCTGGACGAAATACTCCATATGTCATTTCCCCTGGATGCGAACCAAATTTAAGTTGCATCTCTTATTGGTTTTATCGCACGTGCTTTCACACGAGCCACTAGTCGCATTGCATAGCGGTTTCGCCGGAAATGTGAAGACAAAAAGGATTTACTGGGCCAGAATCTTGGGCAAACAGGCCTAAATGGCGCAATTCGAACCAAAATCCACACAAAAACGGCATGAAATGGCAAATTTTTAGCCAGAGCCAGCCTTGTCCATTAATCTTTTGGCGCGAACCAGGTCAGGAAATACCCGCCTCGTGCGTAAACTATTCCACAAATAAGGAAGCTGGCGAAATTTCAGCCTCCGGGATGCCGGCAATTGCGAATGCCATTTCACGAGCATCGCTCACAATGCGCTTTGTGCCGGCAAGCGAGCCTGTGCTAGAGTTGCAGCTTCCCGGCAAGGGGATGCGGCAACGGCTCCCATGCACTATATGAGGCGCAGCAGTCTCAAGGCGAATTCGCAGACGAACGGCAGGATCATGCTGAGCACATTTGAACGGGCGGCGCTCGAAGCCGGCAGGGCCATCATCGAGGTCTTCTGCAACGGCTGCCCGGTGGAAATGAAGGCTGACGAAAGCCCTGTGACGGTCGCCGACCGGGAGGCCGAGCGCATCATACTGACGCATCTGGAACGCGATTTCCCCGACATCCCCGTCATCGCCGAAGAATCGGTGGCCGCCGGCAATGTGCCCGATATCGCCGGAAAGTCGTTCTTCCTCGTCGATCCTCTCGACGGCACCCGTGAATTCCTGGACAAACGCCAGGAATTCACCGTCAACATCGCCTATGTGGAAAATGGCGCTCCCGTCGCCGGCATCGTCTTTGCCCCGGCCCTCGGCATCGCATTTTCCGGCGAGCGCGCGCATGCAGAAAAGCTGGTGATCGACGAGAATTTTGCCATAAAGGCGAGAATGCCGATCAAAGTGCGCAAGCAGCCGGCGGAAACCCTGGCGCTCGCAAGCTTTCGGCACGACAGTCCCGAGACCGGCCTTTTCCTTGCGAAACATGCGATCTCCAAATGCACCAATATCGGCTCGTCCCTGAAGTTCTGCCTGCTGGCGGAAGGCAAGGCCGACGTCTACCCGCGTTTCACCCGCACGATGGAGTGGGATACCGCAGCCGGCGACGCGGTGCTGCGCGCAGCAGGCGGTTCGACCGTGACGATGGACGGCCGGCCGCTTATCTACGGCAAGACCGGTGCGGCTGCCGATTTCGACTTCGCAAATCCCCACTTCGTCTCCTGGGGCGGCACCAAGCCTGTGCTTGAGCAGGCGTAACGATCGCCGCCCCCCTGGCGTCTTTGCCTTTGCGCGGCATTGTTCCGCGCAACTGCCGGGCACCCGAGCCCGGATGTTTCCGGCCGGGAGAATCACCCGGCAACTTCCGTCTCCGCTTTTCACCTCGATAACCCGTGCGCCACCTTGCGGGCGCATGCGCCTTGACACAATGTCGCCACAATCTGCACCGCCGCCCCAATGTGACTTCGGTAACATCGCCGCGACAGGCAGACATAATTGTGGCAGTCAGACCGTAGTTTCGGAAGGCCGGCTCCGGCCGCCTCCCCTCGTTCCCATTCCGGCACAATAGACGATCAATTCCATTCCGGCAGGGCCAGGATCGCCTTGTCGCCGACGGGAATGGCACGTTTTGGTACGGTGTAGGCCACAACCATCACAACCGTCGTTTGCTGTCCCGAATCTGCCAAACACATAAAATTCCTAATAAAAATCCCGGTTGAAAAATAAAACTCCTGATTTTGCATAAACTTAACGCAACTGCGAAGTTTGCTGCGATGCGAAATTTCTCTGGACTCGGTTAAACAAATGTCGCAAATTTAGGATGTAGTAGGGTTAAACGTCGCCTAACATTGTCGCGCCTTATTCTGGCGCTAACCAAGCCAGCGAATGACACCGCCGAAAGCTTCAAAATACAAAGGGTAGATCCTTGAGCGTCATGGACCTTAACAAAAGTATTTCTGAAGAGAGCTTTCGCGTTACGCCTGTTCGTCAGGTCAACGCGAGGTTCCCAGTTACCGCACTCGACAGCATCGTTCCGCCCCCCGCCTCGGTGCAGTTCGTGCTGAAGCGAGCCTTCGATATTTTTGCCTCGATCAGCGCGCTCATCGTGCTTGCCCCGCTGCTTCTGGTCGTCGCAGCCCTGATCAAGATGGACAGCCCCGGTCCCGTTCTTTTCAAGCAGACGCGCTGGGGCAAGAACTGCCGCGCCATCAAGGTCTACAAGTTCCGTTCCATGCGCACGGACATGCAGGACGTCACCGGCGTCGCGCAGACGGTCAAGAACGACCCCCGCGTCACCCGCGTCGGCGCCTTCCTGCGTCGCTCGAACATTGACGAGCTGCCGCAGCTTCTCAACGTGCTGAAGGGCGACATGTCGGTCGTCGGACCGCGCTGCCACGCGATCGGCATGCGTGCCGGCGGCATGCTCTACGAAGAACTCGTTCCGCAATATCATCACCGCCACGCCATGCGTCCGGGCATCACCGGCCTGGCGCAGATGCGCGGCCTGCGCGGCCCGACGGACCGCCCGGCCAAGGCGCGCGCCCGCATCGCCAGCGATCTCTATTATGTCGAGAACTTCTCGCTGCTGATGGACATGCGCATCATCGTCGGAACGCTGATTTCCGAGCTGAACGGCGGCAAAGGCTTCTGATGGAATAAAGGGTATCGGCTGTTACAGCAGCCGGTACCGGAATGCCCGGGCAACCGCCTGCATGCGGTTGACCGAATCCAGCTTGCGCATCGCGCTCTTCAAATATCCCACCACCGTATGCGACGACAGGTCGAGAATGATCGCAATTTCGTCGCTGCTCTTGCCTGCAGCCGACCAGCGCAGACATTCGATCTCGCGCCGGGTGAGCGTTTCGGACGGCCGGTCTTCCGGCTTCTCGTCGCTCGGCAGCGTGTCCAGGAGCTCCATGCAGCCATAGAGCAACGCCATCGCCTCCTCGTGGGAAGGCATGGCGCGCGCGCCCGAAAAAGCGAATATGTATTGTTTCAGGTCAGCGTCGTGCAGCGCGAACGCGAAGGTGCGCTGCAGCCCGTGCATCTGAAACATCGTGTTGAGACGGCGGTTTTCCTGATTCGCCGCATTGCCGCCGAAAGGCCCCTCCTCGCAGAAGACAGGCATGATCGTGCGCTTCATGACGGCGACCAGCTTGCTGCAATAGAAGAGGTCCGCCTCCTCATAGAAATTGATGAGGCTCTGCGGCCAGTTGCTGACCAGCTTGTTTTCGAGAAAGGCCGTGCGGTCCCCGCGCGGGAAGACGGAAAACAGGTAATATTCGAACCCGGCGGCCTTCGCCAGCGCGTCCAGGCGGCTTGGGCCGTCGACGGCGGAAACGCCGGCAAAACGGGCCTCGGACGCAGAAAATGCGGCATCATCGGCGCAGTCGCGGACTGCGCGTTCACGTCTCTTCATTCTCGTGTTCCTTCACGGGCCTGGCTTCGGCTCTGCCTCGCAACCGGCCGCGGATCGGACGCGCCGGACGATCGGAAAGACGGCATTTGCCCCGCATCCGAAGGACACGAAGCAATCAAACGGCAATCTTTATTGATACTGCGAGAAGAGCGGAGACGAAGTCTTTGCGCTCATACTTATGTTGCAGCGCTTATAAGATTGTCCGGGAAAAATATGTAACATTTATTCCGCATGGCTCCCATGCAGCCGCCTCAAATTGACGTAACGGCAGGCACCCGCAAATCAGCCGTCCGGGCGCGCGTCTAAATTTGTTATCAAAGTCTTACGATGCGTTTAGGCAATTTTTAAATGTGGCAAGTTAGAGTGGCGCCCGTGGTCTTGCGTTGTGTAGAGAGTCCAATGACCGAAATGATACGTCCCCGAGTGAAATATGTCATCGGCCCCGATGGCAGCCCCCTGACGATTGCGGATCTTCCGCCGCCCAATACGCGGCGCTGGGTCATCCGCCGGAAGGCAGAGGTTGTCGCGGCAGTTCGCGGTGGCCTGTTGAGCTTGGAAGAAGCCTGCGAGCGGTACACGCTCACTGTCGAAGAATTCCTGTCCTGGCAGTCCTCCATCAACAGCCATGGTCTTGCCGGCCTGCGCACCACGCGCATCCAGCAATACCGCCACTGAGCCACCATTCGCTGATTATTTCGGGCCGGACGCATTTCCCTTGAGGGAATGAAGAAGGCCCGAAATCATTGCCGAGGCCGCGTAACACCAGAGGCCGGGCTGCGTAAACGCATTCGCAAGTCCCGTCGTCTTCGCCGCCGCAATCACGATCGCGACGAGCAGCACATCCATCATGGACCACTTGGACAGATGCGGCACGACATTGCGATAAAACAGGCTGCCGGTGCCGCCGGCAGCCTCCGATTCAGCCGCGATCCCGATCATCTTCAGAACCGGCAGCACGATCGAGACAAGCGCAACGAGCGCAGCAAGCGCCATGTCGCCGCCGGTCCAGAGCGAAGCCACGATCTGCAGGAGTGACGGCGTCTCGTCGAAGAACCAGAGCTTCTCGAAACGGATGAGCGGAAGCACAAGGCCGAGCGCCAGCAGGAACGGCGCCGCTACCATGAGAACGGGCCGGATCGCCGCAAGCCTGTTCAAGTTTCCCCTCCCCTTTTGAACACACTGTCTCCTGCCGCCACGCTTGGCATGCCGATGCGGCCATGTCACGCTTCCGGCCATACAATTCTTCAAGAGACAGGCATGGATATCAGGATTGAGGAAAACGGTTCCGGCGGCCGCTACGTTGCGACTGTGGAAGGCCATGATGCGGAAATGACCTATTCCCGCACATCGCCGAAACTTATCATCATCGATCATACCGGCGTGCCGGACGCTTTGCGCGGCAAGGGCGTCGGCCAGGCGCTCGCCCTTCATGCGGTCGAGGCGGCCCGCAAGGGCGGCTGGAAGATCATCCCGCTGTGCCCCTTCTTCAAATCACAGGCGCAGCGCCACCCCGAATGGAACGACGTGGTGAACTGAGAAAGCCGCCTGGCGCGGCAGAAACACCAAAAGCCATGCATGACGGACACCGCGCCCGTCATGCATGGCTTCTGTATCAATCCCCCAAGGCGCCGGGCATCGGCGCCCGCAGTATCGTCAGGCCCTGGCGCGGACTGCGCCGTCGCGCTCTTCGAGCGCCGTCGCCCTGGCATATTCCGCCTGCATTTCCTCCAGCGCCAGTTCCAGCGCCTCCTCCTGAACCTTCAGTTCCTTGATCGAGACCTGAAGATTGTCGGCACGCTGACGTGCGGCCTTGGCGAAGGTCGGATATGCAAAGTGATTCGGGTCGGAAATACCGGACTTCTTTTCCTCGACGACGATCTGGCTCTCCAGATCCTTCGTCATCCGTTCAAATTCGGACATCATCATCTGCAATTGCTGCAGCTGACGACGTTTTTCGTTAACCTGAAACTCCTTCAGGCGAACGAGGCTCTCTCGCGACTTCATACGCATTACTCCCGTGATGCGAGACCCCGGCTCAACTTGAAACCGCCCTTGCGCGCCGCTTTGACACGGTTTGCCGAAAAATTTCCTGCGATATTAACAAAAACCTACCGCTGGTAACCTTTCGTTTACGGGCATCGTTAATGATAGGCCCGATGATTTAAGGCTCGGTAAATGCCAGGACAGGAAAACCGAACCTTTTCATTAGCGAGTCGGATGAATCACTTAGCGCTGTTTCTTAATGTCCAAGTTGAGAATAGGGTTTTGAGATTCCCATTGGAAAACAGAGAAATGGAAAAATTATTTAATAAATTCGATACTCCTTGCCAGAGTGAATTAGAATTTGTTAACCATTTCGTGGCAGCTTCCAAATCACGTAGCTTATTCGGTATCGCGTAGGGGGCCATGCCACCTTTCGGCGGCGGTAAAGGGGATAATTATGCGGGTACTTCTCATCGAGGATGACAGCGCTACGGCGCAGAGCATCGAACTGATGCTCAAATCTGAGAGTTTTAATGTTTATACGACGGATCTCGGCGAAGAAGGCGTGGATCTGGGCAAGCTATACGATTACGATATCATCCTTCTCGATCTGAACCTTCCCGACATGTCCGGATATGAAGTGCTGCGCACTCTCCGCCTGTCGAAGGTCAAGACGCCGATCCTCATCCTTTCGGGCATGGCCGGCATCGAAGACAAGGTTCGCGGTCTCGGCTTCGGCGCCGACGACTATATGACCAAGCCGTTCCACAAGGACGAGCTCGTCGCCCGTATCCACGCCATCGTCCGCCGCTCCAAGGGCCATGCCCAGTCGGTCATCGTCACGGGCGAACTCATCGTCAACCTCGACGCTAAGACCGTCGAAGTCGGCGGCCAGCGCGTGCACCTGACGGGCAAGGAATACCAGATGCTGGAGCTTCTCTCGCTCCGCAAGGGCACCACGCTCACCAAGGAAATGTTCCTGAACCACCTTTACGGCGGCATGGACGAGCCGGAACTGAAGATCATCGACGTCTTCATCTGCAAGCTGCGCAAGAAGCTCGCAAATGCTGCCGGCGGCGCCAACTATATCGAAACCGTCTGGGGTCGCGGCTATGTGCTGCGCGAGCCCGATGGTGCCGAATACGCCGAAACCGCCTGATCCGCCGAATCCCCTTATCCTTGAAAGTCCCGCCCTTGTGGCGGGATTTTTGTTTGGGCGCGGCTATCGCGAAATGAAAAAGCCGCCCCGAAGGACGGCTCCCGTTAACGATTGGCGCGGCCCGTCAGGCGGCGATTGCCCGATTTCCGAACACGGCGGTAAGGATCTTGCGGTCGAAGGGCTTGAGCAGGAAGTCGGTGGCCCCGGCCCGCTTGCCGGCCATCAGCTTCTTGAGATCCGCCTCGATGACGCAATAATAGATCTTCACCTCTTTGCCGCCATCCATGGCGCGGATGGCAGCGATGAGATCGAGCGCTCCCTCCATGCCCGAATCGACGATCAGATATTCGGGAAGTTCGGCCTGGCAGCGCTGCAGCGCCTCTTCGGCATTCGAGGCTTCGCTGACCAGGAAATCGAGCTCGGAAAGGATTCGCTTGCCGACCTTACGAACGATGTCCGAACTGTCGGTGATCATGAATCTCTGCATGGCAGCTCCTTACCCCTCGCGCCGTCTCCGTCGAGGGCCTTCCTAACCTTCGAAGATAGGTCGATCAGGCTAAGGAATCGTTACCGCCGCCGCTTCGATCAGCAATCGGTGAACTACGCGGCAGCGACCTTGGCAGTGAAGACGATCTCTTCGGCGCCGACCACATGATCCAGGACCATGCCGCATTCTTCCGCCAGCAGCACCGTATAGTAAGGCTGGATCGAATGCGCATCGATCGCCTCTTCGACGGTGCCGGTGGCGATTTCGATGAATTTCGGCGGCACGCGCATCAGCTTGCCCTTGGCGACAAGCGTGAAGCTCGCATCGAATTCCGGATTTTCCAGCGTGATATCCAGACTGCCGCCGCGCGGGATGGAGGAATAGGCGACGAGGAAGAGGTTCAGGAGCAGCTTGACCCTGTTCTTGGCGACGATCGCGCGCGGACCGTTCCATGTCACCTCGGTCTTCTTTTCGGCCACCGCGAAGTCCTTGGCGGCGCGTTCCGCCTCGCCGGTATCGATCGAGGCGCCGACGGAACCGGAGGCACCGAAGGCAAGGCGTGCGAATTTGAGACGAACCGAAGCATTGAGCGCGCTGGTGCGGATGAGATCCATCGCGTCCGAATCCGCTCCGCCTTCGTCCAGAAGCTCCAGGCCGTTGTTGATCGCGCCCACGGGCGAGATCACGTCATGGCACACGCGGCTGCACAGAAGTGCTGCCAGGTCCGGGCCGGACAGAGTGAGATTCGGGTTCTTGGACATCATCGTCTCCTGAGGGCGGCAGTGTCATTCCACCCGGTAGTGTGCCTGATCAAAATTGCGCGAAGTTTGCGACCGTACTCATCGCCATAATGACACCATATTTGGTAAACCGATTGTTAAGACGATCGGCGCAAAATGCATCAAATGCCAATGCCCCTGACAATGACGAATGGATGACATCATGCGCCTCCAATTTCTCGGAAGATTTATCGGCTTCTGCAGGTTGCTGACCGCGATCATGGTATCCTCGGTGGTCGTGGCCGGACAGGCTGCCGCGCAGGACAACGGCCAGTACACGATGCAGGAGATCGTCGATGCCGGCCACTCCTTCTTCGGCTCCACCAGCGGCGGTCTGGCCAAGGTTGTTGAAAACGCCTTCCAGAAATACGGCCTGCCCAACGGCTACATTCTCGGTCAGGAAGGCGGCGGCGCCTTCATCGCCGGCCTCACCTACGGCGAGGGCCAGCTCAACACCAAGAATGCCGGCGAACATCCGCTTTACTGGCAGGGTCCCTCCCTCGGCCTCGATTACGGCGGCCAGGGCTCCCGCGTCATGATGCTGGTCTATGACCTGCCCTCCATCGATTCCATCTATGCGCGCTTCGGCGGCGTCAGCGGCTCGGCCTATGTCATTGCCGGCTTCGGCATGACGCTGCTCAAGAACAACAATGTCCTGGTCGTACCGATCCGCACCGGCGTCGGCGCCCGTCTCGGAATCAATGTCGGCTACCTCAAGATCACGCCGAACCCGACCTGGAACCCCTTCTGAAAAGCCGGAACCGGCGCTAATATCCTTGGGAATATGGTCTTGCCGGTGCGCGCAGCCTTGCCGATGCGGCGGCTGCGTGCTTAATCAACCGGACTGACCCGTATCAACCTTCGAATCGATGGCCGCGCCGTGATCGAATATGCTCTTTTGTTCGGATTGGGCTTCCTGACCGCGGCCTTTCTTGTCTTTCTGGTCTCGCCTGCCGTCCATCGCCGCATCGTCTGGTATACGGAAAACCGCCTCAAGGCGACGATGCCGCTGAGCCCGCAGGAAGTGCGGGCGCAGAAGGACATGGTGCGCGCGCTCTACGCCGCCGAAAATGCCCGCACGGCGCAGGACCTGCAGCGCGAACGCGAGAAATCGCTCTCCCTGCAGCTTCGCCACGACGCGCTCGCCGTCGATGCCGGCAGACTGGCCTCCGAAGTCAACGAGGCGCGCGCGCAGATCGGCGAAATGCAGGTTGAGGCGGCCGAGCAGCGCTCGCACCTGCGCAAGGACGAAAACTATATCAGCCAGCTGAAGACCAGCCTGCACATTGCCGAACAGGCCGGCTCCAACAAGGATAGCGAACTGGAAACGCTGCGTGCGCGGCTTTCCAAGCTTGCGGAACAGACGGACAGCCTGAAGATCGACCTTGCAGCGCGCGAGACGGAAGCCGAGAACCTGAAGTTCCGAGCCAACGCGCTGCGCGAGGAACGCGATACGATCCGCCAGGACACGATCGTGTTGCAGAAGCGCGCCAAGGACGCCGAACAGAAGCTCAGCCAGCAACAGCACATGGTCATTCGCCTGGAAGACAAGGCCGCCCGCGAGGCTGCCTCCGCGGCAGACAAGGAAGTTCTTCTCGGCCGCCGGCAGCAGGAAATCGCCAGGCTGAAGGATCAGCTGAAGGCCGCCAATGCCGAACTGCGCAAGGCCGCCAAGGTGCTGCGTGATGCCGGCCTCGCCAAGTCGCTGGCCGATCTGCCCGCCGAAGCGGCCAGCGAGGCGGAAGCCTCCGAACTCGATCTCACCGCCATCGCCGCGCAGATGAGCGACAATGTGCGCCGGCGCAGCGCAGCCCTTGCCGACCATCTGTTCAAGGCAAGAAACAACACGGGACGCGATGGCGCGCTTCGCGAGGAAATTACCTCGATCGCCGCCAACATGGTGGCGCTCACAGCCCTCAAGGAAGGCCCGTCCTCTCCGATCCTTCCCCTCCTTCCTGCCGCCGGCGAGAAGAAGGGAGCAAACGACCGCGTGAACCTCGCCGACCGCGCGGCTGCGATCATCGCCGATCCGCAGCGCTGAACCGTCAGATCCGCGCCATCGCCGAGGATATGGCAAAGAGCGCGATACCCGTCGCCGTCGCCACGTTGAGACTGTCCAGCCCGTCGGACTGGGGAATGCGCGCGCTGCGGAACCGGGAAAGCACTGCCTCCGGCAGCCCCTCGCCCTCGGTGCCGACGACGAGCGCCATGCGATCGCAAGCCGGTATCCGGCGGATGTCCGTTTCGCCGCGCGGAGAAAGCGTCCAGATGGCAAAGCCACGCTCGGCAAGGCTCGACAGCAGCGCAATCGCATCCCCGCCGCGGTGGTAGGGCGTGCTCAGCACCGAGCCGACCGAAACACGCAGCGCCTTGCGGTAGAGCGGATCGCAGCATGTCTCGTCAAGAAGGATCGCATCCGCCTTGAAGGCAGCGGCATTGCGAAACATCGACCCGGCATTGTCGTGATTGGAAATGCCGCAGCCCACCAGAACCAGCGCCCGCTCGGGCAGTCCATCGAGAAGCGCGGCCTCCGCCGCCTGCTCCCGCCGCCCGAGAGCGAGCACGCCGCGATGCATGTTGAAGCCGACGATACCGTCCAGAACATCGGCATCCGCCAGATAGACCGGCACCTCGACGGGAAAGCGGTCGAGAATCTCGGACACGCCCTCGAGCCGGTTGCGGAGCAGCAGTATCTTTTCGGCCGAAAATCCCCGGCCCGCCGCATGCGCCTCGGCAAGCATGCGCAGCACGACCGTGCCTTCGGCGATGAAGCGGTTCTGCCGGCCCGTCAGGTCGCGCTCGCGGATGTCGCGAAACTCCGCAATTCGCGGATCGCCGGGGTTTTCGATCGTGACGGGCTTTGCGGCCATGCCGGCCTCAATTGCCCGACAGCGTGATATTGGCCACGATCCGGCCTGCCTTGATGTCGAAGACCAGCGCCTTGCGCTTGCCGTCGACATCGGTGCCATAAAACAGGATCTGCCCGCCGGAAAGCGACGTCTGCTCGATCCTGAAGCCGATCGGCAGCGAAGCGGTTGCCGTTACCGGTGCGTCTGAAGGAACGCCGGAAGAGCCTGCAGATGCCGTGGCCTGGGACGGTTCCGCACGCGTCACCTTGTAGACAACGGCGCCGAAGACCGCCATAAGGCTCACGAACATGATGGCGCCCGAGACGATCTGCAGGCGAACCATCTTGCGCCGGACATTTTCCATAGCCGGATCGAGGGGCTTTTCTTCCTGCTCGTCGTCGGCTGGCTCGAATTTCGTCATCTATGGCGTCCCGTTCTAAAAATACGTCGGAGAAGAAGCGTCTTGAGCGACCCCTTTAAACAAGCAGATGACAATAGAAAAGTCCTGACCGCCGACGAGACGGCCGAAGGCCGCCTCGATGCATGGCTGACCGCGCAGGTCGGCGAGGAGTTTTCCCGCAGCCGCATCAAGGCGCTGATCAAGGACGGGCAGGTATTCTTGAAGGGCGCGCCCGTTACCGATCCGCAACGCAAGGTGCGAGCTGGCGACAGCTACGAGATCACCCTGCCCGAGCCTGAAGATCCGGCGCCGAAGGGCGAGGCTATTGCGCTCGATATCCTCTACGAGGATGAAGACGTCATCGTCATTTCCAAGCCCGCCGGCCTCGTCGTCCATCCCGGTCCCGGCAACTGGACCGGCACTCTCGTCAACGCGCTGATCCACCATTGCGGCGACACGCTCTCCGGCATCGGCGGCGTGCGCCGCCCCGGCATCGTGCACCGCCTCGACAAGGATACGACCGGCGTCATGGTCGTCGCCAAGAACGACATGGCCCACCGCCATCTCTCGCTGCAGTTTGCCGATCACGGCCGCACCATGCCGCTGGAACGCGCCTATCAGGCGATCGTCTGGGGTCGTCCGCGCGCGCTCTCGGGAACGATCGACGCGCCGCTCGGCCGCGCCACCGGCGACCGCACCCGCCGCGCCGTCAAGCGCGCCGACAGCGACAATGCCGACGAGGCGATCACCCATTACGAAGTGCTCGAACGCTTCCACGAAAACCCGGATGCGAGCGCCCTCGCCTCTCTGGTCGAATGCCATCTGGAAACCGGCCGCACCCACCAGATCCGCGTCCACATGGCCCATATCGGCCATCCGCTGCTGGGCGATGCCGTCTACGGCGCCGGCTTCAAGACCAAGGCCAATCTACTGCCAGACGAGGCCCGCAAGGTCGTCAGGACGTTCGGCCGCCAGGCGCTGCACGCCTACATGCTGCAATTCGAGCATCCGCGGACCGGCGAGGTGATGCATTTCGAAGTGCCGTTGCCGGACGACATGATCGAGCTTGCCGAAGCGCTGCGCGGCTGAGAGGTTGCGACCGCTATTTGGCGCCTGCACCCAGGATCCGGTGCGTGGCATTGTCGAGAGCATGGCTGGTATCGCGCCCATCCTCCGCCAGTCCCCTTGCCGTATTGGCGCAGGATGAAAGAACGGCCGAAAGCGAAAGCAGCAGGATGGCGGCAAAAGCTGGTCTGGTCATCAGGTTCCCCTCATCGAAGCGGTCGGGCAAGAGTGCCGCCGCCACTGGAAAAATGCGGCAGCCGCCTGTAAAATCAATGCCGGCGGCAGGCGCCGGCCAAGGCCCGATAACGGGCTCGTGAACGCCGGGACCACCTTGAATCCCCGTTTCGCCATACTTATCTGTAAATGGACCTATTGCGGGCTTGAAGAGAGCCGCATGTCCCGGTTTGCCTTTAACGCGAGGGCGCGTTCCATCGGGAACCGGAATCCATATAAGGAGGGTGCATTATGGCCCGAAATAACTTGCCGTCCATTACCGCCGGCGAAGCCGGTCTCAATCGTTACCTCGACGAAATCCGCAAATTCCCGATGCTGGAGCCGCAGGAAGAGTACATGCTCGCCAAGCGTTACTCCGAGCACGGCGATCGCGACGCCGCCCACAGGCTCGTCACCAGCCACCTTCGCCTCGTCGCGAAGATCGCCATGGGCTATCGCGGCTACGGCCTGCCGATCGGCGAAGTCGTATCCGAAGGTAACGTCGGCCTGATGCAGGCCGTCAAGAAGTTCGATCCGGAACGCGGTTTCCGCCTTGCAACCTACGCCATGTGGTGGATCAAGGCCTCGATCCAGGAATATATCCTGCGTTCGTGGTCTCTGGTGAAGATGGGCACGACCGCCAACCAGAAGCGCCTGTTCTTCAACCTGCGCCGTCTCAAGGGCCGTATCCAGGCTATCGACGACGGCGATCTGAAGCCGGAACATGTGACCGAGATCGCCACCAAGCTGAACGTCTCCGAGGAGGAGGTCGTTTCGATGAACCGTCGCCTTTCCGGCGACGCATCGCTGAACGCCCCGATCAAGGCCTCCGAAGGCGACAGCGGCCAGTGGCAGGATTGGCTCGTGGACGACCACGACAGCCAGGAAGACGTGCTGATCGAGCAGGATGAGCTCGATACTCGTCGCCGCATGCTGTCGAAGGCCATGAGCGTGCTGAACGACCGCGAACGCCGCATCTTCGAGGCTCGTCGCCTTGCCGAAGATCCGGTGACGCTGGAAGACCTTTCGGCCGAATTCGACATCAGCCGCGAGCGTGTCCGCCAGATCGAGGTCCGCGCCTTCGAAAAGGTGCAGGACGCGGTCCGCAAGGAAGCGCTGGAGCGCGCCAAGGCCGTGCGCGTGGTCGAAGCCACAGCATAAGCCGGTCGCAGTGACGACATGAAAAAGGCGGGTCTTTGCGGCCCGCCTTTTGTTTTGCCCGGTTTCTTCAGGGATCTTCGACCTCACTGGCTGGTCGAGAGATCTCCGAGCGCCGTCCATTCCTTGATCGCCGTGTTGAAGGCATTCCCGCCAGTGGCGCCCTTCTGCATGGTCAAGAGCGCCCGGCGGCCGTTGCGATAGGTGATCGGAATGTCGATCCAGTCGCGGGTGGCAAGAAGGTCCAGATTGGCCTTGCGCGCATCCGGATAGTCGTTAAGCGCGATCATATGGAAATCGTCTGTGATCTTGGCCGGAACCGCAATCAGCGGATCGCCGCGATCCTGCTCGGTGCGCTTCATCGAAATGCGCTGGACGCTGTCGATACTGCCGCCTTCGAAATTCGGCGGAACCGAGAAGACGATCTCGACCAGATGGCTTGCCGGCAGCGACGGATCGGAATTGCGCTTGAAGGTCAGCAGTGCCGAAAGGTTGCGCTCCGGCACGGTGACGTTGCCCTGCACGGTGGCCTCCTGACGGCCGTCCTGTCCGGCCTCGTGCTGCACGGTCCAGACGACGGACCCCTCGATTGCCGTGGGCGAGCTTTCACCGATCCGCTCCTCGTAGAGGAACATCTTTTCCGTGGCGCCCACAGGCGTGCTCTGTGCGGCGGGCGCTGCGACAGCGCCGTTCGGTGTCAGGTTTTCGGCGGGCGCAGCATCGGACTGGACGCTCGGCGCGCTGGTATCGGCGGCAGCGACATTCTGCTCGGCGACCGACTTGCCTTCCGCCGTCGGCGTGCCCGGCACGGCCGCAGGTCCGCTGTCGACTTCGGTGCCATCGGCAAGCAGCCGCTGGGTGAACTTGGTATTGGCGGCCGAACCGTCGAGCGAGGCGACTTCCTGGTTGGCTCGCGCCGGCGGCGTCGCAGCCCCCTCATCCGTCGCCCGGGGTGTTGCGGATGTGCCGTTCTGCTGCGCCGGAGACGTTGCCCCCGGCGTGGCCGCATCGTCGCGCGCCGCCTGCGACGGCGCCGAACTAACGAGACCGTCGACCATTGCCATTACTGCTTCGCGGTTCGTCCAGCCGGCATAGGCGCCGCCGCCAAGAATGCCGAGCGTCACGAGCACCGCCAGGATCGTGCCGATACCGAAGCGGCGGCGCTTGGGCTCCATGCGGAAGCTCTTGCCCTGCATCTTGGAAGCGACGATCTGGTCCAGATCCATCGGCGGATTGCTGTCGTCGTCGTCGGCTGCAGCGTTGCGGCGGTCGTAACCACGCAGCGCACGCGCCTCGCGCCAGCCTTCGCCGGGGGCTGCGGCCGGTGCGGGAGCCGCCGAACTGGAGCCGTTGCCGGCATGCACTTCCGCAAAGATATCGACGTCGTCGAAATGCGCGGAAACGGGCGTCTTCTTGTCCGTGCCGGCCTCGATCGGCGGCAGGTCGTCGAAGGCGGCCGCTTCCCAGGAGAAGTTTTCCTTGGCAGCCGGCATGGCGGCCGGCGAAGCACCGTTTCCGAGTGTCGAGACCTCGTCGAAAGCGCGTGCCGAAGCATCGGCGGGAACGGCAGGCGTAGCCTCGGCAAAGGATTGGAGCTCCTCGCGCGCCCACTCGGTCTCGGCTTCCTGCGGTATGGGAGCCGGCGTTTCGGCAGCCGGCTCGGACCACATGCGATCGAAATGCGCTGCCGCATCCACCGCAATCGGTTCCTCGCGCGTGTGCTCGATGAAGTCGTTGGTCTGCGGCTGCGATTGCGGTTCGAAATCGGCCATCGGCTCGACAAGCCGATTGGACGCGCGGTCCAGGCCGCGCGGCGCCGGCTGGTGAACCTCTTCCTCCACCTCGCCGGCGGTTTCGGCTACCGGCTCGGCAGCGACCTCTTCGGGACGCGGCTCTTCGCGGAAATATTCCTCCACCGGTTCATGAAGGTGCTCGGGCTCGCCATGATCCTGAGCCTCCTCCGGCACGCGCCATTCCTCTGCCGGCGCCTCCTCTTCGTGAGAGGGATGCCATCCGGCATGTTCGGGCACGGCCTCTTCGGCGGGAGCAGCCGCCTGGACGACCTCTTCCGGCTCGGCAGCCTGCTCGTAGACAGGCTCCGCGTCCTGCCGGTCATCGCTTTCCTCGGCAGGCGCCTCGGCAACGGAGGCCGGCTGCCCGGGCTCCGGTTCGGCTTCGTGTTCGGGCGCCGGCTCCTGATAGGCTTCGGGCTCCGGAACGGCTGCGACAGCCTCTTCAACAGGCATGGCTTCCGAATGCTCGGCCTCGACTTCGCGGATTGCGGCCTCAAGCTTTTCAAGCTGGCGTTGCAGCATGGCTTCCGGCGGACGCGGCTTCATGTTCTCGAGCTGCCGCTGCACTGCGCCGCGCGCACGCTCGTAGACCTTCACCCGCATCTCGGGGGTATTTTCAGACAGGCCGTCGACTGCCCGCCGAATAACTGCAATAAAATCCGCCATCAGTACTTTCTCAAGAAGTCCGGCACACTCCCGAACGGTCGCCTTAAGTGACCCGCGACATTAATCCTCAAACGGATCGGTCACAAGTATGGTGTCGTCACGCTCAGGGCTGGTGGAAAGAAGCGCAACGGGCGCGCCGATAAGCTCTTCGACCTGGCGAACATATTTGATCGCCTGCGCCGGCAGATCCGCCCAGCTGCGAGCGCCGACCGTCGATTCCTTCCAGCCTTCCAGCGTGACGTAGATCGGCTCGACCCGAGCTTGCGCTGCCTGGCTTGCCGGAAGATGGTCGATCTGTTCGCCGTCGAGCGTATAGCCGACGCAGATCTTCAATTCGTCGAGGCCGTCAAGCACATCGAGCTTGGTCAGCGCAATGCCGCTGATGCCGTTCGTGGCGACCGACTGGCGCACGAGGGCTGCGTCGAACCAGCCGCAGCGACGCTTGCGACCCGTCACCGTGCCGAATTCATGGCCCTTCTCACCGAGGAACTGACCGATTTCGTCCGTCAGCTCGGTCGGGAACGGACCTTCGCCGACTCGCGTCGTATAGGCCTTGGTGATGCCGAGAATATAGCCGAGCGAACCCGGCCCCATGCCCGAACCCGCCGCGGCCTGGCCGGCCACCGTGTTGGACGAGGTCACGAAGGGATAGGTGCCGTGATCGATATCGAGCAGGCTGCCCTGCGCGCCTTCGAACAGGATGCGAGCGCCCTTGCGACGCTGCTTGTCGAGGAACAGCCAGACCGTATCGCGGAACGGCAGAACCCGATCGGCGATCGAGGTCAGTTCGTCCATGATCGCCTGATGGCTGACTTCGGCAACGCCGAGGCCGCGGCGAAGGGCGTTGTGGTGGGTCAGGATGCGATCGACCTTGCCCGGCAGGGCTTCGAGGTCCGCAAGATCCATGACGCGGATGGCGCGACGGCCGACCTTGTCTTCATAGGCCGGGCCGATGCCGCGCCGCGTCGTGCCGATCTTGGTGCCGCTGTTGGAGGCCGCGTCTTCGCGATAGGCATCGAGTTCGCGGTGCAGGGACAGGATAAGGGTCGCGTTGTCGGCGATGCGCAGGTTTTCCGGCGTCACCTTCACGCCCTGCGCCTCCAGCCGGCCGATCTCGGCGATCAGCGCATGCGGGTCGACGACGACGCCGTTGCCGATGACGGCCATCTTGCCGGGGCGCACGACGCCGGAAGGGAGCAGCGAGAGCTTGTAGCTCGTGCCGTCGATGACGAGCGTATGGCCGGCATTGTGTCCGCCCTGATAGCGCACAACGATGTCAGCACGTTCCGAAAGCCAATCGACAATCTTGCCCTTGCCTTCGTCACCCCACTGCGAACCGACCACGACCACGTTCGTCATCTAACTCTTCCTGTTACCGGCGGAGAACCGCACACCTGCTCAAACCCGCGCATCTATAAAGCTTTGTTTTTGGGAAAGCGACCCTGTTGTCACAGCAGATTCGGCTTTTTACGTGACAAATCAGCCGCCGGCAGGCTAAGCCCGGTCATAAAAGCCCGCCAGAGACGACATGCACGGAAAGAGCCCCTTGCAAGCCACAGCCTATATCTGCCTCGTCATCGCGACGCTCTGCTGGGGCGGCAATGCCGTCGCCGGCAAGCTGGCGCTCGGCCATGTCAGCCCGATGATGCTGACTTTCCTTCGCTGGTTTCTGGCGCTCGTGCTGATCGCCGCCGTCTCGCTGCCGCAGTTGAAGAAGGACTGGCCGGTGGTGCGCAAGAACCTGCCCCTGCTCTTCTTCTACGGCGTGATCGGCTACACGACCTTCAACGCCATGCTCTATTCGGCCGTGCAATACACGACGGCAATCAATGTCGCGATCGAGCAGGCCGGCATTCCCATGCTGATCTTCCTCTTGAATTTCGTCTTCTTCCGCACCGGCGTTTCGCTGGCCCAGGTGATCGGCTTCGGCATGACGCTTGTCGGCGTCGGCCTGACGGCTGCCCATGGCGATCTCGAAACGCTGCTGCAGCTGAGCCTCAACCGTGGCGACGGCCTGATGCTGATCGCCGTTGCCGCCTATTCCGTCTATACGATCTTCCTGCGCTGGAAGCCCGTCGTCGACTGGCGCACGCTGATGGCGATCCCGGCGCTTGGTGCCGCCCTGACCGCCCTGCCCCTGCTGGTGTGGGAAGCCTCCCGCGGGACGGCGCAATGGCCTGACGGCGAAGGCTGGGCGATCGCCGTCTACACGGCAATTTTCGCCTCTCTGCTGGCCCAGATACTGTATATCAGGGGCGTCGAGGAAATCGGCGCCAACCGCGCCGGCCTGTTCATCAATCTCGTTCCCGTTTTCGGCACGCTGCTTTCCGTGGCATTGCTCGGCGAAACGCTGCAGCTTTTCCACATGATTGCGCTCGTGCTGACGCTCGGCGGCATCGCCATCGCCGAAACCGGCCGCCCGAAGGCGGCGGCGCCCACCGTGCCGGCTTCGCCCGTCGACTAACCGAGTTCCAGCGTCGTCACGCCATAGACGTTCTTCAGCGGGATTTCCGGAGCCGGACCGCGATACATGCGCGCGGTTTCCATGACGGGTTCGAGCCCGATGCCTTCGGCAAGCGCAATCGCTTCGCCATTTCCGGCCGGGATATCGATATAGATCGACGCGCCGTGCGCCTGTGGAATGAGACCGGCCAGAAGGGCGGCCGCACTGTCTGCGTCGCCGGCAAAAAGCGGGCCGATCTTATAGCCCTCGTAACAGCGGCGGATCGTGCCGTAACCGCGGATCTTGCCGCTCTTGCGCACGACAAGCGAGCTGCGCCCCTTGCGCGCCGTGCACCAGGCGGCCAGGAAAGCTGCCCGGGGCTGCGGGAAAATACCGTTGTCGTAGCGCAGCAGGCCCTCGAGCCGTGCATCCGGAACCGGCTGCGCGACGAGTGACGATTGCGGCACCGATGTCGGCACGCCGCCATAACGGATCGTGTTGTAGGCAACCTCGAAACCGGCCTTGCGGTAGGCTGCCTGCTGGGCGGCAACGCCATCGAGGCCGATCGTGCGCTCCCCCGCCGATGCGATACCGGCATTCCAGATCGCCTTGCCGAAACCCCGCCCGCGGAAATCGGGATGTACGATGTAAAGACCGAGAAAGGCGAAATTGTCGCCATATTTGACGACCGAGATGGAGCCGACCGGCACCTCGCCGATGGCGCCGACGAAAAATCCGGAAGGATCGGCTTCGTGGAATGCGATCGCATCGTCGAGGCCGGGATTCCAGCCCTCCTGACGTGCCCATTCCAGCGCAAGCTCCAGTTCGCCGGGCCGCATGGAACGAACGGCAAATTCCGAATTCATGCAACCTTCCCAGATTGAAACCCGCAAGTCCATTTTCTGATGCGCCAAGCAATCGCCAAGTCGATTGCCCCAGCGCTCAGACCGGTGATGATGAACTTGCGTTCACGGCTTGAACGATGCGTGTCGTCGTTTTGAAATGCAATGCAAAAGAACTTCGATCTCGCCTTAGCATGAAACAATGTAATTGCAATCTCAAGAAAATTACTACGCCCGCAGGATCCTTCCGGCGGGCGCAAATCGAAAGACGAAACTGTCAGGCATTGAAGCCTTAGCGCAGAAACGGCCCCAATGCTTCGGCAGCACTGATGGTCTCGGCCGCCTGACTGACAACCCTGTCGAAGACGAAGCCGACGACGATGGTCAGCTGCTGCGAATAGGCCTTGAGCCGATAGCCCTCGCCTTCGGCCTGGACCGGCGCTTGCAGGGCCAAGGGCACGTTCGGGCGAACGAAACCGGCGCTCGTCGTCAGCGGCTCCTCGGGCAGGTGGCCGATGGCCGACGTATACATGAGATCGCGGCCAAAGCCGCCCGGGCCGAAAGCGAAAGCCGGCTGGCTTGCGCCCGATGCCGCAATTGCGAGTGCGGCGACAAGAAGAAGTCTGCTCATCGAAAGTCCCCGTTTCCAGCCGGCCGGCTGTTTTCACCTGGCCGCAGCGCCGGTCGCATCTGTCCATGCCCGGCCGCTTTCATGAGGCTCACTCTACATGCCGCTATTTGCAGGCCTTTTAAACCGATCCCTACAATTTTATTGAAACGCGGTTTTTTAGACTGTCGCTGTCCAGGTAGAAAACAATCTTTACCATACGCCTTGACGGTATCTTCGCATCCTTATTTTTAAGCTGCCTCAAAACGAAACAGGGGCAAAAACGATGCACGAAGTTCCCGTCAAATCCAGGATCATCCAGAACGTCTATTTCAGCCAGGAAGACGGGCGTCTGCGCATCTGCTTCCGCAACGGCGAGGAGCGCCTGTTCGAGGGCGTGCCGGCCGACGACGTCAGCACCATGGTGACGGCGCCCTCGCCGGGCCAGTATTATATCGACCGGATCAGAAAGCGTTACCGGCGCATCGCGGCCTGACGCATTTCGAAAGCTTTGCCGGCGCGGCTTGAAAGCGATCGCGCCGCCCCCGGACCGAGATCGATTGCCACATCGGCGCGAGCCTTATAAATGATGACTTCCATTGTCCGAGGTCTCGCGAACTGACGATGCCATCGTCCGATCAGAACATGAAACTGGCGCCGCAGCCGAAAAAGGGCCGCGCCGTCATGTGGCTGCTGATTGTCCTGTCCGTCTCGATCGTTGGCGCAACGGTGCTGCTGTCGAATGACATGCGGCACCTGAAGTCGCTCGCCCACTCTTTCGGCATAGAGCTTTTCCCGCCCGCAGCGCCCCCGCCTCCGCCGCCGCCCAGGGTTTTCCGCCGCACCGAGCCGGTCAGCATCAAGATCGCGCCGCGCATGTTCGACCCGCCGCAGCCCGCACTCGCGAGCGTCTTCCTGCGCACATGGCGGATTTCCGGACCGGTCATGTGCGAGGCGCTGCGCTCTGCTGGCGTCGAAACCAGCGAATGGACGGAAACGGCCTTCAATTCCGATACGTACGAATGCTCCTACGAACATATCTACAAGAAGGAGAAGGAGCATATCGCCAGCTCGCTCTTCCTCGTCGTGCGCGGCAATGGCAGGGGCACGATCACCAGCATGCGCGTGAAGCTCGTCGGCCCCGCGACCGACGGCAACGGACAGCTCGACCCGAGCATATTGCGCATCTTCGAAACCATGCTGACGCAGCCGGCCTGGCTGGATTTCCACGAGGCGCTGGCGGCGATCCGCAATCTGAAGGATGTGAAGGAGGAAGGCTTCGGCGCCCTCATCAACTTCACCCAGGAATATTCGCGGCCGGGCGCCTTCAACTTCACGCTCCTGCTTCAGGAGACCTCCGCCCAGCAGCGCCGCACCAAGGACTACTTTTCCCCGAAGACCTGGCTGCCCGCGCCCGACCCCTCCTGGCTGGTGCCGGAACTCATCTTCTGGCGGCGCGTGTAACTACCGCGCGCCGGTAAAGAGCTGCGGCCGCGGCACTCCCTTGAGCAGCCCGGCAAGATCCTGACCGTCCCGCAGGCAGCTGACCATGAACAGTTTCGGTGCCAACGCCTTGCGGCTGCACGCGATGAAGCCGCGGCGCAAGACTGTCCGCAGCGCCCCTGCCGCATTCTGACCGCAGGCGAGACGCCGCCCGTTCGCATCCACACAGAGCGCCCGCGGAGCGATGCGCGGGACACCGGCAAGGACGAAAGTGTTGCCGTCGAGGGAAAAGGTCGCGTTGTCGATGACCGTCAGGGACCGGTCCGCCGAAAACTTGAAGGGATAGCGATCGGGCACGCGCTCATAGAGCTGGTGGCCCGGATCGACATGAACCGGCACGGAGGTCCAGATCGCCCCGCTTTCCGCATCCATCCGCGGCGTCGCATCGACCGGAGAGGCGACGAGATAGGAGGCAAGAGCCATCGCGCCTATAACGGCCGCGAACGCACAACAGACGCGGCCGGCAAGAAGGAGCAGTTCTGCAATCACCCGCAAGGTCATCCCCGTTTGAAGGCTGGACGCAAACGTCTTCGAACACGCGCTGGAGGAGCATGTTTCCACCCCAGGGCGTGCGCAATCCTCCTAATCCTTCCGAGCTAATTTAGCGCGTCAAACTTCAGACGCATTTAACTCAAAATAGGTGCGGCTCAGCGCTTTCGATCCTTGACTTGAATCGACCAGAGATTAGCTTTGGGGCTGTCTTGAACCGCTCGTCGGATCCAGCAGCCACCTCTCTCGCGCGAAACACATCGGGGAGTACCGCATGGAAACTAGACTGCAGTCCAAACTCATTGAAGCGATCGACTACAAGCGCGAGACCCGACACCTCACGCTCTATCTGACCAACGGCCAACGCCGGCATTACGAGGACGTCCCGGAAGGCATCGTCGTCGGACTGACCGCAGCAGCTTCTCCTGGCGATTTCTACATGAGCCAGATCCGGGGCCGCTTCCGCACGACCTGAAAAATACGGCACGCACCCAAGGCGTGCCGTGTCGGCGCACCCGGAACCAGCCCAGGCCGTTCACCGGCTGGACCGGCAAAACCGCAACCCTCCGACCATCCACTGGATCTCAGCTGCAAATCTCAGCCGGCAACGCTTCGCGATTTGTCGTCGTGTCCGGTCGCTGCAAGCAGGCTTCCCGTATCGGCGGCGCTGGAAGGATAGCCGAGGGCAAAACCTTGCAGGCTGTCGCAGCCGAGCCGTGACAGCGTGACCGCATGCGCCTCGGTCTCCACCCCCTCGGCAATCACCTCGACATCGAGCGCCTTGGCGATCTCGACGATCGATCCGACCACGCGCCTCTGCTCGGCCGATTCCACAACATCGGTAACGAGCTGGCGGTCGATCTTCAGCCGCTTCGGTTTCAGGCGCACAAGGCCGATCAGCGAGGCGTGGCCGGAACCGAAATCATCGATCTCGATATCGATGCCCATCTGCTTGATGAGGTCGATATTGGCGAGGAATTTCTCGTCGCAATCGTCGAGGAAGATCGTTTCGACCAGCTCGAAGACGATGGCGCCCGGCGGGATGGCCAAGCGGCGCAGCTTGTCCAGCAGCGCGGGATCGGCAAGACGCCCGGGCGATATGTTCACGGCGATGCGCGGCACCTTGCAGCCCGCAGCCTGCCAAGCAAGGCGATCCTCGAGCGCGCGCTGCAATATCGCGGCATCGATATCGGCCGAAAGCCCGTACTCATCCGCAACGCGCAGGAAAACGCCCGGCGCAAGCAGGCCCTTTTCCGGATGGTTCCAGCGCGCCAGCGCCTCCAGCCCGGTGATCTCGCGGCTGCGCGCGTCGAGCTGCACCTGATAGTGGGGAATGATCTCGCCCTGTTCCAGCGCCTGGGCCAGATCCTCGGCCAGGCGACGCTTGCCGCGCAGGTCGTCCTGAAGCTGCCGGCTGAAGAATTCGATACGGTTGCGGCCGAGCTTTTTTGCCTGGTAGAGCGCCAGATCGGATTCGGCGAGCAGATTGCGCGCCCGTTTGTCGTTGCTCCAGGAAACGCCGATCGAGGCGCCGGACTGCAGCATCTCCTGCCCGAAGCGGATCTTCTTGCGCAGCCGCCGCTGCACGTCCTCGACGATCGCGGTCAACGCGTCGAGGCCGGCGAAATTGACCAGAACGATGACGAAATCGTCGCCGCCGACACGGGCGGCCATGCCATCGGGGGGAATGGCCGCCAGGATTCTGAGGGATGCCGCGCGCAACACGGCATCGCCGGCAGCGTGCCCGTGGCTGTCGTTGATCTGCTTGAACTGGTCGAGATCGAGATGCAGGACCGCAAGCGTCGATACGCTCTTGTCCGCCAGCAGCTCCGCAAGCCGCCTGTCGAGCAGGCGCCGGTTCGGCATGCCGGTCAGGTAATCGTGATTGGCGACATGCTCGATCCGCGCGTTGCTTTCTTCGAGCGCCAGCGCGCGGGCTTCCGCCATCATCTTCTGTTTGCCGAGCTCGGCATTAAGCAGCACGTCGGAGGTCACGTCCCATTCGGCGCCGATGAAGGACGGCGTGCCCTCCTCGTCGACATAGAAATGCGCGCGTGAGCGCAGATGCCGGATCTCCCCGCTCGGCAGAATGATGCGGAACTGGGAATTGTAGGCGCCGCGTTCTGAGATCGCCCGCTCGAAATCCTGCTCGGCCCGTTCCCGGTCCTCTGGGTGAATGGCATTCGTCCACACCCAGGTCGGCACTTCCCGATCCGTCTGGCCGGTACTGTACAGGCGGTGCATCTGCGCATCCCAGAGAATAGCATCCTTGTTGATACTATGCTCCCACACACCAATCTGCGAAGCATCAAGCGCCAGCTCCAGTCGCCGAAGAAGATCCTGGAACTCCTGCTCTGATCGCGTTGGTTTATTCTCGGGCAATTGGTCTCAGCCTTGGAAGCCTGCAAAAACTGATAATATAGTCGCAAGCCCTCATTAATGAAGCCTTTTCGTAAGTACCGAACTAGTTACTAGGTGAACTGTTCGTTACGACTGCCTCCTTTTCGCTCAGTATTCTTTTGCCGAACAAACGCTTCAATCAATGATTGTGCCTTGGCGGATTGCTGGCGATCTGCCGGAAATCGGCCGCCCCTTCGATGACCGCACCGTCGGAAAGCTGCGTCACCGTCTTGCGGTAGATGCGCTGCCACGGCGTCGCATCGGCGGGCACCGGCGGGATTCCCTCGGCCTTGCGCCGTTCGATCTCGGCCTCGTCGACCAGCATGTCACAGCGGCCCTTGTTGAAGTCGATGCGGATGATGTCGCCGGTCCTCAGCCACGCAAGCCCGCCGCCGGCTGCACTTTCCGGCGAGGCATTGAGGATCGAAGGACTGTCCGACGTGCCGGACTGGCGCCCGTCGCCGATCGTCGGCAGGCTGTTGATGCCGCGCTTCAGGATGTGGTCCGGCGGCTGCATGTTGACGACTTCTGCCGAGCCCGGCCAGCCGAGCGGGCCGGCGCCGCGGATGGCGAGGATCGTGTTTTCG
The DNA here is from genome assembly GCF_042656325.1 of Rhizobium sp. GCM10022189. NCBI lineage: Bacteria > Pseudomonadati > Pseudomonadota > Alphaproteobacteria > Hyphomicrobiales > Rhizobiaceae > Rhizobium > Rhizobium sp. GCM10022189. The sequence goes on from NZ_JBHSOR010000008.1 coordinate 64,799, forward strand.
TCGATACCGAGCTGCGGATCGTTGATGCGCTTGTGATAATCTTCCGAACCGTCGAAGACGACGGCCTTGCCTTCGAACACGCCTTCGCGGCCCGGCTCCTGCAGGTAGCGCTTGCGGAAATCCTCCGACACGACGCTCATCTTCATGATGGCGAAATCGAAGAGATTGCCCTTCAGAACGAGGAAGCCCGCACGCTCCTTCAGAGGCTCGTCATAGGGCCTGATGACGTCGCGGTCGCGTGCTTCACGCCCTTTGAGGTTTTCCCGCATGGTCTTGCCGGTGACGGTGCGACAGTCGCCGTTGAGCTTGCCGGCCTGCAGCAATTCCCACATGACGGCAGGCGTGCCGCCGGCACGGTGGAACTTCTCGCCGAGATAGGCGCCCGCCGGCTGCACATTGGCGAGCAGCGGAATGTCGAAACCATGCACCTGCCAGTCTTCCGGATGCAGCTCGACGCCGGCATGTTTCGCCATGGCGGCAAGATGCGGCTGGGCGTTGGTCGAGCCGCCGATCGCCGAATTGGTCTTGATGGCATTGAGGAAGGCCTCGCGCGTCAAGATATCCGACGGCTTCAGGTCTTCGAGCACGATCTCCACGGCGCGACGGCCGGTGCGATAGGCCATCTGGCCGCGCTCGCGATAGGCGGCCGGAATATTGCCGCAGCCCGTCAGCGACAGGCCGAGCGCCTCGGCGAGCGCATTCATCGTCGAGGCCGTGCCCATCGTGTTGCAATGGCCGACGGAAGGGGCCGAATCGAGCGCCGTCTGCAGGAATTCCTCTTCGTCGATCTCGCCTGCCGCAAGCTTCCGCCGCGACTGCCAGATCGCCATGCCGGAGCCGGCGAGTTTTCCTTCATGCCAGCCGTCGAGCATCGGCCCGCCCGACAGGACGATTGCGGGAATATCGACCGTCGAGGCCGCCATGATCGCAGACGGCGTGGTCTTGTCGCAGCCGGTCGTCAGCACGACGCCGTCAAGCGGATAGCCGTAGAGGATTTCGACGAGACCGAGATAGGCAAGATTGCGGTCGAGGGCCGCCGTCGGGCGCTTGCAGTTCTCGAAGATCGGATGGGTCGGAAATTCGATCGGGATGCCGCCCGCGTCGCGGATGCCGTCGCGCACGCGCTTGGCCAGTTCGATATGGACGCGGTTGCAGGGCGTCAGGTCGCTGCCGCTCTGGGCAATGCCGATGATCGGCTTGCCGGACCGCAGCTCCTCCGGCGTCACGCCATAGTTCATGAAGCGCTCCAGATAGAGGGCCGTCATGTCGATATGATCGGGATTGTCGAACCAGTCCTGCGAACGCAGGCGGCGCTTGGCGGTCTTGCTGTCGGTCATTTTCGTCCTCCCGGCCGGGCATTCCTGCCGTCTTTCGATGCGTGCATCACCCGGCCCTCCCGAACTGTTGCCTGCCTTTGATAACCCCCTCGCATCAGCATGCAACCGTTTTGATGAACGTAACGCATTTTTGTCGCATGCCCGAAAACGAAACGGGCGAGGACCGAAGTCCCCGCCCGATTTACCCGACAAAGGAGAGATTACTCCGCAGCGACCTTCATATGGTCGTCCTCGTCCTGCGGATGGTTGTCGTTGTGCTGGATGAGCGGACGGTTGCCCGTCATCCGGCGCAGGAGCACGTAGAATACCGGCGTCATGAAGATGCCGAAGAAGGTGACGCCGATCATGCCCGAAAAGACGGCGATGCCCATGGCGGCGCGCATTTCGGCACCCGCACCCGTCGAGGTGACGAGCGGCACGACGCCCATGATGAAGGCCATCGAGGTCATCAGGATCGGGCGCAGGCGCAGGCGGCTGGCCTCGATCGCGGCTTCACGCGGCGTCCTGCCTTCGAACTCCAGTTCGCGGGCAAATTCCACGATCAGGATCGCGTTCTTGGCCGATAGGCCGACAAGGACGACGAGGCCGATCTGCGTGAAGATGTTGTTGTCTCCACCGGTGAGCCAGACGCCGGTCAAGGCGGCAAGCACACCCATCGGCACGATCATGATGATCGCCAGCGGCAGCGTCAGGCTCTCGTACTGGGCGGCAAGCACCAGGAAGACGAGCAGCAGCGCCAGCGGGAAGACGACGACGCTGGAGTTGCCGGCCAGGATCTGCTGGTAGGTCAGGTCGGTCCACTCGAAGTCGATGCCGGCCGGCAGCGTCTCATGCAGGATCTTCTCGATCGCCGCCTGGGCCTGACCGGAGGAGAAGCCCGGAGCCGGACCGCCGTTGATATCGGCAGCGAGGAAGCCGTTGTAACGGTTCGCACGTTCCGGACCGGTGCTGGCATCCACCTTCAGCAGGGCCGCGAGCGGGATCATCTGGCCCGATGCCGAGCGAACCTTCAACTGGCCGATATCTTCCGGCTGGGCGCGGAACTTGGCATCGGCCTGCACACGGACGCTGTAGGTGCGGCCGAAAGCGTTGAAGTCGTTCACATAGAGCGAGCCGAGATAGATCTGCAGCGTCTGGAAGACGTCGGTGACGGAAACCCCGAGCTGCTCGGCCTTGGCGCGGTCGAGATCGGCATAGAGCTGCGGCACGTTGATCTGGAAGCTGGAGAACAGGCCCGCCAGTTCAGGCGTCTGATAGGCCTTGGCAAGCACGGCCTTGGTGGCTTCGTCGAGCGCCTGGTTGCCCAGGCCCGCACGGTCCTCGATCTGCAGCTTGAAACCGCCCGTCGTGCCGAGACCGTTGACCGGCGGCGGCGGGAACATGGCGATGAAGGCATCCTGGATGGCGCCGAACTTCTGGTTCAGGGCCATGGCGATCGCCCCGCCCGAAAGATCAGGCGTCTTGCGCTCCTCGAAATCCTTCAGCGTCACGAAGACGATGCCGGCATTCGACGAGTTGGTGAAGCCGTTGATCGACAGGCCGGGGAAGGCGATCGCGTTGGCAACGCCCGGCTGCTTCAAGGCGATGTCGGTCATGCGCTTGATGACGTCTTCCGTCCGGTCGAGGCTGGCGGCATCCGGCAGCTGGGCAAAGCCGATCAGATACTGCTTGTCCTGCGACGGCACGAAGCCGCCGGGAACCGTATTGAAGATATTGTATGTCGCGCCGACCAGCACAAGGTAGATCACCATGACGATGCTCTTGCGCGATACGAGACCGCCCACGCCCTTGCCGTAATAGTTCGAGCCGGCACCGAAGACGCGGTTGAAGCCGCGGAAGAACCAGCCGAAGATCGCGTCCATGAACCGCGTCAGCCAGTCCTTCGGCGCGTGATGGCCCTTCAGCAGAAGAGCGGCAAGCGCCGGCGACAGCGTCAGCGAGTTGAAGGCCGAGATGACCGTCGAGATGGCGATCGTCAGGGCGAACTGGCGGTAGAACTGGCCCGACAGGCCGGAGATGAAGGCGAGCGGCACGAAGACCGCGACAAGCACCAGCGCGATCGCGATGATCGGTCCGGACACTTCCTTCATGGCCTTGTAGGTCGCCTGGCGCGGGCTGAGCCCGGCCTCGATGTTGCGTTCGACGTTTTCGACCACGACGATCGCGTCGTCCACGACGATACCGATCGCCAGAACAAGGCCGAAAAGGCTGAGCGCGTTGATCGAGAAGCCGAAGACATACATGACCGCGAACGTACCGATAATGGATACCGGAACGGCGATCAGCGGGATGATCGAAGCACGCCATGTCTGCAGGAACAGGATGACGACGAGAACGACGAGCGCGATGGCTTCAAGCAGCGTATCGATGACCTTCTCGATCGAGGCGCGCACGAACTTCGTCGTATCGTAGACGATCTCGTATTTCACGCCTGTCGGCATGGCCTGCTGCAGGTCGTCCATGGTGGCGCGGACATTGTCGGCGATCTCGATCGCGTTCGAGCCCGGCGCCTGGAGGACGGCGACGGCGACTGCCGGCTTGCCGTCGAGCAGCGAGCGCAGCGTATAGTCGGCCGCACCGAGCTCGATCCGGGCAACGTCGCGCAGGCGGGTGATCTCGCCGTTGGCGCCCGTCTTGACGATGATGTTGCCGAATTCCTCCGGCGTGCGCAGACGGCCCTGGGCGTTCACGTTGAGCTGCAGATCGACGCCCGGCTGGCTGGGAGAGGCACCGATGATGCCGGCTGCGGCCTGGACGTTCTGCGAGCTGATCGCATTGCTGATGTCGCTGGCGGCAAGATTGTGCTCGGCAGCCTTCTGCGGATCGATCCACACGCGCATCGAATAGTCGCCGGCGCCGAAAACCTGCACCTGGCCGACGCCGGCGATGCGGGCGAGCCGGTCCTTGACGTTCAAGGTCGCATAGTTGCGCAGATAGGTGATGTCATGGCTCTCCCCGTCGGAGACGAGGTTGACGACCATGATGAAGTCCGGCGAGCTCTTGACCGTGGTGATGCCGAGCGCGCGCACTTCCGCCGGCAGGCGCGGCTCGGCCTGCGACACGCGGTTCTGCACGAGCTGCTGGGCCTTGTCCGGATCGGTGCCGAGCTTGAAGGTGACGGTGACGTTGAGAACGCCGTCCGACGTCGCCTGGCTGGACATGTAGAGCATGCCCTCGACGCCGTTGATCTGCTCTTCGAGCGGCGTCGCCACCGTTTCGGCAATGACGGTCGGGTTTGCGCCGGGATAGGTGGCGCGCACGACGATCGACGGCGGCACGACCTCGGGATATTCCGAGATCGGCAGCGCCCGGAGGCCGATCAGGCCGGCGACCACGATGAGGACCGAAAGAACACCGGCAAAGACCGGGCGGTCGACAAAGAATCTGGATATGTTCATTTTAAAGCCCTCTCCGGGGTGAACATGGATGCAAAGTCCTCTCCGGCTGCCCGAGGGCCTGCCGGCAGGTCATTTCATGTCGGGTTGGCGGCCTCCTGCCCGAGGGGAAGGAGGCTGGATTTTACTGAGCGGTCGCGACCTTCTCTTCCATCTGCGGTGCGACCACCGCGCCCGGACGGATGCGCTGCAGACCGTTGACGACGATCTTGTCGCCGACGTTCAGGCCGCCTTCGACCACGCGCTGGCCGTCGAACAGGGAACCGAGCTGGATCTGCCGGTAGTTGACCTTGTTCTCATCGTCGACGACGAAGACGAACTTCTTGTCCTGGTCGGTACCGACGGCGCGGTCGCTGATGACGATCTTGTTCTCGGCCTTCGGCTGGCCCATGCGCACGCGCACGAACTGGCCGGGGATCAGCTTGCCGCCGGGATTGTCGAAGACCGCCCGCACCGCAATCGTGCCGCTGGCAGCATCCACCTCGTTATCGACGAGCTGCAGCTTGCCCTTGATCGGCGTGCCGTCGTCGGCGAGCGTGCCGATCTCGACCGGGATCTGCTCGACAGCCGGCAGTGCCGCGTCGGTTGCCGGAAGCTCCGAAAGCGCCTTCGTGACCATTTCTTCGCTTGCGTTGAAGCTTGCGTAGATCGGATCGACGGAGACCAGCGTCGTCAGTTCCGGCGAGGCCGAACCGGCCGCGACAATGTTGCCGACCGTCACCTCGATCTTGCCGATGCGGCCGGAAACCGGAGCGCGCACCTGCGTATAGTCGAGATCGAGCTGAGCGGACTGCAGGGCTGCCTGTGCCGAACGCAGGCTCGCCTGGGCTTCGGCCAACGTGCTCTGGCGCTGGTCGAGATCGCTCTGCGAAATCGTCCGGTTGTCCGAGAGACGGCGGCCGCGATCGAGTTCGGTCTGCGCCAGGCTGACCTTGGCTTCGGCCGAAGCGACCTGGCCCTGCGCCTGAGAAACAGCCGCCTGATAGGGAGCCGGATCGATGGAGAAGAGCAGGTCGCCCTGCTTCACCAGCGCGCCTTCACGGAAATGCACCGACTGGATGGCGCCGCCGACGCGGGGGCGGATCTGCACGCGGTCGATGGCTTCCAGGCGACCGGAGAAATTCTCCCAGTTCGTCACGTCGCGGCTGGCGACGACGGCAACTGTCACCGGCACGGCCGGAGGCTGCGCAGGTTCGGAGGCAGCCGTGGCAGTTGCGCTCATCGGCAGTTCGAAAAAGATGGCCGCAGCCGAAACGGACGCAGCGAGGCCTAGGCCGGCGCCCACAAGGGCCCAGCGCTTATTTTTGGACGTCATTGGTACTCTCCTTGCGGCCCAAACGGCCGTAAAAATCAGTTCGTCGTCAATGCAATTGTGGCTGAACGCTCACATCCTGAAGGAAGTCCCCGAAATGGCGGCTGACGTTGTCCTGCCAGATCGAAGTTCCCTCAGATTTTCCGCCATAAATGGAAGGCCAGCCTGTCCCGGCGGGGAGAACATGCTGGCGCACGCCAACGCCTGCCTTCTTCAGGCGAGCGGCGTAACCGAGGGTCTCGTCATGCAGCGGATCGTCCTCCGCCGTAAAAATCAGTGCGGGTGCAACACCCGAAATGCGCGAGCAAAGGCAGGGCGCGGCATAGGGATGGCAACCGCCGCCGCTCAGATAATGGCTCCAGCCCTCCGTCCAGCGCTGGCGCATGCCGATCTTGTCCGCCTTGCGGATCGAGGATGTGCCCATGAAAGGATCGAGAAGCGGAGAAAGCAGGATCTGGCCGTCCAGCGCATCCGGCATCTGGTCGCGCGCTTTCAGGGCAACGCCGGCAGCGACATTGCCACCCGCCTCTTCCCCGGCGACGAACAGCAGCGACTTGCGGTCGCCAAGGCCGGCCTTCTTGAGGGCAAGGTAGGAAAAGATCGAGAAGGACACTTCAAGCGCCTTCGGAAAGACATTGCCGGAGAGCGTGCTGTAGTCGGCGGAAACCACGATCGCACCCGCCCTCGCAAGGCTCGCCGCAATCGGGCGATCGGCGTTCGGGTCGCTGTCGAGGAAGGCTCCGCCATGCAGGTAGAGAACGATCGGCGGGCCTTTGCCAAAATCGGCCCCCATATAGACACGCGCAGAAACGGGGCCAGCGGCCACCTTTTCCAGCACCATGTCCTTAATTTCGGGCACCATCGTCTCTATCTCTTCGCTGCCTGGCATAGGGACAGACAACGCCTGTCTCTTGCATTTTGCGCCAAAAAGATATTGTTATTCAAATCGGGGAATAAGAAGCGATATCGCGATAACACTATTCCGAATCCTGAACAATGTTGCAACGCAAACTGCGGAAGTGAACCGATGGATCAACTCTCGGCAATGCGTGTCTTCATCCGCGTGGTGGAGACGGGCAATTTCACCCGCGCCGCCGACATGCTCGCCATGCCCAAGGCGACGGTGACAAATCTTATCCAGGGGCTGGAGGCGCATCTGCGCACCAAGCTCCTCAACCGAACCACGCGCCGCGTCATGGTGACGACGGATGGCGCCCTCTATTACGAACGCGCAGCACAGATCATTTCCGAACTGGAGGAGCTGGACGGCAGCCTTTCGAATTCCCAAAGCCTGCCGACGGGACGGCTGCGCGTCGAGATGGCGGGCGCCTTTGCCGATTCCATTGTCGTGCCGGCGCTTTGTGATTTCTACCAGCGCTATCCGGATATCCGCATCGACCTTGGCGTTGGTGACCGAACAGTCGATTATCTCGCCGAAAATGTCGACTGCGCCTTGCGCGCCGGCACGCCGGCCGACCAGTCGCTGATCGCCAGGCGCGTCTCGGAGATCGAAATGATCACCTGCGCCGCCCCCCTTTACGTGGAGAAATTCGGCCTGCCGCAGCGGCCCGAAGAGCTTGAAACGGAACATTATTCCGTCAACTATTTCCGCGCCCAGAACAATCGCACCGTGCCTTTCGAGTTCCGCAAGGGCAATGAGATCATCGAGGTCAGTCCGCGCTACATCGTCTCCGTCAACGACAGCCGTACCTACATGACGGCAGCGCTTACCGGCCTCGGCCTCGCCCAGATCCCGATCTTCATGGCGCGCGAGCCCTTGGCGAAGGGCGAACTGGTCCAGACCCTGACGGAATGGACGCGCGAATCGCTGCCGCTTTACGTCGTCTATCCGCCGAACAGGCACCTCAGCAACAAGGTTCGGGTCTTCGTCGACTGGCTGGTGAAACTGCTGGCGGACGCCAAGCTCAACGCCCGCTGAAAGCCAAAAGAAAGCGGCCCGCGATGGGAGGGATAACCGTCACGGGCCTTAATCTGATGTCTGAAACTGAAGGCCTGTCGCACCGCAGGAAAGGCGCGGCAGGCCCTGGAGTGGAGGTCGGGAGGCTGGCGGCAACTTGCCGTCCGCCTCCGTCCAATCTGATATAGGTGCGCTTAGCCGGATAGTAAGGGGCGGCACGCCGAGACACCGTTCACAACTTTGCGACAGGCGGTTATTTCCCGACAACGGGCTTCAGCAGGTCCTCGATGCCGATGCGGCGGAAGAGTTCGGCCCGGACGCGGTCGGCGACGCCGTTGACGATTTCCGCACCATCCTGCGACGGATCGATATGGGTGCGGAACGGCCGCTTGCCGAACGGCATGTTCACCACTTCGACAATGGCTGTCGCGACGGAAGCGGCATCCGCATCGGCGGGTTCGAGCGAAGCAAGCCCCTTGAGCGCCTGTTCCGGCAACCCCTTGTAGGGACCTTCGTTATATTCCGCGGCGCGGGCCGTGTCAGCAGGCGAGCCGGAATGGGCGAAGTGGTTCGTGCCCTTGGTGAAGGCGCCCGGAACGATGATCGCGGTTTCGATGCCCCAGCGGGTAAGCTCGCTGGCATAGGAGACGGCAAGCGAATCCATCGCAGCCTTGGCAGCGAAATAGGGAGCGAGATACGGAGGCGTGCCGCCGCGGGTGCTCGACGACGAGACCCACACGACCAGGCCCCTGCCCTGCTTCCTCAGATGTGGCAGCACCGCGCGATTGACGCGCTGCGTCGAAAGCACGTTGATATCGAAAAGCTCCGCATATTGCTGCGGCGTGAAGGCTTCCGCCGGACCGAAGGACATATGGCCGGCATTGTGGATGATCGTATCGATATGGCCCTCGGCGGCGATCACCTTGGCGATGCCTGTTTCGACGGAGGCATCGGAAGCGACATCCAGCTCGACCGCCTTCAGATCGACGCCGTTTTCCCGGGAGAACGCGTCGACGGCCTCGACCTGCGGCTTGTTGCGGCCTTCGGTTTCGCGCATCGAGGCGTAGACGATGTGGCCGGCCTTGGCGAGCGCGCGGGCGGTAAGAGCGCCGAAACCGCTGGAAGCGCCGGTGATGACGATGACTTGTTTGCTCATGGTCCTGTTCCTTCTGTTCGTGCAGGTGGCTGTTCGATCGGGGTTGATTGAAAGGATGCGAGAAAAGAACGTGGCGGCGCTCAGGCCGCCACGGCGAAAGCATCAGACCATGCCGCCATTGGCGCACAGCACCTGGCCGTTGATCCAGGCGCCGTCGGGGCCGGCGAGGAAGGCGACGACACCGGCGATATCCTCGGGCGTGCCGAGACGCTCGAGCGGATTGGCCTTGGCGAGGCGGTCGATCAGCTCATCGGACTTGCCGTTGAGGAAGAGATCGGTGCCGGTCGGACCGGGGGCGACCGTGTTGACGGTGATCTGGCGGCCGCGCATTTCCTTGGAAAGGATCGCGCCCATCGTCTCCACGGCGGCTTTCGTCGCGGCATAGACGCTGTAGCTTTCCGGCTTCAGACCGACGACCGAGCTTGAGAAGTTGATGACCCGGCCGCCGTCACGCAAGCGTTTGGCGGCCTCGCGCAGCGTGTTGAACGTGCCCTTCAGGTTGACGCCGATCTGGCGGTCGAAGCTCGCATCATCGACATCGGCAAGGCGCGACAGCAGCATGATGCCGGCATTGTTGACCAGCACGTCGACGCCGCCGAAGGCAGCCTCTGCCGCATCGAACATGCGGAGCACGGCCTCCGCATCGGCAACGTCACCCTGCGCCGTCAGCGCCTTGCCGCCGGCCTTCTCGATCTTCTGGGCCAGTTCTTCGGCAAGCGCCGCGTTGCCGGCATAATTGATGACGACGGTAAAGCCGTCCTTTGCGAGGCGTTCGGCGATCGCAGCACCGATGCCGCGGGAAGCGCCGGTAACGAGAGCGACCTTGTTTTGATTGGCAGACATTTTCCTTCTCCTTTGCTTCGGCGCCGCAGCGCCCTTTCGATGAGGAGAAGATGTCCCTTTCCACTTTGCGGATAATCAGCCATTATTCGCCATCACTATCCGGTAAATGCGAACAAACTAAATGGACAGATTCGATGCCATGCGGGTCTTCTCCCGCGTCGTGGAGCGCCGCAGCTTCACGCTTGCCGCCGAAGATACCGGCCTGCCGCGCTCGACGGTGACGGATGCGGTCAAGCAGCTGGAGGCGCGCCTCGGCGTGCGCCTGCTCCAGCGCACGACACGCCATGTCAGCCCGACACTCGACGGCGAGGCCTATTATCAGCGCTGCCTGTCGATCCTCGCCGATATCGAGGATGCCGAAGGCGCCTTCGCCGGCACCAAGCCGAAGGGGCTGCTGCGGGTTGACGTGCACGGCACGCTTGCCCGCCATTTCGTGCTGCCGAGCCTGCCGTCCTTTCTGGAGGCCTACCCCGATATCGAATTCTACATGAGCGAGGGCGACCGGCTGGTGGATCTGGTGCGCGAGGGCATCGACTGCGTGCTGCGCGTCGGCACCCCGCAGGACAGCGACATGGTCGCCAGACGGGTCGCCATGCTGGACGAAATCACCCTCGCCGCGCCCTCCTATATTGCCGCTTTCGGCAGCCCTGACCATCCGGACAGGCTCGGCGCGCATCGCATGGTGGGCTTCCGCGCAACCGGCAGCGCCGGCCCGCTGCCGCTGGAATTCATCGTCGACGGCAGCGTCCGCAACGTCACCATTCCCGCAACCGTCACGGTCAACGCCGCCGAAAGTTACATATCGGCCGCCCGCCTGGGTCTCGGCATGATCCAGATCCCGCGTTACCACGCCGAACAGGACCTGGCCGCCGGCACCCTCGTCGAGGTGCTCGCCGATTTCCCGCTGACGCAGACGCCGGTCTCGCTGCTCTACCCGCGCAACCGCCAGCTTTCGCCGCGCGTGCGGGTCTTCATCGACTGGCTGGCGAAGGTCTTTGCTCGACAAACAGCCGAAAACGCGCTTCACTCATATTAGCGATTTCGGAGGAACGGGCATGGCACTCAGCGATATCATCGTCTACCAGGCCGATGAAGGCTTCGTCGTCGAGTTCGGCAGTGAAGGCGAGGACAGGATCGCGGTCACGTTGCGCGAAGCCCCCGACCTCACCCACGACAATGCCATCGCCAAAGCCAAGGCATTGCTCGCTTCCGTATTCGAGCCCGTTCACGGCGACAGCGCCCGCAACAAGGATGCCGCCCTGCTCGAAGAGGAGCTGAACGAAGGCCTGGAAGATTCCTTCCCGGCAAGCGATCCGGTCTCCGTCACCGTCTCGTCCATTCCGATGCGCGACCCCAACGCCGGTCACTAACCTGCGTCGAGACGATATTGTCGACGCGCACTTCGCCGCGCACGACGCCACGTTCGGCTTCCGGGTGGTCGATCGCCCGAGAGGATGCTATCGGCAATCTCCATGACGAACGATATGATCAATGGCGCTGTTGGCGCCGGCCCGCTTGCCGGGGAAAGCCTGCGCCATTTCTTCGAACGCGATGCGATCGAGGTCGCCCGCGACCTGCTCGGCTGCCACCTTACGGTCGGCGGGTCGGGCGGGCGGATCACCGAGACGGAGGCCTATTATCCCGACGACGAGGCTTCCCACAGTTTCCGCGGCCCGACAAAGCGCAACGGCGCCATGTATGGCCGCCCCGGCAATGTCTACATCTACCGCATCTACGGCATGTACTGGTGCCTGAACTTCGTCTGCACGCCGGGTTCGGCCGTGCTGATCCGTGCGCTGGAGCCGGAAATCGGCCTGCAGGCGATGATGGAACGGCGCGGCACCGATGTGCTGACGCAGCTCTGCAGCGGTCCCGGCAAGCTCTGCCAGGCGCTCGGCATCGACATTTCCGTCAACGACCGCGCTCTCGACCAGCCGCCCTACGCGCTCTCGCCTTCCTCACCCCTGCCTGTCGTCTCGGGCAAGCGGATTGGCATTACGAAAAATGCCGAAGCGCCCTGGCGCTTCGGCATTCAGGGATCGCGCTATCTGAGCAAGCCGTTCCGATAGGCCGGGTATGCGCCATCACTCCATGACGGCGCTGTGGTCCATGGCCGGCGCCGCCTTCGGCTTGCGCAGCAGCAGGACCAGCGGCATCACCGCAAGCGACATCAGCATCAGCAGCTTGAAGTCGTCCATATAGGCGATGATCGTCGACTGCAGCGTGATGACGTCGTTGAGAGCGGCGCGTCCGACGGCCGTCAGCGGGCTGAGGCCCTGCGCCGCCGTCGCATCGAAGGCCCGGTTGAACGGCGTCACATAGGCGGCGATCGACTCGTGGTTGCTCTGCGTGTTCTCGACGATCAGCGCCGAAACGATCGAGATGCCGACCGAGGAGCCGATGTTGCGCGACAGGTTGTAGAGGCCGGTTCCGTCGCCGCGCATCTGTGCCGGCAATGTCGCAAAGGCAATCGTCGTCAGCGGCACGAAGAGGAAGCCGAGGCCCGCCCCCTGGATGAAGCCGACCGACACGATGGTCCATTGCGACACGTCGGGCGTCCAGCCGGTCATGTCATACATCGCCCAGGCGGTCAGGCCGAGACCGAGCAAAAGCAGCCAGCGCGTATCCACCTTGCCGATCAGCCGGCCGACGATGAACATGCAGAGCATGGTCCCGAGGCCGCGCGGCCCCATCACGATGCCCGCCGTGATGACCGGATAGCCCATCAGCGTCTGCAGATAGGGCGTCATCAGCGCCAGCGAGGCGAGATAGGTAATGCCGATCACGAAGATGAAGATCATGCTGACGGTGAAATTCTGGTCGAGGAATAGCCGCGGATTGACGAAGGATTTTTCCGCCGTCAGCGTATGCACCAGAAGCAGGTAGAAGGCGGCCGCGCAGACGATCGCTTCGATGACGATTTCGCCTGACGAGAACCAGTCGAGCTGCTCGCCGCGGTCGAGGAAAAGCTGCAGCGCGGCGATGAACAGGCTCATCATCCCGAAGCCGAACCAGTCCAGTTTGGCGAGCGCATCCCTCTTCGTCTCCGAAACGAAGATGACGATGCCGGCAAAGGCGAGCGCGCCGATCGGCACGTTGATGTAGAAGACCCAGCGCCAGCTGATATTGTCCGTCAGCCAGCCGCCGATGACAGGCCCCAGAACCGGCCCGACCATGACCGAGACGCCGAATAAGGCCATGGCCGAGCCGCGCTCCTCGACCGTATAGATGTCGAGGAGAATGCCCTGGGAGAGTGGAACCAGCGAAGCGCCGAACAGGCCCTGCAGCAGGCGGAAAGCAACGATCTGCGGCAGCGATTGCGCGAGACCGCAAAGAACCGAGGCGACGACGAAGCCGACGATCGCCGTCAGGAGCACGCGCTTGCGGCCGAACTTGGCGGCAAGGAAGCCCGACGGCGGCGTCATGATGGCAGCCGCGACGATATAGGAGGTCAAGACCCAGTTGATCTGGTCGGCCGACGCCGAAACGCTGCCCTGGATATAGGGCAGCGCCACGTTGGCGATCGTCGTATCCAGCGCCTGCATGATGACGGCCAGGATGACGCAGGCCGTGATCGCGCCGCGATTGGCAACCGGGGTTGCCGGTGATGCAGGAGCATTGCTCATGGCCGTTACTCGTGGCTCTTGCCCTGGCCGAGAAGGTTGTTGACGAAATCGGGCAGGCCGCGCGCATGGCCGGTATCGACCTCGACGACCGTGCTCATGCCGACGCGAAGCGGCGGCTTGCCTTCGGCATCATCGATGCTGACGCGCATCGGTATGCGCTGCACGACCTTCACCCAGTTGCCGGTCGTATTTTGCGCCGGCAGCAGCGAGAAGGAGGAGCCGGAAGCCGGGCTGATGCTCTCGACCTTGCCCTTCCACATCACGCCCGGATAGGTATCGACGTAAATGTCGACCGGTTGGCCGGGCTTGACGTAGGTAAGCTCGGTTTCCTTCGGGCTTGCGGCAATCCAAAGATGCGAGGTCGAAACCAGCGAGAAGGCCTGCTGCGAAGCCTGCAGGTAGGAGCCGACCTGCAAGGCGTTTACGTTGGTGACGATACCGTCGAAAGGCGCCTTGACGACGCTGTGGTCGAGCTCGCGCTCAGCGTTGTCGACCTGCGACTTGGCCTGCAGGTAGAGCGGGTTTTCCTCGACCGGCTGGTCGGCGCTGCCGCCGAGCTGGGCGAGCGTCGTTGCGGCTTCCGCCTTGGCGACCGAAACCTTCTGCTGCGCGGCTTCGAGATTGTGCTTGGCTTCGTCATAGGCCGATTGCGTCGCGCTGCCGTTGTTGACGAGGCTCTGCTGCCGGTCGAACTGATCCTGGTAATAGGGCAGATCGGCTTCGGCCTGGGTGATCTCGGCAAGCGACTGCTGGTAGCTGGCCTTGAGGTTCATGATCTGGTTGCGCTGCGCGCCGAGCTGCGCCCTGGCGCCGTCAAGCGCGATCCTGAAGGCGTCGGACTGCAGGCTGAAAAGCACCTGCCCCGCCTTGACCTGCTCGTTCTCATGCACGTTGATCTGCGCGACGATGCCCGAAACGTCGGTCGTGATGCCCACCATATCCGCCTGGATATAGGCGTTGTCGGTCGACATGACCTGGCCGCCATTGACGTAATAATAGCCGCCGACGACGAGCGCCACGGGCAGCAGGGCAAAGAGGACAGGGCGGGTGAAGCTGCGCCGGCGGCGGACCTTGTTGCCGCCAGGCGCAGCCACCGCGGCAGCCGCGGGCGCTGAATTGGATGAAGGCGCCTCAGCCACCGTTTCCGGTTGTTGCGGGATCTCTTTTTCGTCGGCAGGATTCTTGGCATTCGCGTCGGACACGACGCGCAAGGGGGATTTGTCAGCCATGTTTCGTCTCATTCTCGGCGACCGGGGTCCGGCACGCCTGCACCAGGTTCGTCTTCATTACGGATAGGGTGTGGAAAAGCCGGTCGCGCTCTTCGGGGGTTACGCCTTCCAATGCCTCGCCGCGCGTCACGTCGCCGAGCTCGCGCATTTCGGCGAGGATCGGATGGGCGGCCTCACGCATGTAGAGCAGCCAGATACGCCGGTCGGTGGGGTGCTGGCGGCGCTCGATCAGGCCGCGCTCTGCAAGCTTGTCGAGAATGCGCACCAGCGTGATCGGCTCGATTTCCAGGATTTCGGCAAGCCCGCTCTGATGGATGCCCTCATTATTGGCGAGATAGGCGAGCGTCTGCCACTGAGACCGTGTCAGCCCAAGGTCCTTTGCCCGCTGCTCGAACCGCTTGCGCAGCAGGCGGGCGACGTCGTGCAGAAGAAAACCGAGTGTTGGAGTGTTGGTCATATACCTTCGCCGGCTAGTAATAAGCATCCTTATGATGTTGGTAGATATATTGAGCATGTGCAATGCACAAGGATGCAACCGCAAGATTCCGCACCTGCGACCAAAATGCCGCAGTCCGCGGTTAGGCGGAGCTTTCGATCCGGCTTCCGCCGAACGTCCGGGCAGCGGCAGAAACCGCTCTCGGCAACGTGATGGAGCGATATCGGCGGAAACGCCGGGGTTTGCGGAACTGCAAATCGGGGCGGTCAATTGGCATTTGCAATTTTCGGATTCTCCCGTTTATAGTCTGCCTTCATAGGGTTACGGAGATCGCGATTTTCTCCCTCCGGTTGATTTCGAGGTGCCGGCTTGCACCTGTCATCTCCCGGCAGCCACGCATGGGTAGAATTCGGACTTAGGACGAAGGCTCATGCTTTCGTTCCAGCAGGCATGGACAGCTTTTCTCAGGCATAGGTTCAGGCGGCTGCATTCGGCCGCCCGCAAGGGGGACCGGAATGGCTTATTCGCTTCGACAAACATTGACGCTCGGCTGCTTGGCCGCTTTCCTGCCGCTTATCGCTGAGGCGCAGCAGGCGCCTGCTCCCCCGCCCGTCACTGTCGCCAAACCCGTCGTGCGCGACGTGGTCGACAGCGACGAGTTCATCGGCCGCTTCGAACCCGTGGACGAGGTTTCGGTACGGTCGCGCGTCGGCGGCTATCTGCAGGAAATCGACTTCACTGACGGTGCGCTGGTGAAGAAAGGCGACCGCCTCTTCGTTATCGATCAAAGGCCGTTCATCACCGCGCTCAATCAGGCCAATGCCGCGCTTGAAGCAGCGAAGTCGGCACTGGTCTTTGCCGATGCGCAGTATAAACGCGCGCAATCGCTTGCTTCGAGCGGCAGCCAGTCGGCACAGACGCTGGACGACCGCCGCCGCGAATTCGATTCGGCCCAGGCCAATGTCCGCGGCGCACAGGCCGCCGCCGACCGCGCGGCCCTCGACATGGAATATACGGAGATCACCGCCCCCCTCAGCGGCCGCATCGACCGCCGCCTGATCTCCGCCGGCAATCTGGTACAGACCGACCAGACCGTGCTGACCACGATCGTTTCGCTCGACCCGATCGACTTTTATTTCGACGTCGACGAGCGCCGGCTGCTGAACTTCGCCGAGACGGCGCGCAAGCTCGGCAAGGACCTGCAGCAGGGCGGCGGCGGACTGGATGTCGTGGTCACGATCTCCGATCCCAATGCCAAGCCGTTCAAGGGCAAACTCGACTTCGCCGAAAACCGGATCGACAACGAAAGCGGCACCATCCGCCTGCGCGCACGGTTCCCCAACCCCGATCTCGTCCTCCAGCCCGGTCTTTTCGGCCGCATTCAGATCGAGGCCTCCAATACCTATCAGGCCATCCTTGTTCCCGACGAGGCAATCGGCTCGGACCAGAATGAACGCGTCGTTTACGTCGTCGGCGCTGACGGCACGGTATCGACCAAGCCGGTCCGGCCCGGTCCGCGGCTCTACGGCTACCGCGTCATCCGCGAAGGTCTGGACGGCACCGAGACGATCGTCGTCAACGGCCTGATCCGCGCCCGGCCCGGCTCAAAGGTCACGCCGCAGATGAGCGAGCTGCCGCAGCAGCGTACCGACGCCCCGCCCGAAACCGCCGGTGCGGAGAGCAGCCAATGAGATTTGCCCATTTCTTCGTAGACCGGCCGATCTTTGCGGCCGTCATCTCGATCCTTCTCCTCGTCGTCGGCAGCATTGCCTATACGCAATTGCCGGTATCGCAATATCCCGAGATCGCCCCGCCGACCATCGTCGTGCGCACCTCCTATCCCGGCGCCGACCCGCAGACGATCGCCGATACGGTTTCGACCCCGCTCGAACAGCAGATCAACGGCGTCGAAGACATGCTTTACATGTCTTCCTATTCGAGCGCCGACGGCGCCATGTCGCTGACGATCACCTTCAAGCTCGGTACCGATCTCGACAAGGTCCAGGTTCTTGTCCAGAACCGCGTGTCCATCGCCCTTCCCCGCCTTCCCGAAGAGGTCCAGCGCCTTGGCGTGACCACCGACAAGAGTTCGCCCGACCTGATGATGGTCGTGCATCTGCTTTCGCCGTCGCACCGTTACGATCAGCTCTACGTCTCGAACTATGCGCGCAACCGCATCCGCGACGTGCTCGTGCGCCTTGACGGCGTCGGCGACGTCCAGCTTTTCGGCGAACGCCAGTATTCGATGCGTATCTGGCTGGATCCGGAAAAGCTTTCCGCCTACGGAATGACGTCCGATGACGTCGTGGCCGCGCTGAGGGACCAGAACGTTCAGGTGTCCGGGGGCAAGATCGGCGCCCCGCCCGTGACCGGACCGAACGCCTTCGAATATACGGTGCGAACGGACGGACGCTTCTCGGACGTGCGCCAGTTCCGCTATGTCATCGTCAAATCGACGGCCAGCGGCCGGCTTGTGTCCCTGCAGGATGTCGCCCGTATCGAGCTTGGCGCTCAGGACTACGTCACCAACAGCTATCTCAACAACGACCCGGCGGTTGCCCTCGGCATCTTCGCCCGACCGGGAACCAACGCGCTGGATACCGCCCATCAGGTCCAGGCGATCATGAAGGATCTCTCCCAGAACTTCCCCCAGGGTCTGGAATACCGCATCGTCTACGATACGACCGAATTCATCTCGGATTCGATCAGCGAGGTCTACAGGACGATCGCCGAAGCGGCGATCCTGGTGGCCATCGTCGTGCTCGTCTTCCTGCAATCGTGGCGAACGGCAATCATTCCGATCGTCGCCATTCCGGTATCGCTGATCGGCACCTTTGCGGTCCTGCTCGCCTTCGGCTTCTCGCTCAATATGCTGACCCTCTTCGGCCTCGTCCTTGCGATCGGTATCGTCGTCGACGACGCCATCGTGGTTGTCGAGAATGTCGAGCGAAACCTGGCGCGCGGCATGTCGCCCAAGGAAGCCTCGCATGTCACGATGGACGAAGTCGGAACCGCAGTCGTCGCCATCTCGCTGGTGCTGATTGCGGTATTCGTGCCGACGGCCTTCATTCCCGGCATTTCCGGCCAGTTCTACCGACAGTTTGCGGTGACGATCTCAGTCACCACCGCAATTTCCGCGTTGAATTCGCTGACACTTTCGCCTGCTCTCGCCGGTATTCTCTTGAAAACGCACGATCACGAGAGCAAGCCCAGGAACATCTTCTCCCAGTTGGGAAGCGGCCTTGCGAACGGCTTCAACCGCGGCTTCGACCGGATGAGCTCCGGCTATTCGTGGATCGTCCGGCATCTGGTCAGCAGCTGGATCGGATTGACCTGCTCGCTGCTCGCTTTTGCCGGCCTGCTCGGGGCGACCTGGTACATGGGCCAGAAAGTCCCCTCCGGCTTCATCCCCACCATGGACCAGGGCTACGCGATCATCGTCATCCAGCTGCCGGACGGTGCCTCGCTTGCGCGCACCGATGCCGTCGTCAAACAGGTCGGCGACATCGCCCGTACCGTACCGGGCGTCGGCAATGCCGTGCAGTTTGCCGGCTTCAGCGGCGCGACCTTCACCAACGCTTCGAATGCCGGCGTCGTCTTCGTGCCGTTCAAATCCTTCGCCGAACGTGAAGAGGGCGGCGAGACGGCAAACAAGATCATCGGCGAGCTTTACGGCAAGCTGCAGAGCATCCAGGAAGCCTTCATCATTGCCATCCCGCCGCCGTCCGTTCGCGGCGTCGGCAATTCCGGCGGTTTCAAGATGCAGATTTCCGATCTTGAAAACGCCGATATGACGCGTGTCCTGGGCCTTGCCCGCCAGATGATGGGTGCCGCGGCCACGACCCCGGGCCTCACCGGCGTCTTCACGACATTCTCGGATGCCAGCCCGCAATATTTCCTGGCGATCGATCGCGACAAGGCGCGTTTCCTGAACGTGCCGATCCCCAACATCTTCAACGCGCTCTCCATCAACCTGGGTGTCGCCTATGTGAACGATTTCAACGCGTTCGGCCGCGTCTACCAGGTCCGCGCCCAGGCCGACCGGCAATACCGCATGGACAGGGACGACATCCTTGCCCTGAAGGTAAGATCGGCAACCGGTGCGCTGGTGCCCCTCGGCACGCTGATGGACATCAGGGATGCAAGCGGCCCGGCGCTCGTCCAGCGCTACAACATGTATGTCTCGGTACCGCTTCAGGGCAACCCGACGCCCGGCACCTCGACCGGCGACGCCATCAAGAAGATGGAGGACCTTGCGGCGCAGATCCTGCCGCCGGGAACGACCTTCGAGTGGACGGAACTTGCCTATCAGGAAACCCACACCGGCAATACCGCCATCTATATCTTCGCCCTGTCGGTGATCTTCGTCTTCCTTGCGCTTGCGGCGCAATATGAAAGCTGGGTCCTGCCGCTGGCGATCATCCTCATCGTTCCGCTCGCCGTCCTGGCCGCGCTGATCGGCGTATCGCTGAGGGGAATGGATAACAACGTCCTCACGCAGATCGGCCTGATCGTGCTGATCGGCCTTGCGGCCAAGAACGCCATTCTGATCGTCGAGTTTGCAAGGCAGGCGGAGGAAGAAGGCAAAAGCGTCGTCGATGCCGCCATCGAGGCCAGCCATCTGCGCCTGCGCCCGATCCTGATGACGGCCTTCGCCTTCATTTTCGGCGTCCTGCCGCTGGCCATCGCCACCGGCCCCGGTGCCGAAATGCGCCAGTCGCTCGGCACGGCCGTATTCTCGGGCATGCTGGGCGTGACGATCTTCGGCCTGTTCCTGACGCCGGTCTTCTACGTCGTGTTGCGACGCTGGCGCAAAAAGCCGGCGGAAGTGCCGGCTCAGGTCGACGCGGAGGAGAACGCTGCCTGAGCAGGCATCAGGTGGAGAAAAGGTAGACCTGTCCCTGCCAGAAGCGGGCGACGGAGAGCCTGCCGCTCCTGAAGGCGCGGGTATCGAGATTGAGCCGCATCGGCTGCACGTCCGGCTGGTCGCCGGGCGTATGGCCATGCACGATGAGCTTCGGCAGCGGCAGCGGGCTTTCCAGAAACCGCTGGCGGATGAAGGCCATGTCGTCGTCGGCCTGCTCTTCGAGCGGCACACGCGGGTCGATGCCGGCATGCACGAAGACGACATTGGGCGTGTCGAGCATGATCGGCAGGGAGCGGATGAAATCGATATGGGTATGCGGCAGCGACTGGCGGATGAAGGCGTCGAGCTGCGCACCGGAGCGGAAGACGAGCGGCAGGTGATCGGGATCGAGACCATAGGATCGCAGAAGCTCGGCCGCCCCCATGGTCATCCAGTCGTCGTAGGAGGCCCAGCCGTCGATATAGTCGAGCATGACGATCTCATGATTGCCGGCAAGGCAGATGCGCTCGAAACCTTCGGGCGCCGGATCCATGAGGTGGCTGAGGACATGCGCCGATTGCGGGCCGCGATCGATGTAATCGCCGAGCATGACGATGAGTTTCTTGCCCGGCAGGTGCTCGGCATCGCGTACGATCGCCTCCTCCGCTTTCTGCAGCAGATCGAGACGCCCATGCACGTCGCCGATGGCGTAAGTCGGGATATCCGCTATATCCATGCTCACGCGCGGGCGCGGCTGACGTCCAGCCTTCGAACCCTCGCGGCTTCGTGCAAGAGAATCGCTCATCATCATTCCTGATCGGTTGGCTGTCCCTTAACCATACGTAGAGCATACGGCAAGGCGATCAAGCTGGTAAGAAAATTCGACGGGCCGGGCTTTTGTGGAAAAACCGCCCTTACGCAAGCCGATGCAATCGCGCACTTTTTTAGCACTGGGAAAGAGTGGCAGATGGGCACGATATCGCAATTGCACGACAATGTGCGCCCTCCGGCGCACCGCATCGAGACCGAGGAGGAAGCCGTTTCCACAGCCCGCGAGCTTGCCGCCGTCTTTCGCCGGCAAGCAAACGAGCGCGACATCAACCGCCTCATGCCGAACGGCGAGCTCGACATCCTCTCCCAATCCGGCCTGACGGCGATAACCGTGCCTCCGGAATATCAGGGCCTCGACATTTCCAATGCCCTGCTTGCCGAGATCGTCGCCATCATCGCCGAAAGCGATGCTTCCATAGGTGATGTTCTTGCAGCACATTTCCGCGTGCTGGAGGGGCTGCGCAACCAGTCTTCGGAAGCGCTGAAGATTGCCCTTTATGAGCGCGCCCTGGATGGCGACCGTTTCGCCCCTGCCCGTTTTGCCGATCAGGCGGTCCTCGTGGCCGAAGGCTCCGGTTTTCGCCTGACGGGCCGGTCGGACCAGGCGCCGGCCGTTCTTTTTTCCGACCGGATCGCTGCCGCAGCGGTCGATCCTGCCGGCCGCAGGATCGTGATGCACCTTCAGCGTGACAGCGAGGACCTGCAGGCGGTGGACGATTGGGATGCCTTCGGCCTGCGCACCAACGGCACGGCAACGCTGATTGCCGGCAAACTGCACGTGAATGCCGACAGCGTCACGCTCGCCTCATCCGGCGACCATGCGACGGAAAAATCGCTCGGCCTGCTGCTGCAGGCGGCCGTCGGCCTCGGTATTGCCCGCGCCGCCTTCGCCGATCTGCTTGCCATGGCAAGAGGACCCTCTGCTCCCGCCGGCAAAATCGGCGAGCGCGCCATCCGCATCGAAACCGCGACCGGCGCGCTGGAGCAGGCGGGTCGCAAACTGGATATCGCCCAGGTGAGCCCCGCCGAGGCAGCCATGGCGGAAGCCTGGTTCTCCGCCTCATCCGCCTGCCTTGCGGCAACCGAGGTGGCGCTGGACACGGCAAACGCTCTCTTCGAACTTGCCCGCGGCGCAACCGGCAGCATCGCGCTCAACCTCGACCGTCACTGGCGCAACGCCCGCATCCACGACATGGCGATCGCGCGCGAGCCGCTGTTGAGCGCAGCCGGCGCGCATAGTCTGAAAGTCAGGGAAAGCTGACGCAGTTCCGGCAAGACGGTGCTGCGATTGCGCGCCCGGAATTGCCCGAAGACAAACAGAATGCGGATCAGCTCGCGGCGGAGACCGGGAGCTTCTCCTCGACCTTCTCGAGGCCGCCGCCGGCAACGAACTGCTCGAGCGTCATATTGTCGAGAATGGCGGCGATCGCGTCCCGGACTTCGGTCATCGAGCGCCGCACCTGACAGGTCTCGGGATCGGCGCAGTCGTCACAGGCCTCGTAGGCCGTACGGCTCGCACATCGGATCGGCGCCAGCGGCCCGTCCAGCGTGCGGATGACGTGACCGATGCGGATCTCCGAGGCGGGCCGCGAGAGCGAATAGCCGCCGCCCGGCCCCTTCTTCGACCGCAGGATGCCGACATTGCGCAGTTCGAGCAGGATCGTATCCAGGAATTTCTTCGGGATATTGTTGCGCGAGGCGATATCGTTGATGAAGGCGGTCTCGCCCGGCGCCAGCCGCGCCAGATCGACCAGTGCCTTCAATCCGTATTTTCCCTTTTTCGTCAACATCTCTGGGTCGCCCTGCACTTCACGGCATTATGCTTCTGTAATAACAGGCAAATAGAGTCAAAACCATGAAGAGACAACAAAATAACCCGTTTTTATAGGTTATTTCGCCTATCTATGTTGCCGTAAAACCGCGCCTTCAAGTCCGGTGAGACCCAGCAAGATTGATGTGCCGGCCTCACCCCGGGCCAGCACAGGAGCGACCGGAACGAACGCCTATACCGTTTTCAGCATGCCGCCATCGACGAAATAGGTAGAACCGATGCTGTAGCTCGCCCTGTCGGAGCAGAGGAAGACGAAGAAATTCGCAAGCTCCTCCGGCGTGCCGAACCGCTTGGAGGAGGCATGTTCATCCGCCACGCTCTGCAGGTAGCCCTCCCAGTCGCCGCCGGTTTCGGCCGTCAGCTGCTTGGCGGTCTTGATCCAGTCCGGCGTCAGGATAAGGCCGGGGTTGACGCAGTTGACCCGGATATTGTCCTTGACGAGCTCGGTGGAGAGCGCCTTGGAAAACATCATCAGCGCCGCCTTGGTGACATTGTAGATCGGCTCGTACCAGAGCGGCTGCACGGCGCAGATCGAGGCATTGTGGAGGATCACGCCGCCGCCGCGCTTCTTCATCTGCGGCGCGATCCCGCGGGCAAGGCGCACCGCCGCCATCACATGCAGGTCCCAATAGGCCTGCCATTTTTCGTCCGGCGCTTCCATGACCGTCTCGTTGGAGCCGGTGCCGGCATTGTTGATGAGAATATCCGCTCCGCCGCGTTCGGCCGCCGCCGCAATGATCGCTTCCGTGCCCTGGACGGTCGCAACATCGCTCTCGACGGCAATGGCGCTGACACCATATTTTTGGGCGATGCGTTGAGCCTCGGAATCGAGCCGCTCGCGCCCGCGCGCGGACAAGATAAGGTTGGTGCCCTCCGCCGCCAGCCCTTCCGCGATGGCAAGCCCGATACCGACGGAGCCGCCGGTAATGACGGCGGTCTTTCCCTTCAAACCAAGATCCATGAAATCCTCCCGAATGCGGCCGGCAGCTGCGGCCGATCCGCCAAGTCTTCCGACATTGGTTCTGGCCGTCAAGCCGTGGCGGAAAATCATCGGCATGAGCAGACGATCCCTCTTGCCGCAGGCTGCGATCTGTCGCATGCCTGCAGGCGATCGGAGGAGCTTTCATGCGTCTTTATTCAGCTTGCATCGAATGGTTGTTTGCCGAGGAAGGCGATCTCTTCGCCGACCGCATCCGCCGCGCCCATGCCGCCGGCCTCAAGGCCATCGAGTTCTGGCGCTGGACAGACAAGGACCTCGACGCGATCGAGGCCGCATTGAAGGAAACCGGCCTCAATGTGACGAGCCTCGTCGCCGAGCCGATGATCGCATTGACCGATGCCGCCCATCGCCAGACGTGGCTGAGCGGTCTTGCCGATTCCGTCGCCGTCGCAAAGCGCCTGGGCGCACCTGTGCTGATCGCTCAGGCGGGCAACGATCTTGACGGCTTCACCCGGGACGAACAGCGCAAGGCGCTGACCGAAACGCTGCGCGCCGGCGCCGATATCCTCAAGGGCAGCGGCGTGCGCCTCGGCGTCGAGCCGCTCAACATCCGCATCGACCATGTCGGCTATTTCCTCGATTCCACCCGCGAGGGGCTGGATATCGTCGATGACGTCGCCCGCCCGGAAATCGGCATCGTCTACGACATCTACCATTCCGCCGTCATGGACGAGCGCACCGAAGACGTTCTGGCCGGGCGCATCGACCGCGTGTTCCACGTCCATGTGGCGGATCATCCCGGCCGTAACGAACCC
The DNA here is from genome assembly GCF_042656325.1 of Rhizobium sp. GCM10022189. Taxonomy (NCBI): domain Bacteria; kingdom Pseudomonadati; phylum Pseudomonadota; class Alphaproteobacteria; order Hyphomicrobiales; family Rhizobiaceae; genus Rhizobium; species Rhizobium sp. GCM10022189. The sequence continues at coordinate 89,314 of NZ_JBHSOR010000008.1, forward strand.
GGCACCGGCGCCATCGATCTCGCCCGCCGCCTCAACTGGATTTACGCCAATGGCTATGCGGGCGCGGTGGGTCTGGAATACAAGCCGACGACACCGGGCGCCGACGCCGTCAAGGCAGCGATCGCAACGTTGGGCTGACGCTCCCCGGTCGAGGCTGCGGCCCGGTCACTCGACAAGCGCGCCGCCGGTTTGCCCCTGCCTGATCGGATCGGCGGCAGCCGGCACCTTGCACGGGCCGGCGGACCGGCGCTCGACGATGCGTGAGGCAATCATCACGCGCCGGGCCGGCATACCGGGCAGACGCGGATTTTCAATGCGCTCCAGAAGCAGCCGCAGGCCGACAGCCCCACCCTCCTGCCCTTCCATCTTCACCGTCGTCAGCGGCGGTGAAATCTGCGTGGCCGGCGAGAAATCGCCGAAGCCCACCACCGAGACATCGTCGGGAATGCGGTATCCCTGCCCCAGCAGTTCGGAAACCACCGTCAGCGCCAGTCCGTCATGGGCACAGAAGAAGGCCGTCGGGTGAATGCCCCTTGCCTTGAGGTCGCGGAAGGCCTCGCCGAAGCCGATCTGCTCGTCGAAGCGCAGCACATGCAAAGAAACGTCCTCGCAGCGTTCGGCAATCTCCCGCGCCCCGTAGAAGCGCTCGCGCCGGCCTCGGAAGCCGGGCGTGCCGTTGACATAACAGATCGACCGATGGCCGAGTTCGATCAGATATTGCAGCACCGCCTGACCCGCCTCATGGTCGGTTCCCGTCACCTGATCGGCCTGCTCCAGAGGATCGACCCAGCCGAAACGCACGATCGGCACGCCGGTCGCCGTGGCCGCCACGATCGCCTCCCGGTCGTGCGGGCCGACGAGCAGCAGCCCGGCGCAGGAACGCGCCAGTTCCTCGAGCTGGCCGGCACTGTGGGTCCAGCGGATGCGCAGCGCCATGCCCAGCTTGTGCGCCTCGCGCTGCACGCCATTCTGGATCTGCATGTAAAGTTCGCTGTTGACGGCATCGAGATCATGGAAAACGACGGCGATGTCGTTCGTCTGCGATTGGCCGGCAGGGCGCGTATAGCCGAGCCGCTCGGCAGCGGCGCGGATCAGCGCGCGCGTCTCCTCGCTGACGCCGCTCTTGCCCGCCAGCGAGCGCGAGACCGCATATTTCGAAAGGCCGACCTCTCGCGCGATTGTCTGTAAGGTTACTCGACCCCTGCTTCCCACACTCCACCTCGTATCCCCTGGCATTCGGAGCGCTTGGCTACACGTTCGCCGCCGGAATTGCAAATTCTTGCACTAACGGAACATAACGCTTTACCTAACAATATCCAAATGTATTCTTCCCGTTATCCCGGCCTGAAAGCAAAAACAACGACAAGGGCCGCGGATTTTTGGAGGAGAACCCTATGATCAAGCTGAAACGTCGTGCGTTTCTGGCCGGGACCTCGGCCGTTCTGCTTTTACCGGCGCTGCCGGCCCTTGCCGTCGATTACAAGGAAGCGGACATTCTGAAAGACAAGGTTGCAAGCGGCGCACTGCCGGCCCTGAAAGACCGGCTGCCGGAAAATCCGCTTGTCATCAAGCCGGTCGAAAGCGTCGGCAAATATGGCGGCGACTGGAACATGGCCCTCGTCGGCGGCGGCTCGCTGTCCATGCTGTTCCGCTATCAGGCCTATGAACCGCTGTTGCGCTACACGCCCGACTGGTCCGGCGTGACGCTGAACGTCGCCGAAGCCTTCGACGGCAATGCCGACTCCACCGAATATACGATCCGCCTGCGCAAGGGCATGAAGTGGTCGGACGGTCAGCCCTACACGACGGCGGACGTCAAATTCTGGTACGACACGATCCTGACCGACAAACGCGTCGCCGTTAACGGACAGGGCCACTGGAAGACCGCAGGCAAGCCGGCGAAGCTTGAAGTCATAGACGAACAGACCTTCAAAGTTATCTTTGCCAAACCTAACGGTATGTTCCCGCTTCAGGTAGCCTGGGCCAATAACGACCACACGACCCGCTGCCCCAAACATTACCTCGAGCAGTTCCATATCGATTATAATCCGAAGGCGGACGAGCTTGCCAAAGAGCGCGGCTTCGAAAGCTGGATTGCCGCCTTCCAGTCTGCCTCCGGTTTCCAGGACGACAACGCCTTCTTCCTGAACTCCTCGAAGAAACCCTGCCTGCATGCCTGGATGTTCACGACCGCACCCGGCGAGAATACGGAACGCGCAATTGCCGAACGCAACCCCTTCTACTGGAAGGTCGACACGGAAGGTAATCAGCTCCCCTATATGGACCGCATCGTCTACCAGATGGTTGCCGATCCGCAGGTGCTGCTCTTGAAGGCCATGCAGGGCGAAGTCGACCTGATGGACCAGTATATCGCCACGCCGAACAACAAGTCGGTGCTCTACGATGCGCGCGAGCAGGGCAAGTATGATTTCTACACGCTGACTTCGACTGAAGCCAATGTGATGAACTTCATCTTCAACCTGAACCACAACGACGAGACCAAACGAAAGCTCTTCCGCAACAAGGATTTCCGTGCGGCACTCTCCATGTCGCTCGATCGTCAGGCTCTGATCGATGCCGTTCTCGTCGGCCAGGGCGCTCCGGCCCAGCCCTCGATCAAGCAGGGCGATCCGCTCTATAACGAACAGCTCGCCACGCAATTCACGAGCTACGACGTCGACAAGGCGAATGCCATGCTCGACACGCTGATCCCGAAGCGCGACGACCAGAATTTCCGTCTGGACGAGAAGGGCCGCCGCCTGACGGTGATCTTCGAAATCGACCAGGCGCGCGCCGTCTTCCTCGATCTCTTCCAGCTGGTCATCCCGATGTTCCAGGCTGTCGGCATCGATGCGCAGATGCGCACCATGGACCGTTCGCTCTGGGAGACCCGCGTCCGCCAGGGCCGCGACTTCGATGCGACGGCCCACCAGTTCGGCGCCAATGGCGGCGTCGCCGCCATGCTCGACCCGCGCTACTACGTGCCGACGGATTCGAACGCCATGTACGCCCCGGCCTGGCAGCTCTGGTATCTCGACCGCAACAATGCCAACGCGGAAGAACCGCCGGAAGAAACGAAGAAGCAGCTCGAGCTTTACGACAAGCTGAAATCGACTTCCGACGCGGCCGGTCAGCAGGAGATCATGAAACAGATCCTGCAGGGTGCCGCCGACAACTTCTATGTCTTCGGCATTTCCCTGCCCCCGGATGGCTACGGCATCGTCAAGAACAACATGAAGAACATTACGAAGACCATGCCGAACTCCTTCGGCTGGCCGACACCCGCTCCCACCATGCCGGAGCAGTTCTACAAGGTCTGACGGCCTGCGACATCGACGATGATTTCCGGGCGCCGGCCCCACCGGTCGGCGCCACGGCCCTTCTTTTGCCAATGCCCTCTTTTGCCAATGATTGGATGAAGACGATGCTCGACGCCAGAAGACAGAATACCGACACGCTGCGCACGCCGGACTGGTTCAAGACCGCCACGCGCTGGACCCAGCTGACCTTCGTGGAGGACGACCCGGAAAAATACGATCCGGCCTTCTGGATTGACGTTTTCAAGCGCACGAAATCCAATGCCGTCTGCCTCAGCGCCGGCGGCTACATCGCCTATTATCCGAGCGAAGTACCCTATCACTATGTAAGCAAATATCTGGGCGACAAGGATATTTTCGGCGCGCTCGTCGATGCCGCCCGCAAGCTCGACATGCATGTCATGGCCCGTGTCGATCCGCATGCGATCCACGACGATGCCGCCAAGGCGCATCCCGAATGGGTGATGGTCAATGCCGACGGCACGCCGCGCCGCCACTGGGCCTATCCCGATGTCTGGGTGACCAATGCCTATGGCGATTACAACACCGTCTTCATGCCGGAAGTGGTGAAGGAAATCGTCCGCAAATACGATATCGACGCGATTTTCGCCAATCGCTGGCAGGGTCACGGCGTCGATTACAGCGAAGACAGCGCCCGCCGCTTCAAGGACATGTTCGGCCACGCGCTGCCGACGAAGCCGGATGCCGACGATCCGGCCTGGCAGGCCTGGGTGCAGTGGCGCCGCCGCGTGCTCACCGACATGATCGCCCAGTGGGACGATGCCGTCAAAGCGATCCGCCCGCATGCGAGCTTCATCCCGAACATGGGCGGCGCTTCGCTGATGGAATTCGACCTCTCGGTCATCGCCAAACATTGCCCCTTCCTCGTCGTCGACCATCAGGGCCGCAAGGGCCTGGAACTCGGCTGGTCTGCCGGCCGCAACGGCAAGCGCATCCGCGCTACCTTCCCCGATCGCCCCGTCGTGCTCATCACCTCGATCGGCCCGGAGGAGGAATATCGCTGGAAGGATGCCGTCACCTCCGGCGAGGAAATGCAGCTCTGGATCAACGACGGCACGGCCCACGGCCTCTATGCCTGGTTCACCAAGTTCAACGGCGTCGTGCCCGACAAGCGCTGGGTGGAACCGGTCGCCGATTCCTTCGCCCTGCAGGCCGCCGTCGAGCCTGTCCTCGAAAGCATGCAGCCAACGGCCGAGATCGCCGTCATCGATCCCTCGACCACGCTCCGCCACTGGGCGCCGGAAGAACGCCACAGCGCCGAGAAGCACGACCTCGGCTTCTATCATGCCCTCGTCGAGGCCCGCCTGCCCTTCGAGCTTCTTTCCGATCAGGTTCTGACGAAGGAAAATCTCGACCGCTTCAAGCTGATCATCCTCGCCAACGCTTCCTGCCTTTCGGATGCGCAGAACGAGGCGATCCGCGCCTATGTCAACCGCGGCGGCAGCGTCATTGCCTCCTACGAAACCTCGCTGCGCGACGAATTCGGCAAGAAGCGCAAGGAGTTCGGCCTCTCCGATGTGCTCGGTGCCAAATTCGTCTCCGGCCCGCGCGGCATCGTCAAGAACACCTATGTGGCGCTTTCGGGCGATCATCCGATCAATCGCGGCTACGACGGTGCCGAGCGCATCATGGGCGGCACGCGCCTCATACATGCCGATCCGACCGGCAACGCGACGACGCCCTTCCTCTACGTGCCTGATTTCCCCGACCTGCCGATGGAAGAGGTCTATCCGCGCAAGGCCCCGGAAGGCGCCGCCGTCATCGCCCGCGAAACCGGCAAGGGCGGCCGCACCGTCTACATTCCCTGGAACATCGGCGAAATCTTCTGGGAAGTCTTCGCGGTCGACCATGGCAAGCTGATTGCCAATGCCGTGCGCTGGGCGCTTGGCAAGACGCCGCGCGTCACCGTCGAAGGCCCCGGCGTTGTCGATTTGGCGCTGCGCGAAAATGCCGGGGGCATCGCGCTCAGCCTCTTCAACCTCACCAATCCGATGATGATGAAAGGGCCGATACGCGAAAATTACCCTCTGGCGGCCCAGACGGTTTCGGTGGAAATTCCTGAGGGCAAGTCGGTGGCCAAGGCATGGCTCGTCGTTACCGACCGCGCCGCAAACTTCAGCGTCAAGGACGGCCGCGCACAGGTGGAGGTGCCCGATGTCGAGCGGCTGGAGGTGTTGCACCTCACCTGGAAATGAGGTGCCTCCAGCGGCGGGGAAGACAAGGAGGAGCGCTTTCGGCCTGGAGGGGCCGAAAGCGGATGGAGATCCGAAGGAAGCGCCTGGCCGGGCGCTCTCAACGGGAGGAGAAACATTCCGATGCTTGGCTATATTTTCAAGCGCGTGCTCTACATGATCCCGACCTTGATCGGCATGTCGCTGATCTCGTTCCTGATCATCCAGCTGCCGCCGGGTGACTACCTGACCTCTATGATCGCGACGATGAGCGACAGCGGTCAGGCCGTCGATCCCGCACAGATCGAGCGGCTGAAGGAGATCTACGGCTTCGACGACCCCTTCTACATCCAGTATCTCAAATGGATGTGGGGTATCGTCAGCCGCGGCGATTTCGGCTGGTCCTTCGAATGGAACCAGCCCGTTTCCGGCCTGATCTGGGCGCGCATGGGCTCGACGCTGGTCATCTCGCTCCTGAGCCTGCTCTTCGTCTGGATCGTCGCCCTGCCGATCGGCATCTATTCGGCCGTGCGCCGCCACTCCGTCGGCGACCACGTCTTCACCTTCTTCGGCTTCATTGGATTGGCCGTGCCGAACTTCATCCTGGCGCTGACGCTGATGTATATCGCCTACCGCTATCTCGGCCAGAGCGTCGGCGGCCTCAACTCGCCGGAATATGCCGAGGCACCCTGGAACTTCGCCAAGGCCGGCGATTTCCTCGCCCATCTCTGGATACCGATCATCATCATCGGCGCCTCGGGCACCGCAGCGCTTATCCGCATCCTGCGCGCAAACCTGACGGACGAGCTGCACAAGCCCTATGTCATTACCGCGCGCGCCAAGGGCCTGCCGGAATACAAGGTGATCATGAAATATCCGGTGCGCATCGCGCTGAACCCCTTCGTCTCGGCGATCGGCTGGGTACTGCCGCATCTCGTCTCGGGTGTCACGATCACCGCCATCGTCCTGAACCTGCCGACTGCCGGACCGCTGCTCTTCCGCGCGCTGGTCTCGCAGGACATGTATCTCGCCGGCAGCTTTATCCTGCTTCTCTCGGCACTGACCCTTGTCGGCATGCTCCTGTCCGACCTACTGCTTGCGCTGCTCGATCCGCGCATCCGGTTCAATTGAGGAGGCGCCGATGACACACGAAACCTTCGCACCCCATACCGGCCCCCTCAACGTCGTCGCAGATGGTCCCTCGATCAGCCCGCTGAAACAGGGCAAGACCGTCTCGATCGCCGCGATCGGTCCGTGGCGGCTGATTGCCGGCAAGCTGATCCGCCAGAAGGTGGCGATGGTCGCCGGAGCGATCATCCTTTTCCTCTACCTCGTCGGCCTCTTCGCCGAGTTTCTGGCGCCGTCGCTGCCCGCGACCTCCAAGCCGCAATATACCTATGCCCCGCCGCAGGGTTTCAGCTTCTTCGTGGAAAAGCCCGACGGTAGCTCGGAGTTCAATTTCCATGTGAAGGGCTACAAGGTGGAGATCGACAAGGTGGCGCTGCGGCGTACTTTCGTGGTCGATGACACCAAGGTCGTACCGATCGGCTTCTTCGTCAAAGGCCCGGCCTATCAACTCTGGGGCCTGATCCCGATGACCACGCATTTCATCGGCCCGATCAATGCCAACGACCCCATGTACCTGCTCGGCGCCGACCGCCTCGGCCGTGACGTTCTGACCCGGCTGATCTACGGCACCCGCATTTCCATGTCGATCGGCCTCGTCGGCGTCGCCATGTCGCTCGTGCTCGGCGTCGTGCTCGGCTCGATCTCCGGCTTCTACGGCGGCTGGGTGGATACGCTGATCCAGCGCGTCATCGAAGTCGTCAGCGCCATGCCGACCATTCCGCTATGGCTCGGCCTTGCGGCGGCGATCCCGCTGACATGGTCGCCGGTCAACGTCTATTTCGTCATCACCATCATCGTCTCGCTGCTTGGCTGGACAAGTCTGGCCCGCGAGGTGCGCGGCCGCTTTCTGGCGCTGCGCAGCGAGGATTTCGTCACTGCCGCCAAGCTCGACGGCTCAAGCGAAGCACGGCTGATCTTCCGCCATATCCTCCCCTCGCTGACCAGCCATATCCTCGCCGTCGTCACCCTTGCCGTGCCGACGATGATCGTCGCAGAGACGTCGCTTTCCTTCCTCGGTATCGGCCTCAAGCCGCCGGTCGTCAGCTGGGGCGTGTTGCTGCAGGATGCCCAGAATATCCGCACGGTCGCGACCGCGCCCTGGCTGCTGATCTGGCCGTCGCTCGCGGTCGTCACGGCCGTCCTGTCCTTCAACTTCTTCGGCGACGGCCTGCGCGATGCGGCCGATCCCTATGACAACTGAGGAGGCAGCCATGACCGGTCTTCCCGATGACGTCGTCCTCTCGGTTGAAAATCTCTCGATCGACTTCCGCCTGCGCACGCATATCCTGCACGCCGTCGAGGATGTCAGCTTCCAGCTAAAGCGCGGCCAGACGCTTTGCCTCGTCGGCGAAAGCGGCTCCGGCAAGAGTGTCACCGCCCGCTCGCTGCTGCAGATCGTCGACAAGCCCGGCAGCATCGTCGGCGGCCGCATCCTGCTGCGCAACGATAGCGAAGTCACCGATATTGCCACGCTCCCGCCCGGTAGCCGCGCCATGCGCGAGATCCGCGGCCGGCGCATCGGTCTCGTCTTCCAGGAGCCGATGAGTTCGCTCTCGCCGGTCCACACGATCGGCTCGCAGATCGTGGAAGCCATCCGCCTGCACAGCAATCTCGACAAGAAGGCCGCACGCGCCCGCATGGTCGACCTGCTGCGCCAGGTGGAAATCCCCAATCCCGACAAGATGGCCGACCGCTATACGTTCGAATTTTCCGGCGGCATGCGCCAGCGCGCCATGATCGCCATGGCGCTTGCCGGCAACCCCGATATCCTGATCGCCGACGAACCGACCACCGCGCTCGACGTGACGACACAGGCCGAAATCCTCGACCTCATCAAACGCCTGCAGGTTGAGCGCGGCATGGCGATGCTGCTGATTACCCATGATATGGGCGTGGTGGCCGAAGTGGCCGACGACGTCGCCGTCATGCGTTTCGGCCATATCGTCGAGCGCGGCCCGGTCGATGCGATCTACCATGCCGCCACCCATCCCTATACGCGCCAGCTTCTGGCCTCGACGGTGAAGCTCACCCATCACGTCGAAGGCAGGCTGCCAGCCGTCGCTTTGTCGTCGGATGCGCCGCAGCCGATCCTGTCCGTGTGCAATCTCAGCAAGACTTTCGGCTGGCACGGCAGTGCCAACACGCTGCGCGCCGTCGACGACGCCAATTTCGACCTCTACCCCGGCGAAAATCTCGGTATCGTCGGCGAAAGCGGTTCCGGCAAGACGACGCTCGGCCGCCTGATCCTGCGCACCGTCGAGCCGACGACCGGAACCGTCCTCTATCGCGGCAAGGATGGCGGCGAGACCGACGTCACCCGGCTCGGCAAGAAAGAGCTGCGCAACTTCCATCGCGAAGTCCGCCTCGTCTTCCAGGATCCCTTCGCCTCGCTGAACCCGCGCATGACCGTCAAGGAAGTGATCGGCGATCCCTTGATCGTCAACGGGCTTGCCAAAGGCAAGGCGCTGGAAGATCGCGTCGCCGAACTGATGCGCCTCGTCGGCCTCGATCCGATGGGCATGGAGCGCTATCCGCACGCCTTCTCCGGCGGCCAGCGCCAGCGCATCGGCATTGCCCGTGCCCTTGCGCTTGATCCGCGCATCATCATCGCCGATGAGGCAACCTCGGCACTCGACGTCTCCATCCGCAGCCAGATCCTCGACCTGCTGCTCGATATTCGCCAGCGGCTGAACCTGAGCTTTATCTTCATTTCCCACGATATTTCCGTGGTACGCTATTTCTGTGATCGCGTGGCCGTCATGCATCGCGGCAAGATCGTCGAACTTGGCGAGGCCGAGCAGATCTGCACCGCGCCGCAGGAAGCCTATACGAAGAGCCTCATTTCAGCCGTTCCCAATCCCGACCCACGCGACAAACGCATGCTGCACCGGCATCGCTTCGTCGCTCCCGCCAATGCCTGAGGATGTTCCAGTGCCGAAATTTTCCGCCAATCTTTCCTTCCTCTATCAGGATCTAGCCTTCCTGGACCGCTTCGCCGCCGCCGCAAGGGACGGTTTCGGCGCGCTCGAATATCTCGGCCCCTATGCCGAGCCGAAAGAAAAGGTCGCCGCGGCGCTCCAGGCAAACGGCCTGAAACAGGCGCTTTTCAACGTGCCCTCGGGTGACTGGGCCGGCGGCGAGCGCGGCATTGCCTGCCTGCCGGATCGCATCGAGGAATTTCGCAACGGCATCTCGCTGGCGCTCGATTATGCCAAGGCGCTTGCCTGCCCCCAGGTCAACGTCATCTCCGGTCTCGTGCCAAAGGGTGCCGATCTCGAAACGCTGGAAAAGGTGCTGGTGGAGAACCTGAAATATGCCGCCGCGCGCACGGCCGATGCCGGCGTAAAGCTGCTGATCGAGCCGATCAACCTGCGCGATATACCTGGCTTCTTCCTGTCGAGCACCGATCACGCCGAGCGCATCCTCGAAAAGGTCGGCTCCGACAATCTCTACATCCAGTATGATTTCTACCACATGCAGATTATGCAGGGCGACCTGATCCCGACCTTCACGCGGCTGAAAGACAGGATCGCCCACGTGCAGATCGCCGACAATCCCGGCCGCAACGAACCCGGCACGGGCGAGATCAACTACGGCTTCATCCTCTCCGAACTCGACCGCCTCGGTTATGACGGCTGGGTCGGCTGCGAATACAAGCCGAAGGCCGGCACCAGCGAGGGCCTTGGCTGGATGAAACCCTATCGGAAGTGAGCGTGACATGAATATCGGTTTTATCGGACTGGGCGTCATGGGGCGCCCGATGGCGGAACACCTGATCGATGCCGGCCACACGCTGCATCTGAGCCGCGTGAAGGAAGCCTCGCAGCATCTCGTCACCAAGGGCGGCAAGGCCGCCCACAGCGCCAGGGCCGTCGCGGAAGCCTCCGACATCATCATCCTGATGCTGCCGGATACGCCTGATGTCGAAGCCGTGCTCTTCGGTGAAGACGGCGTCGCTTCCGGTCTCTCTGCCGGCAAGCTCGTCATCGACATGAGTTCGATCTCGCCTGTCGCCACCAAGGGCTTCGCCAGGCGCATCGAAGCGCTTGGCTGCGATTATCTCGATGCGCCGGTCTCCGGCGGCGAGGTCGGCGCCAAGGCCGCCTCGCTGACGATCATGATCGGCGGCAAGGAAGAGGCCTTCGAGCGCGCGCGGCCGCTCTTCGAGAAGATGGGCAAGAACATCACCCTGGTCGGCGGTGTCGGCGACGGCCAGACGGCCAAGGTCGCCAACCAGATCATCGTCGGCCTCACCATCGAGGCCGTCTCCGAAGCGCTGCTCTTTGCCAAACGCGCCGGCGCCGATCCGGCCAAGGTGCGCGCCGCGCTCATGGGTGGCTTTGCCGCCTCGCGCATTCTCGAAGTGCACGGCGAGCGCATGGTCAAGGAAACCTTCGACCCCGGCTTCCGCATCCGCCTGCACCGCAAGGACATGACGCTCGCCGTCGATGCCGCCCGCGCGCTTGACCTCTCGCTGCCGAACACGGCAGCGACCCAGCAGTTGATGAATGCCGCTGTTGCCAATGGCGACGGCGAACGCGACCATTCCGCCCTTATCCGCACGCTCGAACTCCTCGCCGGAGGACCGCGCTAGATCAGGACCACCTAGAACACCCGGACGACATTTTCGATTGCCTCCTGCCGGAGCCTTGTCTCCGGACGGCGAAGCTGTGTCCGGACATCAATAGAGAAGGACAGGACAATGCTCAGAAACGATATCCAATTCCCTTTCGGCGCCGTCTATTTCCGCAAGTCCAATCCGCCGCGCGACGATTGGGAACGCGACTACACGGCGGCCGGCGAAGATGGCCTCAACATCTTCCGCCACTGGTTCATGTGGGGCGCAATCGAAGTGGCCCCCGGCGTCTACGACTGGGAAGAATATGACCGCCAGCTCGATCTCGCCGCCAGGAACGGGATCAAGACCGTCATCGCCGAACTCATCCATGCCGTGCCGGACTGGGCGGTGCGCAAATATGCCGATGCGCTGCAGGTCAATGCCGACGGCACCAAGCTCGGCTCCTATATGGGCGTCTCGGCCGCAACCGGCGGCTTTTCCAACAATGGCGGCGGCGCCGGCGCGCTGACGCTGAACTGCCCGGAGGTGAAGGAAGCAGCCGGCAAGTTCCTGACGGCGCTTGCCACCCGCTACAAGGATCATCCGGCGATCTACGGCTACGACGTCTGGAACGAGGTCAACTATTCCGCCGATGTCGATTACAGCAGCTATGCCAAGGCCGCCTTCCGCAAATGGCTGGAGAAGAAATACGGCAACCTGAAAATGCTCGCCAAGGCCTGGCATCGCTACAGCTATGCCGAATGGGAGGATATCGAGCCGCCGGTCCATATGGCGCCCTACCCCGAATGCATCGACTGGCTGCAGTTCAAGCGCGACAATTTCTATGACCAGATGCAGTGGCGCATCGATACGATCCGCGCCGTAGACCAGAAGAACGTCATTGCCGCGCACGGCATATCAGGCGCGATCCCCAACATGGCCGCCAATGGCTGCGACGACTGGCTTGCCGCCTCCAAGGTGGAAATCTACGGTTTCACCTGGATCCAGGCCCGCAAGGGCACCGAACCGTGGAAGACCTGGTACGGCGTCGATATCAACCGCGCCGCCGCCCGCGGCAAGCCTTTCTGGCACGCCGAGCGCCAGGGCGGCCCGCTCTGGCTGCAGCCGCAGGTGATCGGCCGCGACAAGGAAGACGGCCGCGTGGCAGAGCCCGAGGATATCCGTATCTGGAGCATGACCTCCTTTGCCGGCGGCGCCCGTGGCGTGCTGAACCTGCGCTGGCGCCCGTTGCTCGACGGCCCGCTCTTCGGCGCCTTCGGCGCCTATGGCATGGACGGCAGCCGCACACCGCGCTCCGACATGCAGAGCGCAATGGCGAAATGGGCGAACGACCCGGCGCAGAAGACCCTCTGGGACGCAAAGCCGGTGCGTGGCGAAGTCGGTATCCTCGTCGTCCCCGAAACGCAGGAATGGGATTACCTGCTGAACTACGACCGCAAGGAAAAACCTTATCCGGAAGCCATGTGGGGTGCCTACCGCGCCTTCCTCGGTGAGGGACTGCAGCCGGACTGGGTGCATATCGACGATATCGATGCCTATGATTTCCTCTATTTCCCCTACCCGATCATGTTCACCGCCGCACAGGCGGCGCGCCTGAAAGCCTGGGTGGAAAAGGGCGGCACGCTGATTGCAGAAGCCTGCCCCGGCTATTTCGGCGACCGCGGCCATGTCGGCCAGGTACAGCCGAATATGGGGCTCGACGAGGTCTTCGGCGCGCGTGAGGAGGAAGTGGAATTCATGCCCGATATCGGCGACCGCATCCACTTCAGGTTCGATGATATGGCCGTCGATGGCGGCGGCCTCCTCCAGTCCTACCGCCTGACCGGCGGCACCGGCCGCGGGAACTTCGATGGCGGACGTCTGGCTGTCGTCGAAAATCGCTTCGGCAAGGGCCGCACCCTGCTGATCGGCACCAATCCTTCCGTCGCCTTCTACCGCACCGACGGCAAGGCCAACGCCGCCTTGTTCGCCGAACTGGTCAAATGGAGTGGTCGGACGCGCCATGTGACGCTTTCCAACGATGCGGTCTATGCCCGCGTCCACAAGGGCGAGAAAGGAAGCTTCCTGTGGCTGGTCAATCCGACGCGCAAGGCGCAGACGACGACGGTCAGCCTTGCCGATGGGAAACTGTCTGGCGGCAAACCCGCTTGGCCGGTGGGATACGGCTATGATCTAAATCGTATCGAGGTTCCGGCTCGCGACGTGCTGATCCTGCCGCTGGCGTAGCTAACGCACGGCAAGCTGCTCGACCCAGCCGCCTTGCGAAAGCGCGGCGCGGTCGAGTTCGCTTTCGATGCGACCGGCCTGCATCAGCACCGCCCGGTCGCACATATGCGCGACGACGCCGGGATCGTGGCTGACGAGCACGAAGGTCATGCCATGCGAGGCCTTCAGATCGTTCAGCAGGTTCAGGATTTCGGCCTGCACCGAGACATCGAGCGCCGAAGTCGGCTCATCGAGCAGCAGCAGTTTCGGCTTCAGGAGCAGCGCGCGGGCAATCGCCACGCGCTGCCGCTGCCCGCCGGAAAGCTGGTGCGGATATCGCCCGGCCACTGCGGCCGGCAGGCCGACCTGATCGAGCGCAGTCCGCACCTCATCCTCGACACTGCGCACGCCCCTCAGTGCCAGCGGTTCACCGAGAATGCGCGAGATGCGGTGGCGCGGATGCAGCGAGGAATAGGGGTCCTGAAACACCATCTGGATGTTGGCGCGCAGTGGCCCGGTGATCTTGTGCCCCGGTCGCAGTGCCTCATCGAACACCGTGATCGAGCCCTGCCAATGGGTATTCAGCCCGGCAACGGCACGCAGCGCCGTCGTCTTGCCGCAACCGGACGGGCCGATCAGCCCGAACGTCTCGCCCGGCGCAACCTCGAAGCCGATACCACGCACGGCGGTAAAGCTCTTGCCGTCACCCTGGAAGGTCACGGAAAGATCGGAAACGGAAAGCGCGCTCATGCCTCGCCTCCGTAAACCGGCAGCCGCGTCCCGTAGGTCGCAGCCGAGGGCCGCGCCGCCCAGAGTGCGCGCGTATAATCCGACCTGGCATTGGCGAGATCGGCAGAGGCCATCTGCTCCTCGATCTTCCCGTGCCGCATGACCATGACGCGATCGGCATAACGCGAGACCTGCTGCAGGTCATGGCTGATGAGCAACAGTCCCATGCCGAGTTCTTCGGTCAGCGACCGCAGCAAGGTCAGGATCTGGTCCTGCAGGCCGCGATCGAGCGCCGAAGTCGGCTCGTCGGCGATCAGGAGTTTCGGCCGGTTAATCAGCATGGCGGCAATCATGACGCGCTGCCCCATGCCGCCGGAAAGAGCGGCCGGATAATTCGAATAGACACGCTGCGGATCGGGCAGACCGACCTTGTCGAGCATATCGAGCGCCTGCTCGCGCCGCTCGGCAGCAGAAAGCTTCGTGTGCAGAAGCAACGCCTCTTCCACCTGCCGGCCGACCTTATGGGCCGGGTTCAGCGAATATTTCGGATCCTGCAGGATCAATCCGAGACCACTGCCGCGCAGTCTGTTCCAGCCGGATGGGGCCAATGTCGTCAGTTCCTGCCCGTCGAAGGTGAGGTGCTTTGCTCTCACCTCAGCCCGGCGCGACAGAAGACCCATGATTGCCCGGCCCGTCATCGACTTACCGCAGCCGGATTCACCAACCAGCGCCACGACCTCGCGACCGACCGCGAAGGAAATGCCATCGACGACACGCACCGGCCCGGTCTCGGATGGAAAGGCAATCGACAGATCCTCGACGGAAAGCAGCGGCTCAGTCATGGCGCGGATCCAGAATATCGCGCAGGCCATCGGCCAGCAGGTTGAAGGCAAAGGAGGTAATCAGGATCGCAAAGCCGGGCACGGCCGCCACCCACCATTGATCGAAGATCACCTGCGTGCCCTCCGAAACCATCGAACCCCATTCCGCCGTCGGCGGACGCACGCCGAGACCAAGGAAGCCAAGGCCGGCGGCAGCAAGAATGATGCCCGAGAGATCGAGCGCCAAGCGGATGATCGCCGAAGGCAGCACCAGCGGCAGGATATGCCCCCAGAGCAGCCGCACACCGCGGATGCCGACCATTTCGGCCGCCGCCAGATAATCGCTGCGCCTCAATGCCGCCGTCTCCACACGCGCCTGACGCGCATAGGCCGGCCAGCTCGTCAGCGCCAGCGCCAGTGCGCCATTGATGAGCCCCGGCCCCATGATGGCGACGAAGGCGAAGGCGAGCAGCAGCCGCGGGAAGGACATGACGATATCGGTGATGCGCATCAGCACGCGTTCGGTGATACCGCCGAAGAAACCCGAGAGGATGCCGACGAGAATGCCGAGCGGCGCCATCAGCAGCACGACGACGAGCACCAGCAACAGTGTCGGCCGCGCGCCATAGATGATGCGTGACAGGATATCCCGGCCGAACCCATCCGTGCCGAACCAGTGCGCGGCATCAGGCGGCATCAGGCGATTGGCCGTCTCCTGCAGGTTCGGATCATAAGGCGCAATCAGCGGCGCCAGCAGCGCAAGCGCCAGGATGAAGAGCACGACCGCACTTCCTCCCGCCGCCGAGGGCGAACGCAGCACACGCCGCAGGAAAGATGGACCGCCGAGCGGCGCCTGGACGATCGCGCTCATCGCTTCCTCCCCGATTCCAGTCGCGCCACGCCGAGGTCGGTCAGCGCGTTTAGAAGCACGAAAGAGGCACCGACGACCAGCGTCGCACCGAGGATCGCCAGCATGTCGCCGGCAAACATCGCCGTCGTCAGGTACCGGCCGATGCCCGGCCAGGCAAAGACGGTCTCGGTCAGTACCGCACCTTCCAGCAGGCTGGCATAGGAAAGGGCAATCACCGTCAGCAGCGTCCCGGAGACGTTCGGCAGGATGTGGATGAAGACGATACGCCCGAGGCCGGCACCCTTGGCACGCGCTGTCGTCACATATTCCTGCCCGAGTTCGGTGAGGATCGCAGCGCGCGTCAGTCGCGAAATGGCGGCGAGCGCGTGAAAGGCCAGCACGATCGCCGGCAGCGCCAGATGCGCCAGCGCATCGCGAAAGGCGCCTGATTTTCCCGATATCCAGGTATCGACAAGCGCAAAGCCGGTGACGGATTTCACCGCATATTGAAAGACCACATCCGCCCGGCCCGGCCCCGGCGCCCAGTGCAGCCGCGCATAAAAGAGCAGCAGCATCAAAAGGCCGAGCCAGAAGATCGGCACCGAGTATCCGAAGAGCGAGACGAAGCGGGCGAGCCCGTCCACCCACGTCCCCTGCCGCATGGCGGCGGTAATACCGAGCGCAAGGCCGATGACGGCACCAAGAATGATGGCAGCCGTCGCAAGCTCGATCGTCGCCGGGAAGGTGCGGGCAATATCCTTCGCCACCGGCTGCCCGGTCGAGATCGACTGGCCGAAATTGCCTGACAGCGCCGTCTCGACGTAGCGGAAAAACTGCACCGGCAGCGGCTGGTCCAGCCCGAGCTCCAGCCGCGCCTGCTCATAGGTGGACTGGCTGGCATGATCGCCGACGAGCTGCAGCGCCGGATCGATCGGCGACAGCCGCGTCATCGCGAAGGTAACCAGCGCCAGTCCGAAAAGCGTCAGCGCGAACGACCACAGCCATTTCGAAAGCGGCCAGACGAACGACAACTCCCGCCAGCTGTTGCGCTGGCGGGAGTTGGTCATGTCAGCATGATTATGCGTTGCCGTTTGCGGCACTTATTTCGCTACCTTGTCGTAATAGACCTGGTCTGCGTTGAGACCCTGGGCATAGTTCTTCACCTTGTCGCTTAGCACGACCTGGTCATTGCCTTGAAGCATGAAAACGAAGGGCGAGCTTGCCTGGATCTTCTTCTGCAGGTCCTGGTAGAGCGCGGCGCGCTTGGCGGCATCCTGCTCCTTGACGGCGGCAAGCGTCTCGTCGGTCAGTTCCGGGATTACCCAGCCGGCCTGCTTGGCAACGGTATTGGCCGAGTTGTCCTTGTTGATCGCAAAGGCGCTGGCGTTGGAGTGGGCGTCGAAATAGTCCGGGATCCAGTAGCGCAGCGTCATCTCGAACTTGCCGGCGCGGCCGCGCGCATAGATGTCGCTGGCAACCCCCGGCTGGATGTCGAGCGTGATGCCGGCCTGGGCGAAGGTCGACTGCAGCGACTGGGCGATCGACAGGAACGGCTGGTCGTTGAAGACGATGAATTCGATCTTGAACGGCGTCTTGATGCCACCGTCGGCAAGGATCTTCTTGGCCTTCTCGACATCGAGCTTGAAGGGCGTGTCGCTAAGCGCGCCGGGGAAGCCGTTCGGCAGGAAGGCCTGATGAACGCTGCTCTGGCCACGCAGCAGGTTCTTGGTGATGCCGTCATAATCGACGAGGTAACGCGCCGCTTCCCAGAAGGCCGGGTTGCCGAGCGTCGGGTTCGCCTTGCTGTTCAGCAGGATATAGTCCTGACGGGCGGAGGGAACGGAGAGAACCTTGATGCCGCTCTTGTCCTTCAGCGCTTCGATCTGGTCGGCAGACAGGCCACGGGCGATATCGGCATCGCCCTGTTCGACGAGCAGGCGGCGGGCGCCGACGTCGGGCACGTTGCGGATGATGACGCTTTCGAGCGCGGGCTTGTCGGAAGAATTGGCGTTGGCCTGCAGCACCAGCGCTTCATGCGGCGTGTAGGTGGCGATCGTGTAGGCGCCGCTGCCGGCCGAATTGGTCTTCAGCCAGCCATTGCCGAAATCATTGTCCTTGGCCTGCGGCGAAACCGTCTGCTCATCGACGATGGAGGCGATCGGCGCCGTCAGGATCGACAGCGCGAAACCGGAGCCGACATCGGCCGTCCAGGTAAGCTTGACGTGCTTGTCGTCAACCTTGGTGATGGCGGCATCGACATTGTCGGCCTTCCAGCCGAGTTCGTTGAGGATGAAGGCCGGCGACTTGTTGAGCTTCATGGCGCGCGTCAGCGAGAAGATCACGTCTTCGGGGCGGACCGGATTGCCGGAGGCGAATTTCGCGTCGGCAAGCGCAAAAGTCAGGCTCTTGCCGTCGCTGCCGGCTTCCCAGGAAGCGGCAAGGGCAGCCTCGATCTTCGTGCCGTCGTCACGGTTGGACTGCACGAGACGCTGATAGAGATTGTTGAAGGACTGGACGGTCGTCAGCTCGAAACCTTCGGCCGGGTCGAAGCTGACTGCGTCGTCGATCGACTGGGCGACGACAAGCACGTTTGCAGGCGTTTCGGCGTGAACGACCGGCGCGCTGAAAGCCAGCGCCAGGCTGAAGACGGTGCCGAGCAGCTTGGCGCGGCTGTTGATGATGGACATGGAAAACTCCCCTCTGGTGATGAAAAAGTTCAGTTGGCGCCTTCGGCAAAGGCCTCAAGCTCGGGGTCGAAATCGACCTCGACAACATTGATGTAGACGGCAGTGGCAATCATGATGCCGGCGAAGGCCACGAGATCGACGAGCACCTTGGTGTCGTAGCGCGCCTTCAGTTCGGCCCAGATATCGGCAGGAATGGCCTTGGAATCGGCAACAATGGCCGTGCCAAAACGTTTAAGCAGCGATTCCCTCTCGCTCAGTTCAAGGGCATCCGGGTTGAACCCGTTCCTGATCAGCGCGCGGCGAAAGAAGGTGACGGCGATATCGGACTTCAGCGCCTTGGAAATCGCATGCGAAAAGATCCAGATCTCGCGATCGCTGATGGCAGGGTTGAGCTCGGCCCTCAGCGTGAACCATTCGGCATAGATGCGGTGAGCCTCCGGCGAATGCAGCAGCGTCCGCTTCATGTTGGTCATGTTGCCACGAACCCGCACTTCCTCGTCGTGCGCTGCGCGAATCTCCGCGGAAGCGGTGTCGTAGTCGATAGGGGGAAGCTGGCTCATGCGGATTGCTCTTTCTTTGTGCGATAAAGGCTAGCGAGGTGGTGAGATATTGTGCAGTCCATATTCATCCAGCTTTTTCGCCTTTTGACGAAAAATATTCCGCCGAACGTTACCGGCAAAAACGAACTTTTCGCCACAGATATATCAGCATTTCGTATCAGGCGTTCTTGACATCAGGGCGCACAAACGACACGATGAAACCGGTTTCAATCGTACATAGGGAGTGATCGTGCGGTTCGACCTTTCGATCCTCTTGCCCCATCTGGGCTTTCTCGCGCAGGGCGCGCTGCTGACGGCGGAGGCCTGTGCCCTGGCCCTGATCGGCAGCGTCATCATGGGCGCGTTCGTCGCCATTGCGCGCACCTCCTCATCCGCCCTTCTGCGCCGGATTTCCTTCGTCTACGTCGATATCTTCCGCAACGTGCCCTTCATCGTGCAGCTGTTCTTCTTCTATTACGGCCTGCCGGAGATCGGCATCTATATCGATGCCTTCACGACGGGGGTCGTGGCACTGTCGATTGCCGGCGGCGCCTATGCCTCCGACGTCATCCGCGCCGGTATCCTGGCGATCGACCAGGGCATCATCGAAGCGGCCGAAGTCAGCGGCCTGTCGCGCCGGGTAGTCTTCACCAAGATCGTGCTGCCGATCGCGCTCAGAACCTCCGTTCGCCCGCTCGGCTCGGTGCTGATCAACATGATCCTCACGTCCTCGATCCTCTCGACCATCACGCTGAACGAGCTGACCGGCTCGGCACAGATCGTCGTCTCGCAGACCTACCGGCCCTTCGAAGTCTATGTCGTGCTGCTCGTCGTCTATGCTGCGCTGACCTATCTCGTCTCGCTCGGCATCGCCCTCCTCCACCGCCGCCTGAACCGCGACATGATGGAGGCCGTTGCCTGATGCGCTTTTCCGATTTCACGCCCTTCGACATCTGGCTGCTGCTGCAGGGTCTCGGCGTCAGCCTCGGCCTGTTCTTCTCGACATCGCTGATCGGCCTCTTGATCGGCACGCTTTGGGCCGTCTGCCGCTTCTACCGTGTACCGGTGCTGACCCCGGTCATCACCTTCTTTGCCGAACTCCTGAAGAACTCGCCTGTCCTGGTACAGCTCTTCCTGGTCTTTTTCGGCCTGCCCGGCCTTTTCCACATCCGCATCACGCCGACCGCGGCCGCCACCATCACGCTCTCTGCCAACACCGCCGCCTTCGTCTATGTCATCGCGGTCTCGGCGATCGAATCCATCGGCCGCGACCAGATCGAGGCCGCCCGCGTCTTCGGCCTCACGCGCTGGCAGGTGCTGCGCCATGTCGTGGCCCCCCAGGCCATGGCCTTCGCCATCGGCCCGCTGACGGCGCTGCTGGTCAACCAGCTGCAGGTCACGTCGCTGATCTCGGTCATCGGCGTCGTCGATCTCACCAAGATCGGCAACATCCTCAACCTGCGCACGCTAAAACCCTTCATCGTCTGGACCGTGGTCGGCCTGCTCTATTACGTCTGCGCCAAGCTGCTCGCAAAGCTCGGCGCGCGCTTCGAAAACCGCCTCAGGGCGCATGCCGCCTGGAGAGGGCTCTAATATGCTCAAAGTAGAAAACGTCAAAAAGGCCTTCGGTCCCGTCACCGTTCTCGATGGCGTCAATCTCACCATCAATCCCGGCGAGGTCGTTTCCATTCTCGGCTCCTCCGGCTCCGGCAAGTCGACTTTGATCCGCTGCATCAACGGCCTGGAGAAGTTGAACGGCGGCCACATCACCGTCGACGATTTCGACGTCGGCAAGCCGAAGGAATTGGCCGAAGCCCGCAAGCGCTCGGCCACCGTCTTCCAGCTCTTCAATCTCTATCCGCATATGACGGTGCTCGGTAACGTCACTCTGGCGCCGATCGAAGTGCTGAAGAAGCCGCGCGCAGAAGCCGAAGCCACTGCCCGCGCGCTGCTGGCCTCCGTCGGCCTCGGCGACCGCGCCGATGCCTATCCGGCCCAGCTTTCCGGCGGCCAGCGCCAGCGTGTCGGCATCTGCCGGGCGCTTGCCATGCAGCCGCGCTACCTGCTGCTCGATGAAGTGACCAGCGCCCTCGACCCGGAAATGACGGCCGAGGTTCTGGCGATCCTCGCCAAGCTCGCGGCCGAGGGCACGACCATGCTCTTCGTCACCCACGAGATCGAATTCGCCCGGCAGATTTCCAACCGCATCGTCTTCCTCGACAAGGGCAAGTTGCTCGTCGATCTGCCGACCGCGGATTTCTTCGCCGCCGAGGGCGGCATGGCCAATCCGCGTATCGCCCAGTTCCTGTCCAAAATGCGTAAAGATTAGAGGTATTCATGCTGCTCTTGGCCAATAAAGAAGCCTGGCCCGGTTTCCCGACGACGGTGCAGATGCTGCGCGAGGGCGCCGTCAGCCTCGACGCCATGGTCGCCGGCATCAGCAAGGTGGAAAGCGAAGTCAAGGTGCGCAGCGTCGGTTACGGCGGCTGGCCGAACATGCTTGGCAACATGGAACTCGACGCCGCCGTCATGGACGGCAATACCCGCGATGTCGGCACCGTCGGCGCCGTGCCGAACACGTTGCCGGTCGCCCGTCTCGCCCATGAAGTGATGAAGCGCCTGCCGCATGTAATGCTGACCGGCGACGGCGCGCGCCGCTTTGCCAGTGAAATCGGTTTCTCCAAGGACGACGTGCTCTTCGAGGACAGCAAGCGCGTCTGGTGGGAGCGGCTGGAAAAGGAACTCTCGCCGGAAGATCTGGCGAAATTCCCCGATATCCCGCTGGCCCCCCTGAGCCGCGCCATCACCGATCCCGAGCGTGTGCGCGACACCACCGTCTTCCTGTCCGCCGATCCGGCGCGCGGCATCCATGCCGCGACATCCACCTCCGGCTGGGCCTGGAAATATCCCGGCCGTCTTGGCGACAGCCCCATTCCCGGCGCCGGCTTCTATGCCGACAGCCGTTACGGTGCCGCCGCCTGCACTCATACCGGCGAGATGACCATGCGCTGCTCGACTGCGCGCACCGTCGTTCTGGCGCTCAAATTCGGCTATTCGCTCTCCGACGCCGTCAAGCTGGCTGTCGAGGAGCTCAAGGAACTGTCCTCCGGTTTCCTGGCCGGCGTGGTCATCCATGCCGTCGACGCAAAGGGAAACCATGAGGTCGTGAATTTCAGATGCGAGGGCGAAATCCGCTACTGGCTCTGGGAGGACTCGATGCCCGAACCGGAACTTCGGGTCGCGAAACAGGCATAATCAAGAAGAGGGAAATGGAACCATGAAACGCATTCTCACAGCCATTGCCGCGCTGGCCATCGTTGCCGGCTCTGCGCTTCCGTCCTTGGCCGGCATGATCGACGATATCCGCTCGCGCGGCGTCGTGCGCATCGGCGTGTCGCTCGGCGGCGAGCCGATCGGCTTCCGCGACGCCCAGAACAACCCGGTCGGTTATGACGTCGATGTCGCCAACCGCCTGGCGGAAAAGCTCGGCGTACCCGTCGAATTCACCGACGTTTCGGGTGATGCCCGCATCTCCATGCTGGTGTCAGGCCAGATCGACGTGGCGATCGCCAATACGTCGGCCACGCTCGAGCGCGCCAAGGTCGTCAACTTCTCGATCCCGTACAACCGCGCCGGCCTGCGCGTCATCGTCCAGAAGGACGCCGGCATCAAGGAACTGAAGGATCTCGCCGGCAAGAAGGTCGTCGTCGGCCGCGGCACGACGGGCGAAACCTTCCTGAAGACGGCCGTACCGGACGCACAGCTCGTCTATGTCGACCAGTTCGCCCCCGATGGCGTCCTGCAGCTCCAGCAGAAGCGCGTCGACGCCGCGATCGAGGACTCCTCGCTGCTCGACTACCTCGCCACCAAGAACCCGACGCTCGTGACCCTTGCCGGCCTCTATTCCAACGACCCGATCGGCATTGCCGTTGCCAAGGGCGATCCGGAATTCGTTCGCTGGCTCGACATGTTCGTCTCCGATTACATTCAGTCGGGCGCCTACGAAGCCAATTACAAGAAATGGTGGGGTCCCGAAGCCAACCCGCCGGCTCTGAACCCGCAGTGGTAAGATGATCCTGACAGGCCGCCTCCGGGCGGCCTGTCAGGATGTCATTACCATCAGGAAGTCAGGCGCGGAAAATAGGTCGTCGGCACGATGACTGGCGGCTGGCCGGGACGGAAATCGCCGGGATTGGCGATGAAATCCACCATCTGCTCCACATAGACGCCCTTGTCGTAACCGATCGAGGAGATCGGATAGGCATCGAAATCGGTGAGCGAAAGGTTGTCGAAACCGTAGAGCCGGAAGCGTGCCGGCCGGTTGCCGGGAAAATCGGCGCGGCAGACATCGAGAATGCCCATGGCCATCGCATCCGACGTGCAGAAGATCGCATCCGGGCAATCGGCGCCGGTCAGTTCCTTGGCTGCCGCATGCCCGCTCTCGTAGGAATAGTCGCCTTGCACCGTGCGCACCAGCTCTATGCCGTTCTCGGCGAAAGCCTGCCTGTAGAAGCCGATGCGCGCCTGCTCCATCGGCGAGGACGAACGCCCGGTCACAAGCCCAGCCTGCCGGACGCCTTTTCTCGCGGCGTCGGCCACGGCCTCGCCAATACCGCTGCCCTCATCGGGAATGACGACCGGCGAGAGATCGTCATGCAGCCCGTTCAGCATGACGACGAGATCGGAGCGGAACATGCGCCTGACCGTCGCCGCATCCGCAAAATCCGAAAAGACCAGCGCCGCATCGACATGATAGGCCACACCATTGCGCAGGAATTCCTCCACACGGGCGACCGAGCCGATGCGGATCATGATGACCTGTTTGCCGATCGACTGGATCTGGTCCAGCAGCCGGTCGAAAAGATCGAGGTCGGAAAGATCGTGGATGTGGTTGACGACGACGGCAACGAGATTGACCGTCTTGGTCGTCAGGCTCTGCGCCAGAAGGTTCGGCTTGTAGCCGAGCCGGGCGGCGGCCTCGACCACCCGTTCACGCTTGTCGGCCGAAACCGGCCTCGGCTCGTTGGACAGCGCCCGGCTCGCAACCGCGCGCGACACGCCGGCGAGCTTTGCAACATCGGCAATCGTCGGAGCGGCATCGCGGCCATTGTTCTGTGTCATATTCGAGCGCTTTCCAACCAGTCATGGCGTGATAGCGCAGACAAGCGCATCTTCGCTATCGGAAACTTGCAATCATCCACTTTCACGGCACTGAAACCGGTGCCAACACCGCTTTTCGCCTCAATGCCAGCTTGAATGGAGGAACCGCATGGCAATCACCCTCTCGCCCCTCAGCCTGCCCGATTTCGGGCCGGTCGCCGCCGATCAGCCGCAGATCCCGGCCGGGACCTACGCCGCCCGCGCCGACGCTGCGCTGAAGGCGGCCGGCACCGATTGGCTCGTCGTCTATGGCGACCGTGAGCATTTCGGCAATATCATGTTCCTCTCCGGCTTCGAGCCGCGCTTCGAGGAGGCCCTGCTGCTGCTCGGCCCCAAGGGAAAGCGCATCGTCATCACCGGCAATGAATCCGAAAGCTATACGGTGCTCGCCCGCCTGCCCGGCATCGAGGTGCTGCGGGCACAGACCTTCAGCCTCATGGGCCAGGACCGCACGCAGAACCCGCGTCTTGCCGACCGTCTCAGGGATGCCGGCATCGGCAAGGGCGACAGCATCGGCCTCGTCGGCTGGAAATATCTTTCGGCGGAAGAGGACGAGGACCACGCAAATTGCTTCTTCGCCCCCGATTTCATCGTCGCTGTGCTCCGCCGTGTTGCCGGCAGCGTTACCGACGCAACGGCCGTCCTGATGCATCCGGAAAACGGCCTGCGATCCGTCGTCGATGTCGACCAGCTTGCCGCCTTCGAATGGGCGTCGGCCCGCTGCTCGCGCGCACTCTGGCGCGTCGTGTCGGGCGTCCGCGAAGGCGACACCGAATTCGAAGCGCTCGGCCGGCTCGGCTATGAGGGCGATCCGCTGAACGTCCACACCATGTTCGCCTCCGTCGGCAAGGGCGAAAACATCGTCGGCCTGCGCAGCCCGACGGCCCGTCGCCTGAAGAAGGGCGACGGCGTCACCACCGCGCTCGGTTACTGGGGCGCCCTCTCCTCGCGGGCCGGCCTGCTGACCGATCATGACGAGGCCTTTCTCAAATCCGCCAAGGCCTATTTCGAAGCGCTGATCACCTGGTATGAAACCGCCGATATCGGCACGACCGGCGGCGACCTCTTCACCGCCGTTACCGAGAAGCTGAAATCCGCCGGCCTGAACTCCGCTCTCAACCCCGGCCACCTCGGCAGCCACGAGGAATGGCTGCATTCGCCTGTTCGCCCGGGTTCCATCGAGCGCCTGCGTTCCGGCATGCCCTTCCAGGTCGATGTCATACCCGTGCCGATGCCGGCCGGCTGGGCGCTGAACTGCGAGGATGCAATCGCCTTTGCCGATGCCGACCTGCGCGATGCCATCCGCACCCGCTATCCCGAGACGTATGCCCGCATCGCCGCCCGCCGCGCCTTCATGGCGGACAAACTCGGCGTTGTCCTGAAGGAAAACATCCTGCCGCTTTCGGATACGCCGCTTTATCTGCCGCCCTTCTGGCTGAAGGACAATCACGTGCTGATCCGCGAATGACGGAAAAGGACCGGCAGCTCTTGGCCGCCGGTCACGTCTTGCCTAGATTGCTATCGACGACAGGAGGAGCGGCATGAGCGACAATCACAGCGACGAGCATATCGACTGGCGCGACCATGGCGTGAAGGTCATCCCCGGCAATGCGCTCGATCCGAATACCGCCCAGACGCCCGGTATGAACCGCGCGACTGCCATCGACAATGCACGTGCGGGCGCCGAAAAAATCTGGGCCGGCACAGTGACGATCCATGCCAATGCCAAGACCGGCGCCCATCACCACGGCGATCTCGAGAGCATCATCTATGTGGTCAAAGGCAAGGCCCGCATGCGCTGGGGCGAAAAGCTCGAATTCACCGCAGAGGCCGGCCCCGGCGATTTCATTTACGTGCCGCCCTTCGTGCCGCATCAGGAAATCAACGCCAGCCGCGACGAGACGCTGGAATGCGTGGTCGTGCGTTCAGGCCAGGAACCTGTGGTCGTCAACCTCGACATCGAACCGGTCGAAAAGCCGGAGGACGTGCCGTGGATCGACCCGATCCACCGGCACCAGGTATAGCTCAGGCAGCGGCGAGGATCATCGCCGCGCCCTTCTCCGCCACCATCATCGTCGGCGCGTTGATATTGCCGGCCGTGATGTTCGGGAAGATAGAAGCATCGACGATCCTGAGCCCGTTTACGCCATGCACCTTCAGCGACGCATCGACGACGGATGTCGTCTCATCCGGCCCCATCGCAGCCGATCCGCAGAGGTGATAGATCGAGCCGGAATTGCCCCGGAAATAGGCCAGCAGCTCCTCGTCGGTCTGAGCCTCCGCCGAGGGCGGCATCTCCGTTTCGGTGATGGCCCGCAGCGCCGGCGCTTCCATGATCCGCCGCACCAGCCGGCTTCCCTGAATGACCTCCTCCTCGTCATGGACGGTGCCGAGATAGTTCGGCCGGATCTGCGGCGCATGCGCCAGTTCGGGCGAGACGATGCCGACCGAACCGCGGCTCGTCGGCCGGCAGGAGTTGAAAGCCAGAAGGAAGCCCGAATAGGGCTCCGGCTTCAGTCCCGCCTTCGGATCGCTTGGGATGCGGTAGGAGAGCGGGTTGAAATAGAGCTGAATATTCGGCCGCTCTTCCTCCGGACTGCCGCGCAGAAAGGCGCCCGCCTGGTTGACGCTCAGCGCCAGCGGCCCCCGCCGGGTCAGGATGTAGCGCAGCGCCTGCCGCGCCTGCCCGAAGATGGTGCCGAGTTCGTCGTTCAGCGTCGGCACGGTCGAGCGATAGTAGAAGCTGGCGCAGAGATGGTCCTGCAGGTTCTTGCCGACCGCCGGCAGGTGCCGGACGAGCGGAATGCCGAGCGACTGCAGATGCGCCCCGTCGCCGATGCCGGACAGCTGCAACAGCTTCGGCGTATCGACCGCGCCGGCCGAAAGAACGACTTCCTGCCGCGCCGCATAGCTGGTGACGCCACCCGGCCCGATCACCTCGACGCCGGTCGCGCGCGCCTCGGCATCGACGATCACCCGGCGCACGCGGCTCTTGCGCAAGATCGCGAGATTGGGCCGTCCGAGCGCCGGCCGCAGATAGGCAAGCGACGAGGAAGAACGCACGCCGTTGCGCGTATTGATGTCGTAGATACCGGCGCCCTCGATGCTCTCGCCGTTGAAATCCCCGTTCAACGGCAGCTGCAGCTCGGCACACGCCTCCAGAAAGCGCTCGGTGATCGCATGTGACTGGCCACGCATCGGCGTGACGTGGATCGGCCCGCCGCCGCCATGATATTTGCTCTCGCCGCCCGCATGCGTTTCCAGCTTGCGGAAGAAGGGCAGCACGTCTTCATAGCCCCAGCCGAGATTGCCCGCGGCCTTCCAGTCGTCAAAATCGTCGGCCGCGCCGCGCACGAAGATCATCGCATTGATGGAGCCCGAACCGCCCTGCACCTTGCCGCGCGGCGCATAAATGCGTCGGCCGTTCAGTGCCGCTTCCGGCTCGCTCCAGTACATCCAGTTGACCTTCGGATCGTAGTAGGAGCGCGCATAACCGACCGGGATGCGAAACCAGGGCGAGCTGTCATTGCCGCCGGCTTCGATCAAAAGCACATTGTGCCTGCCGCTTTCGCTCAGCCGTGCGGCAAGGATGCAGCCGGCCGAGCCGGCGCCGACGATGATATAATCGTATGTCGTCATCTTCGTTCTCAGCCGCGGGCCGGCGCAAAGGCCTTCACGTCGGCAGGCTTGTCATCCATTTGCAGATGCAGCCGCTGCCCTTCGTAAGGCGAGTGTTTGGCGACGACATCGAGATCGAGCTCCACGCCCAGTCCCGGTTCGTCCGACGGGATCAGATAGCCGTCCTCGAAACGCAGCGGTGTCTTCAGGATCTCGGCATAGAAGCCCGAGAAATCGACGATCGCCTCATGGATCAGGAAATTCGGCGAAGACGCGGCAAGCTGGATGCTGGCCGCGGCACCGATCGGGCCGTTATAGAGATGCGGCGCGATCTGTGCGTAGTGCGCCTCCGCCATGCCGGCGATCTTCTTCGATTCCAGAATACCGCCGGCGCGCGCCACGTTCATCTGCAGGATAGAGGCCGCACCGGTTTCCAGCACGCGCTGGAACTCGTATTTCGTCGTCAGCCGCTCGCCGGTCGAAATCGGGATCGAGGTCTTGCGGGCAACCTCCGCCATCGCCTCTTCCTGGCCCGGAGGCACCGGCTCCTCGAACCAGAGCGGATCATATTTCTCCAGCCGCTGCGCCAGCCGGATCGCCGAGGACGGCACCATCTGCCCATGCGTGCCGAAGAGCAGATCGGCGCTGCTGCCGACAGCCTCCCGAATCCGGGCGCAGAATTCTTCGCAGCGGTCCATGACGCCGAGCGAAAGCTGATGGCCGGAATAGGCCGTATAGGGACCGGCCGGGTCGAACTTGACGGCGGTAAAGCCCATCTCGACCATCTTCTCCGCACATTCGGCGGCGAGGTCCGGATCGTTATAGTCATATTCGCCGGCTGCGTTCTTCGGATAGAGATAGGTATAGGCGCGCAGCTTCTCATGCACGCGCCCGCCGATCAGCTTGTGCACCGGCTTGCCGGCCGCCTTGCCGATAATGTCCCAGCAGGCGATTTCCAGGCCGGAGACGATGCCCATCATCGTCGGGTCCGGGCGCTGGGTGAAACCGCTCGAATAGGCGAGCCGCCAGAAACGCTCGATATCATGCGGATCATGGCCGAGCAGATAGCGCTGGAAGACGTCCTCGATCAGCGGCACGAGCGCCTGCGGATGGAAGGCGGTCGAGTAAATTTCCCCGACACCCTCGATACCGTCAGCCGTCGCAAGCCGCACGAAGATCCAGTACATGCCGCCGATATGCGGCGGCGGAACGGCGACGACATGGGTGGAAAGCGATGCGATCTGCATGGCCGTGATCCTCAATGCTTGAGTATGACGAGGCGCGTCTGGGTGAATTCGAGCATGCCGTGCTTGCCGTCATCGCCGCCAAGGCCGGAGCGCTTCCAGCCGGCGTGATAACCCTGATAGGGATCGGCAGGGAAACGGTTGACGTAGAATTCGCCGGCTTCGATCGCGTCGGAAAAGCGCATGATCGTGCGGTGATCGTTGGTGAAGAGCACCGAACTCAGACCGAACTGATGGTCGTTGGCGAGCGCCAGCGCCTCCTCGGTCGTATCGTAGGCAACAACAGGCAGAACCGGCCCGAAAATTTCCTCGGCAATGATCTCCATGTCCTGGCGGCAGTTGGAGAGCAGCGTCGGCGGATAGAAGAAGCCGGGGCCTTCAGGCAGGATGCCGCCGGCTTCGATACGCGCCCCCTGCTCCACCGCCTTCAGGACGGCCTTGTGCACATTGGTCTGCGCAGCCTTGGTGGCGAGCGGCCCGACGCGGGACGCATCGACAGAACGGTCGCCGAAGGCGCGTGCGGCAAAGCCGGCCTTCAGCTTGGCAAGCAGCGTATCATGGATGGAACGGTGCACATAGACACGCTCCGGCGCCGTGCAGAGCTGGCCGCAATGATTGGTCTTGGCGGCAACGAGCTGCGCGGCAACGGCATCGAGATCGGCATCCGGCTCGATGATGACGGGCGTCTTGCCGCCGAGTTCCAGCGACGGCTTGGCAATGTTCGCCTTGCAATAGTCGAGCACGATACGGCCGGCCTGCAGACTGCCGGTCAGCGTGACCATGCCGACCTTCGGATGGGTGCAGAGTGTCGCCGCAACCTCATGCGACATGGTAAGGATATTGACGAGCCCGGCCGGCAGTCCTGCCTCGACCACGGCTTCGGCAATTTGGAAGGCCGAGGTCGGCGTCGAATTGCTCGGGCGCACGACGACCGCGTTGCCGGCAATCAGCGCCGGCGCGATCTTGCGCACCAGCGTGTAGATCGGGAAATTGAAGGGGATCAGGCAGGCGACGACGCCGATCGCCTCACGCTTCAGAAGCAGCGTCTCGTTGGCATTGTCGCTCGGGATGATTTCGCCCTCGATGCGGCGTGCCCATTCGGCATGATAGCGCATCAGCTCGGCACCATAGATCGCCTCGCCCGTCGCATCGGCCAAGCTCTTGCCGGATTCCAGCGCCAGCGCCGCACCGATCTTTTCCGCCCGCTGCTCGATGACAACAGCAAGCTTGCGCAGCGCATCGCCGCGCGCAATGGCCGGCAGCGCCCGCCACTCCTTCTGCGCTTTCGCCGCCGCCTCGACAGCCTTGACGGCTTCATCGGCCGTCGCCGACGGCACCTTGGCGAATTGGGCTTCCGTTGCCGGATTGAGCACCGGCACCAGAGTGCCGGAAGACCGGAATTCTCCGGCGATGAAATTGCGATATTCCGTCATGACGGCATCCTCGGGACAATAGACAATCACGCGCATGCCGGCCTCTGCCGGCCATGCGTTGAAACGAAACAGGGTGCCGACGCCCGGAAGCGGCGGCTAGAACGTGCTGCGGCCCGGCGCCGCGTCGAGAAGTGTTCTCGTATAGGGGTGTGTCGGCGCCTGCAGCACCTGGGCCGCACTGCCGCGTTCGACGATTTCACCCTTCTGCATCACCACGATCTCGTCGCTGATCTGGGCCGCGACGCGCAGGTCGTGGGTGATGAAGACGATGGCGAGCTGCAGCTTCTCCTGCAATTCGCGAAGCAGTTTCAGAACCTGCGCCTGAACGGAGACGTCGAGCGCCGAAACGCTCTCATCCGCAATCAGCACGTCCGGCCGCATGGCAAGCGCGCGGGCAATGCCGATGCGCTGGCGCTGCCCGCCGGAGAAAGCCGACGGCTTGCGCCAATAGGCGCTCTTCTGCAGGCCGACGAGATCAAGCAGCTCCTCCGCCCGGCGGCGCGCCTCCCCCGCCTCGACACCGGCAAGCATGGCGGAACGCGCGATCATCGGCCCGACGCGGCGGCGCGGATTGAGCGAGCCGAACGGATCCTGGAAAATCATCTGGATCGACCGGCGGCGCGCCCGCAACGGCGCCGGCGAAAGGCCGAGAAGATCGGCACCCGCGACTTCCACCCGGCCGCTCTTCGGCTCGATCAGCCGGATCATCGCCTTGGCAAGCGTTGACTTGCCGCAACCGGATTCGCCGACGATGGAGACAACGCGGCCCGGCAGCAGGCTGAGCTCCACATGTTTCAGAACCTGAACGCTGCCGTAGGAATGCTGCAGATCATGCACCGCAAGCACCGGCTGCTCGCCGGTCTGCGCCGCCGGCCGGCCATGCGGCGTCAGGCTCGGAACGGCGGCGATCAGCTCCTTCGTGTAGGGATGAACAGGTGCCGTCAGCACCTGTTTCGCCTCCCCGATCTCGACGATCTCGCCATGGCGCATGACCGCCACGCGGTCGGCAATATCGGCCACCACGCCGAAATCGTGAGTAATGAAGACGATGCCGTGGCCGTGCACGTCGCGCAGCTCGCGCACCAGCTTCAGCACCTGCGCCTGTGTGGTCACATCGAGTGCGGTCGTCGGCTCGTCGGCGATCAGCACGCGCGGGTTCATGGCAAGCGCCATGGCAATGACGACGCGCTGGCACTGGCCGCCGGAAAGCTCATGCGGATAGGCCTGCAGGATACGGTCCGGGTTCGGCAGATGCATGGATTCGACCAGCGCCCGGGCGCGTCTCCTGCGCTCGGCGGCATCGAAATCCGAATGCAGTTCGAAGACTTCCTCGATCTGCGCCGAAACCGTCATCGCCGGATTGAGCGAGGCGATCGGCTCCTGGAAGATCATGGCGATATCGCTGCCGCGGATAGCGCGGAATGCCCGCTCGGAAAGGCCGACGAGATCGGTATCGCCAAGCACGACCTTGCCGCCGGCAACCTTCAGCCCTTCCGCGACCGCACCCATCAGCGCGCTCGACAGCACCGACTTGCCCGAACCGGACTCGCCGACGATGCAGAGGATTTCGCGCGCCTTCAGATCGAAGCTTGCGGCTTTCACGGCATAGGGCCGGTCAGCACCCTTCGGCAGGGCGACGCTTAAGTTTTCGACCCGAAGGATCGGCTGGCTTTCGTTGCTGCTCATGCGCGCCTCCCCTGCGCTTCCGAGACTTCCCGCAATCCGTCGGCCAGCAGGCTCAAGCCCAGCATCAGCGACGAGATCGCAAGGCATGGAAAAATCACGAGATGCGGGAAGGCGATCGCCATGGCGCGGCCTTCATTGACCATCGTGCCCCAATCCGGCGTCGGTGGCGGCAGACCGAGGCCGAGAAAGCCGAGCGTGCCGATGGTGATCGCCGTGTAGCCAAGGCGCAGGCAGAAATCGACGGCGAGCGGCCCGCTGGCATTGGGCAGAATATCGAAGAGCATGATGCGCCAGGTGCTTTCGCCCTGCGTCACCGCCGCCGCCACGTAATCACGGCTGGCGACGTCGATGGTGATGCCGCGCACGATGCGGAAGATCGCCGGCGCGCTGCCGAAAGTGACGGCCAGCACGATGTTGAAAGGCGAGGAACCGACCACGACGATGATGACGATGTAGAGCACCAGCACCGGGAAGGAGAGCACGACATTGGCGACATAGGACAGAACCGCATCGCCCCAGCCGCGCCAGTAACCGGCGGCAAGCCCGAGCACGACGCCGACCACATAGGCCGTCAGCGTCGCCAGCGTCGAGAAGACGACGACGGTGCGTGCGCCATAGATGAGGCGAGAGAGAATATCGCGGCCGAGCTTGTCCGTTCCGAGCCAGAAGACATTGCCCGAGGGATCGGCCATACCCGGCTTTGCGAGCGGCAGCAGCGTGCGGATCGGATCATAGGGCGCAAGCCACGGCGCGAAGATCGCCACCAGCAGCCAGCCGATCGTGAGGAACCCGCCGATCAGAATAACGGGATTGGAGAGGTAGGGTGTTACGGTTTTCCGCATGGCGCCCTCACTTCCGTCCCTTGGCCGCATCGAGCAGCGAGACGCGCGGATTGAGCCAGCCATAGGCGAGGTCGGAGAGGATCTGCGTCGCAACGACCACCACGACGCTCACCATCGCGCAGGCCTCGACGAGGCGGATATCGCTGTTGAGCGCGGCGTCGTAGAGAAGCGTGCCGAAGCCCTTATAGGCATAGAAAACCTCCACGACGATGACGCCAGACAGAAGCCAGGGGAGTTGCAGCATGATGACGGTCACAGGCGTGATCAGCGCGTTGCGCAAAGCATGGCGCCAGACGATGCGCGCCGTGCTCGCACCCTTCAGTCGCGCCGTGCGGACATAGTGCGTGCCCATGACCTCGATCATCGAGGCGCGGGTGACACGCGCCAGGTAGCCGGTGGAATAGAAGCCGAGCACCAGGACCGGCAGGATGATCTGCTGCAGCGAAAAACCCGTCAGCATGGTGCTGGCGCCGGGCAGCCAGTGCAGCCAGAACACGAAGACGGCGGAGAAGAAAACGGCGGAAGCGAAATCCGGGATCGAGGTCGTGGCGATCGCGATGAAGGAAATGATGCGGTCGAGAACGGAGCCCGGGCGCATGCCGGCGATGATGCCCGCAAACAGGCCGACCGGGACGATGATGAGCAGCGCCCCGCCAGCAAGAATGCCGGAGGCGGCAAGCCGATCCGGGATCAGGTGGGAAACCGGCGCACGATAATAGGTGGACATGCCCCAGTCGCCGGTCACGAAGGACCAGAGCCAGCGGCCGTAGCGGATGATGAAGGGATCGTCGTAACCGTTGGCTGTCAACCACTGGGCGCGCTGGGCCGGCGTCGAGAACTGGCCGAGAACCTTGACGGCGACATCGCCGACATTGACCTCCAGCGCCAGGTAGACGAGCAGCGACACGGTGAACATCACCGCGAGAGCGCTTGCCAGTTTACGCAGAATGAAAAGAAAAACAGTCACGAACCACCTCTTTGCCGGGTCGGGGCCGCCGCGATGAGCGGCCCCGCCGAAGATCAAGCCTTGGCGAACCAGACGCCGTCCATGCGGAAATAATCCGCCGGGTGAAGCTGGAAGCCGCGGACGGTGGTCGCGGCAGCGCTGAAGCGGTTCGGCCAATAGGGCTGAATGATGACGGCGGAATCCTGCAGGATCTGCTCGACATCCTTCATGGCTTCGGGACGCTTGGCCGGATCGACGACGGCAAGCGCCTTGTCGAGCGCAGCGTCGAATTCCTTGCTGGCGAAATGGCTCTCGTTCCAGGCGCCGCCGGAGCGGTAGGCAAGGTCGAGCGTCATGGCGCCGAGCGGACGGTGCGCCCAGTAGGTCAGGCCGAAGGGAACCTTGTCCCAGATCGGCCAGTACTGCGAGGCCGGCAGAACGTTGAGCTTCAGCCGGATGCCGGCTTCTGCAAGGTTCTGCTGCAGCACCTGCGCGGTATCCTGTTCCCAGGTCCCCTGCGTGTTGCCGAGCGTCAGCTCCAGATCGAGACCGTCCTTGTGGCCGGCTTCGGCAAGCAGCGCCTTGGCCTTTTCCACATCGCGGGCAACCGCCGGCAGCGCGAAATAGTCTGGCTGGACCGGAGAGACGTGGAAGTTGGCGCCGACTTCGCCCTCGCCGCGATAGGCGACATCGAGCATCTGCTTGTTGTCGGCGGCAAGCTGCACGGCCTTGCGCACGCGGATATCGTCGAACGGCTTCTGGTCGGACTGCATGCGCATGACGAGCGTATGGGCTGCCTTGCCGGTCAGAATCTGGATATTCGGCAGCGACTTCATCAGATCGTATTCGGCGATCGTCGCGCGATAGATGATGTCGATCTGGCCGCTCGAGAGCGCCGCAAGATGCGTGGTGATATCCGTGCCGAGGTCGATATATTGGATACCGTCGAGATGAGCCGGCTTGCCCCAGTAATCGGCGCGCTTGGAGAACACGGCCTGGCGGCCGACTTCATAGCTCTCCAGCTTGAACGGGCCGGTGCCGATCGGGTTGGCCGGCCAGTTGGCGCCGCCCTTGACGAAGTCGCGATGCAACATCGGGCAGGTGTAGGAATAGAGCTGCTCGGGCAGCGAGGAAACGGCGCGCGACAGCGTGATGCGGACGGTATGGTCGCCGGTCTTTTCCACCTTCTCGACGGCCGAGAAGGCGGTCTTGTTGGAAGACTGCGAGTCCGGTGCGATCCAGCGCTGGATATTGAAGATCACGTCTTCGGGCGTGAAAGCATCGCCGTTCGACCATTTGGCGCGTTCGTCAAGCTCGAAATCCCAGGTCTTGAGATCGGCAGACGGCGTCCAGCTCTTGGCCAGATAGGGATGCGTGACATTGTCGGCATCGACAAAGGTCAGGAATTCCAGGCTGTTGCGATAGAGGTTCGACGCCTCGATCCAGCTCGTCATCATCGGATCTGTCAGTTCCTGGATCTGGCAGCCGAAACGCAGCGTGCCGCCATCCACAGGCGTTTCCTGAGCAAGTGCGGGCTTGCTGTCGCCGAGGAAGGCGCTGGCGGAAGCCGCCGTCACACCGAGCCAGGCGACGGCACGCAGGAAGCCGCGGCGATCGATCTTGCCGGCGCGGACCTGCTCGCACAGTTCCGGCACCGAGGGATGCAGCGGCTTGCCGCTATGGGTCTTCAATTCAGTCATGATCTGCCTCCTCCTTGAATGGCAGTGAATTCGTTTCAGGCACCCTCTGTGCCAGACACGATGCGCAGGGCGGGCTTTTCACCTTCGTTCACCATGCGATTGCTGAAGCGGCTGATAATCCAGGATCGAAACCCTGCAATCAAAGGATCCACCAGCCCCTCCGCATCGGTCTTCAGGTAATAGCCGAAGCCTTCGTAATAGTGTGCGGTGACCGGCGCAACCAAGCGGCCGCTTTCTATTTCCTCCCGAAACAATGCCGGATCTGCCAGCACCAGGCCCTGCCCCGACAATGCGTACTGAACCCCGAGACTGGCGCTGTCGAAGGTCACGCCGCGAGCCACGGAAACCCCGCCAAGACCGTTCTGCACAAGGAAGCGCTGCCAGGTAACGTAGGGCTCCATGTCGACGATCTTGATGTGAATGATCTCGTTTGCGGCAATGAAAGCCGCCAGATCCGAAACCCCTCCCCTGACCAGATCGGGATGGCACAGGATCGTCGGCCGCTCCTCCCAGAGCAGGTCGGTGATCCATTCGTCGACGGCCGGCCGCGTATAGACGACCGCCACGTCGAATTCGCTGTCCGGCACCCCGTACGGTGTCGAAACCTCCAGCAGCACATCCGGGAAGCTGCGCCGGAAATCGGTCAGCAGCGGCACGGTGAGCTTCATGGCAAAGCTCGGCGGCAGGTTGATGCGCAGCTTCCGCTGGCGCTGCTCATCCGGCGCGCAGACTTCGCGCATCGCCTGTTCGATACGGTCGAAACCCTTGCCGATGCCGGCGGCGAGCGAGCGTCCGTCGTCGGTGAGCGTCGTAGCCTTGTGGCCGCGTTCGAAAAGCTTGCGGCCGATGCTCTCTTCCAGACCGATGACATGCCGCGAAAGCGCGCTCTGCGAAATGTTGAGCGCGGCGGCTGCCGCCGTGAAGCTGCCGTGATGCGCCACGGCCTCGAAGGCCCGCAACGCGTTCAGCGGCAACCGGCGGCGATCGACCGCCGGCTCCTTCTTCGTCTGGGGAGAACGATCCTCCGTCATTATCCCGCAAGCCCGCCGAACAGGACGTATTTGCTCTCAAGATATTCGTCGAGGCCTTCGGCGGCACCTTCGCGGCCGAGGCCGGATTGCTTGACGCCGCCGAAGGGTGCCACTTCCGTCGAGATCACGCCCTCGTTGATGCCGACCATGCCGGCTTCCAGCGCTTCGGCGACGCGCCAGGCGCGGCCGAGATTCTGCGTGAAGAAATAGGCCGAGAGGCCGGTTTCCGTGTCATTGGCAAGCGCGATCGCCTCTTCCTCGCCCTTGAAGCGGAAAAGGCCGGCGACAGGGCCGAAGGTCTCTTCGGTCGCCAGCGCCATATCGGTCGTCATGCCGGTCAGAACCGTCGGTTCGTAGAAAAGGCCGCCGCGCGCGTGCGGCTTGCCGCCGGTCAAAACCTTGGCACCCTTTTCCACAGCATCGCTCACATGCCGTTCGACCTTCGTCAGCGCCGGCGCATTGATGAGCGGCCCCTGGGCCGCGCCGTCCTCGACGCCGGGCGCGACCTTCATGGCCGCGACGGCCTTGGCAAGCGCCTCGGCATAGCGGTCGTAGATGCCGTCCTCGACGAGGATGCGGTTGGCGCAGACGCAGGTCTGCCCGGTATTGCGGAACTTGGAGGCGATCGTGCCGCGCACCGCCTGATCGATATCGGCATCGTCGAAGACGATCAGCGGCGCATTGCCGCCGAGTTCGAGGCTGATGCGCTTCACCGTATCCGCACTCTGGCGCATGAGCAGCTTGCCGGTCGCCGTCGATCCTGTGAAGGAGAACTTGCGCACGACAGGGCTCTTCATCCAGACGCCGACGACATCGGCGGGCGACTTCGTCGTCACGACGCTGACGACACCGGCGGGAACGCCGGCCTGCTCGCCGAGACGGGCAAGTGCCAGCGCCGAAAGCGGCGTATCTTCAGCCGGCTTGATGACGATCGTGCAGCCGGCAGCAAGTGCGGGACCAACCTTGCGGGTAATCATCGCCAGCGGGAAATTCCACGGCGTGACAGCCGCGACGACGCCGACCGGCTCCTTCATCACGACAATGCGTGCATCGGCCTTGTGCGACGGCACGACGCCGCCATGCGAGCGGCGACCTTCCTCGGCAAACCAGGTCAGGAACCCGGCCGCATAAGCAACTTCGCCGCGCGCTTCGGCAAGCGGCTTGCCCTGCTCGGCAGTCAAAAGCCGCGCGAGATCTTCCTGATTGGCAAGCATCAGTTCCGCCCAGCGGCGCAGCACGGCGGAGCGTTCCGAGGCGAGCGTCTTGCGCCAGGTCTTGAAGGCCTTCGCTGCGGCATCGACCGCCTGCTGGGCTTCCGCCGCGCCGCAATCCGGCACGGTCGCAAGCTCGCTGCCATCGGCGGGGTTGAGCACGGCAAAGCGCCTGCTGTCGGCAGCACTTCCCCATCCTCCACCGATCAGCGCATTGTCTTCCACTAGCTTCATATCAGGCAACCTTCGGCGTGAAGAACGGATTGCCGACCGTTGCCACGCCTTCGGCAAGCTCGGCACGCGACGGCCAGCCCTTCAGCAGCGCGCGCTTGGCCGCAAGACGCGTTGCAGCCTTGTTGTTATGATACACTTCTTCGGCATCGTTTGCCGACGGATTGACCCAGACGGCGGCAATCGCCACCCAGTCATCCTCAGCCTCGGCCGGCAGCGAACCATCGAGCAGGGCAGCAGTAATGCCGGCGGCAACGCCGGCCTGCGCCGGACCCCAGGTCATCAGCTCGTGCGAGGACCCCGATTCCATCACCGCCTTGGCGATGAAGAGCGTCACGGGCTTTGCCGGAAGGTTCGGCTTCAGCACGGCCTGGAACGGCAGGTGGCCGGGACCGGGGCTTGCGGCCGCGCCGGCGAGCGCACCGGAAATCGGGCCGTTCTTCGGGCCGAGATAGAGGTTGATATGGGCAGCGTTCGGGCCGGAACCCTCGAAGCCTTCACCGATGTAAAGCATTGAAATCTCCAGTAGCGATGCGAGTCGAACCCATTATGCCCTTGCCCATTACGCCCTTGAAAGTGCGCGCGGGCGACGGACCGGGTTATAGTCGTTGATCATGTCGCGCGGGCGGTAGGGCTCTTCCAGGAAGGCGCGCTCTTCCGCCGTGAGTTCGATCGCCGCAGCTTCGATCGCGGCAATGACATGCTCGGGGCTT
This sequence comes from Rhizobium sp. GCM10022189, assembly GCF_042656325.1. Lineage (NCBI taxonomy): Bacteria > Pseudomonadati > Pseudomonadota > Alphaproteobacteria > Hyphomicrobiales > Rhizobiaceae > Rhizobium > Rhizobium sp. GCM10022189. The sequence goes on from NZ_JBHSOR010000008.1 coordinate 128,176, forward strand.
TCCGTCCCGACGATCGGAACCGTGCTGTTGCCGGAGCCGATGACCCAGGCCTGGGCGATCTGGCTTGCCGTCTTGCCGCGTCTGGCGGCGATCTCGTTGACACGCTTGGCGATCTCCTGGTCGATCTCGTCGCCGAACCAGTCGAGGTAGAGGTCATGCGCGATACGCGGCGCCGAACCGCCGCCGGCAAGATAACCGCGGGCGAGCGGCGAGAAGGTCGTGACCGCAATGCCCTCGTCCTGGCAATAGGGCATCATCTCGCGCTCTTCCTCGCGATAGAGCAGCGAATACTGGCACTGCATGTTGACGAACCGCGTCCAGCCGTTCCGGTCGGCGACATGGTTCATCTTGGCGAACTGCCAGGAATACATGGTGGAAGCGCCGATGTAGCGCGCCTTGCCCGACTTTACGATGTCGTGCAGCGCGCTCATCGTTTCCTCGATCGGCGTTTCCGGATCGAAGGCGTGGATGACATAGAGATCGACATAGTCGGTGCCCATCTGCTTCAGCGACTTGTCGATCGAGGCCATCAGATGCTTGCGCGACAGGCCCTTGTCGTTCGGATCGTCGCTCATCGGATAGAAGGCCTTGGTGGCGAGCACCAGCTTTTCGCGATCCGTCAGCGACAGCAGCGTGCGGCCGACCACCTGTTCGTTGATACCGGTCGAATACCAGTCCGCCATGTCGAAAAAGTTGATGCCGACATCGAGCGTCTTCTTGAGGATCGGTACCGACTTTTCCTCGTCGAGCACCCAACCCTTCCACCTGGATGAGCCGATACCCATGGTACCAAGGCAAAGCGACGAAACCTTCAGGCCGGTCCGGCCAAAGCGCACATATTCCACAGCGATGTCCTAAAAGTGTTTCTCCCTCCTAAGACTATGCCGTGGCGACACTATTGTGACAAATAGGTTTATTCGATGCGGCTATCTCAAAATGAGATATGGCGCGACCAGCTGCCCGCGGAAATATGCGCGGCAGGCTTTTCCGTTGCAGGCCTATGAACTTGATCAGCTCCGCCCGCCATCTGCCGCAGTTTCGTTGCGATTGCGGAAGTTATGCGGACGCGTATCAAGTTTATTTGCCCGCAAGCCTGACCTGCCGCTTCGTATGGCCGGACCAAAACCTAAGTATAGTTATGTCTAAGGGCCCTTGGGTCTATTCTATATTCGTAGCTCGGAACCGACCCGACCATTCACGGTTCCAGGCTGGTGGCATCGCCCCTTGCCACCTCCAGGGCAGGCGCTCCCCTCCGCCGAAGCCCCGCGGATCCTCCCATCCGCCATAGACCGTCCCGCCGCCCGGGACGGTCTTTTCTTTCAAACACCGGAGCCAATTCGGCCTATGCTTCCAACACTTTGGTATAGTTTTGCGCCGACAAACGCGCCATTAAGGTAAATGCGCACCGAACGGTGTGGGCAGAGGACCTCAACCAACAGCGAGGGGGTATGGGATCAGCTTTTGTATCGAAACTCATCAACCGGCGGGGAACGCTCTCGCATGAGATCACGCTCGGCCTGATCGCGCTGGTGCTGGCTGCCACCGTGCTCTATGTCGATGCCTTCACCGAGATCGAAAGCGCCATTGCCGTCCTCTATGTCATCGTGCTGCTGCTATCGGCGGAAATGCTGACGCGGCTTGGCACGACGCTGCTGGCGGTCATCTGCGCCGGCCTTACCCTTTTTGCCTATCTCTATTCGCATGGTCTCGGGGAAAATGTGCCAGCCCAGCTGCGCCTTGCAGTCTCTCTCGCCGCCATCACCATCACCTGCGCGCTCATTCTCAGGAACGAGACCGCACGCGTCGGGCTGATCGAGGCCAACCTGCACCTGCGCGACAGCGAAACCCGCTACCGCTATATTTTCGAGCACAGCCGCATCGCGCTCTGGGAGCGCGACTATTCCGCAGTGCGAGCCTTCCTGATGTCATTGAAGGCGGAAGGTGTGAGCGATCTCAAAGACTACTATCGAACGAACCCCGGCGTCATCGCCACCTGCACGGGCCTCATCCGCACCATCGCCTCCAACGACGCGGCGCTCGAACTGCTCGGCCACGTGGCCGACGGTCTTCCCTCGCGCGCGATGCGCCGCTACATCGCCCCTGACGACGATACCTTTCTCGACCTGATGAACGCCATCTTTCGCGGCGAGCGGCATTTCGAGGGCAAGGGCAATCTGATTGCCGAGAACGGCGAAACCAGGCTCGTCATCATGAGCATGAGTTTTCCCGAAGACCCCGCCGCCTTCAACCGCGTCGTGGTCGGCATGGTCGATATCACGCAGCGGGAGATGATGCAGAAGGCCATTCGCGAGGCCCAGGACGAGCTGGCTCGTGCCGCCCGCGCGGCAACCGTCGGCACCTTGTCCGCCTCGCTCGCCCACGAACTCAACCAGCCGCTCGGCGCCATCGTCGTCAACGCCCAGACGCTGCTCAGATGGCTGAACCGCGAACCTCCCGATCTTGCCGCGGTGCGCCGCTCGGCCGAACGCATCATCCGCGACAGCCAGCGGGCGAGCGAGATCATCCACAATACCCGCTCCATGCTGACGCAGGCCGACCGCACGCCCGAACAGGTCGATCTCGAAGCGCTGGTAGAGGAAACGCGCGCCCTGATGGAACACGACTTCCAGCGCGACATGGTCGATTTCGACGTGGCCCCGGCCGAAGGGCCGCTCACAGTAAAGGCAATCCGCATCGAACTGCAGCAGGTTCTCATCAACCTTGTCACCAATGCCGTGCAAGCCATGCGCGAGACGGCAATCGACCGGCGCAAGATTCTGGTCTCGCTCGCCAGGAAGGATGATATATTCGTCACCCTCTCCGTCAGGGATTTCGGACCCGGCATCAGCGAGGAGGCGATGGCGAAGCTCTTCACCCCCTTCTTCACGACCAAGCCCTCCGGAATGGGCATGGGTCTATCGATCTGCCGCAGCACGCTGGAAGCCGGAGGCGGTCAGCTCATTGCCGGCAACCATCCCGAAGGGGGCGCCATCTTCGAAATGATCATACCGATTGAGGACGAGCATGACCGACACTAGTGCCGCATCGAAGGCAGCCGCTCAATCCGCATTGCCGATCGTCTATGTCGTCGACGATGACGAATCCATCCGCGAGTCGCTTGTCGATCTCTTCCGGTCGATCCAGATGGATGCCGTCTCCTTCGCGACCACGGCCGCCTTCCTCGACGCCGCCGACCTGCGCCGGCCGGGCTGCATTCTCCTAGACGTGCGCCTGCCGGGCCTGAGCGGGCTGGATTTTCAGCTTCATCTCGAACGGATCGGCAGCAGGATGCCCATCGTCTTCATGACCGGCTTCGGCGATATTCCGATGAGCGTGCGGGCGATGAAGGCCGGCGCGGTCGATTTCCTCACAAAACCTTTCCGCGACCAGGATATTCTCGATGCCGTTGGCGTCGCGATCGAAAAGGATATGGCCCGCCGGCGGGAAATGGCCGCAAGCGACGCGGTCGCCTCGCTGGTCGATACGCTGACGCCGCGCGAGCGGGAGGTGATGGCCGCCGTCGTCAAGGGGCTGATGAACAAGCAGATCGCCTATGACCTCGGAATCAGCGAAATCACCGTGAAGCTGCATCGCGGCAATGTCATGCGCAAGATGCAGGTCCGCTCGGTAGCCGATCTGGTGCGCAAGGCAGAGATGCTGGAAGGCAGATAGCCGAACCTAGACCCTTGTATGGTACCGCGCCACCATCCAAAACCTCATAATAGACGTCAGGTAATGCAAGAATAAGCAAGGCTAACAATCTCGTGTCACATACATCCACAATCGCGGTCGTCGATGACGATCAGGCCATCCGGGAGGCTCTTGACGATCTCATCCAGTCCTGCGGCTATCGGAGCAAGCTTTTTGCCTCCGCGGAAGAGTTTCTGGCCTTTGACGACCGGGCGGCCATCGACTGCATGCTCGTCGACGTCAAGATGCCGGGTCTGAGCGGCATCGAACTGCAGGCAATCCTCAACGGCGAGCCCGAAAAGCCGCCGATGATCTTCATGACCTCCTATCGCGACGAGCGAACCCGCGCGGCAGCCATGGAAGGCGGGGCTTTGGCCTTTCTGGGCAAACCGGTCGAGTTCGATTCCCTCATCAATTGTCTGGAAATCGCGTTGAAGCCGTGAGGCTTCACTGCGCTGGAATTCATAGTATTGCCTCTACAGCACGCAGCGAACCGAAACATACACCTATGTATAATTCAAGGTAATATCACAAAATACTAAAATAGATCTCGTGAAATCCAGTCCACTGGATAGAAAACGAGGTGAACGCCATGATAAAGCTCAAGCGTCCGATTTTTATCAGCGTCGGGAAGAACATTCTGATGGATGTGATCTTCTCCAACATCGTGACCGGTGCGAATTACAAGCTCCATTGCGCGCTTTTGCGCCTGGAGCCGGAAAATCCGATCTACGAATATCAGCCGGTGCGCATTGCCGCACAACGCCGCCCGGATGCAATCGGCCAGACCCGTTTCTGATCCTTGCGCCTCCGGCGCTGACCGGCTTTCCTCCCGGCCGGTCAGCGCATTTGCCGGCAGCCGGATGCGCCATCACGCACTGTCACGACGCACCCGAACCTGCGCATGCCACGGCAAATGCTCGCACGTTTCTTCGCCTTGTCGGCAGAACATGTTAGCTTCCCGGCGGGAAGGACATTTCGCAGGGGTTCTCGTCCGCCGGATATGGCCTCCGCCTGCCCCGCATCCGCCTGTCCCGGCGCGAACGTCCGCAAGAATCCTGCGACGATCGCGATCGGTGTCGCGGCCGGCTCATCCGTTCCAACCACCGGTCTTCCGGTGCTGGAGAACAGCCATCCATAACACGAGACGTCAGGGAAGATGACATGACAGGCATTACCGACCTCTCAGTTCTTCTCGCAACGATGGAGCCGGAATTGGTGGAGGGCGAATTCGTCTATTGCACCGTGCCGGCCTCGCGGCTGGAAGACCATCTCCATCTTCGCCCGCTCGGCCTCTTCCGCGAGGCGGAAGGCCTGACGCTCATCCTGCCCCGGGATGCGGCGAACAGGGCCGGGCTGCAGGCAAGCGCGCCTTTGCGGCAGATCACGCTGAAAGTGCATTCCTCGCTTGAGGCCGTGGGCCTGACCGCCGCCTTCTCGCGCGCGTTAACCGAAGCCGGCATCAGCGCCAATGTGGTCGCGGCCTATTACCACGACCACATTTTCGTGCCGGCCACAGATGCCGAACGGGCGATCGAAGCGCTGCGGCAGCTCTCGGCGGCAAGCCGGAGCTAACGCAATGCCAGCGCAAACGTGCAACGGTCTTGCCTGAAACAGAAAATCAGGTCGGCGGCGCGTCGAGCGCGTGCAGAATGCCGCGCAGCTCGGCAAGGCCGCGAAGACGGCCGATTGCCGGATAGCCGGGCGTGACATTCTTCTGCAGGTCGTCAAGCATCCGGTGGCCGTGGTCGGAGCGGAAGACGATCGATTGATCGGCGCTGCGACGGCGATCCTCGGCAACCAGTTCCTTCAGCACCGCGACCATGTTCACGTCGCCCTCGAGATGCGCGCTTTCGTGGAACGTACGGCCGTCGCCCTCGCGGGTCGTGGCGCGAAGATGCGCGAAATAGATGCGGGAGGCGAAACGCCGCGCGATCGCCGGCAGATCATTGTCGGCGCGCACGCCGAGGCTACCGGTGCAATAGCACATGCCGTTGGCGGCGGCCGGCACGGCATCAAACAGCGCCGCGTAGTCCTCTGCCGTCGAGGCGATGCGCGGCAGGCCGAAGAGCGAGCGCGGCGGGTCGTCGGGATGCAGCGTCAGCTTCACGCCGCGCGCTTCCGCAGCCGGCACGACGGCTTCGAGGAATTCGATGAGATGCTGGCGAAGCTTCCTGGCGTCGATGCCCTGATAGGCGACCAGCTTTTCGCGGAAGGCCGGAATGGTAAGCGGCTCGGTGGTCGAGCCCGGAAGAGCCGAGGTGATGATGCGGGTAATCTCGGCAATTTCCGCTTCCGTCATGCTTTCGTAAACGGCTTTGGCCCGCGCCTTGTCTTCATCCGAATATTCTTCGGCAGCGCCCGGGCGTTGCAGAACGAACAGCTCGAAGGCAGCGAAACGCTCATGGTCGAACCGCATGGCGGTGGCGCCGGTCGGCGTCACGTAATCGAGATCGGTACGCGTCCAGTCGACCACAGGCATGAAGTTGTAGCAGACGATCGGGATACCGCAGGCGGCGACAGCCTCGAGGCTGGCGATCCAGGCCTCGATTTCTGCCTTTGCCTGCCCGCCCTTGCGCTTGACGGCGTCAGGGATCGGAATGCTTTCCACGACGCTCCAGGTCAGCCTCGAGCGGCCGGCGGGTGTCGTCTCGATCAGCGACTGGCGTTCGCGCACTTCCGCTTCGGTCCAGGCACGGCCGATCGGCACCTGATGCAGCGACGAGACGATATTCGTCGCCCCCGTCTGGCGCACCTCGTCCAGCGTGACCGGCGCCTCCGGCCCGAACCATCTCCAACCTTGCCGCATTTCGTCTGTCTCCTTGGTCTTTCATTTTTTAGCAGAAATAGTCCGGGTACTGCGAGCGCAGTTCCGCCACGTCAGGAATGACGGCGCTGAGGTGATGGATCATGGCCTCGCGCGCCGCCGCGCCGTCATGCGCCGCGATCGCATCGCGGATCACCATATGCTCGCCCACGACGTTGTCCATGCGCCCGAGGACCGGCAGCGTCAGGCGCCGCGCTCGGTCGATCTGCACTTTCACCGTCTTCAGGATGGCCCAGATGCCGGGATAACCGGCAATTTGCGCGATCGCCTCGTGAAAGGCCTCGTCCTCTTCATGAAAGCTTGAGGCGTTGCCGAGCGCCGCATGCGTCTTCTGCCGGGCGATAATCGCATCGAGGCGGGCGATATCGGCCTCCGTTGCAATGCCGGCGGCCGCCTCCACCGTCGTTCCCTCCAGCGCCTTGCGCACGATGACCGCTTCCGGAATGGCCGAGACCGGAACGCGCGAAACCACCGTGCCCGACTGCGGGTAGATATCGACGAGACCGCCTTCCGACAGCCGCAGCAGCGCCTCGCGAACCGGTGTCCGGCTGACGCCGAAATCCTCGGCAATCCGCTTTTCCTGCAAGACCGTGCCCGGAGGAATTTTCAGCGACACGATATCGGCATGCAGCCGCTCGTGGATCGCCGCCGCCGTCGTCACGCGCCGAATCTTTCCGCCGGCCTCGCGTGGCGCCGGAAAGGCAAGGATTTCAGGGTCGGAAGCCTGCCGCATGCATGGTCTCGGGACGTTGACACTTTCATGCATACTAGTATATCAATTGAATTCTGTTGCCAAGACATGCCGCGGAGGAGAACGGCGGCGTGAATTGCAACCGGAGGAAAGCTTCGAGCAGCAAGCGTCGATGCCGCCGGGAAACCGGCGCATAGACGCATGGGACGTGCATTGCGATGCAAACGGGCGGTGCTCGGGGCTGAGGCCGGCACCGCCGCAACGGAGGAGGACAGAATGAAGATCACACGCAGAACGTTCGTCGGCGGAGCTGCCGGCGTCGCGGCCGCCGGAATACTGCCGCTTCGCGCATTCGCGCAGGCAAAGGCACCGGCAAGTCCTGTTACCATCACCATCGTCGATGTCGCCGGCAACCTGGCGCTGACGCAGGGCATGTTCGAAAACTACGCCAAGGCCAAGCCGGAATTCGTTTCCAGCTTCTCCTTCACCAAGGCACCCGCACCGGAGCTGCCGGCCAAGATCCAGGCCCAGCAGGCTGCCGGCAAGGTGGATATCGATCTCGTGCTGACCGGCACGGACGCGCTTTCGGCCGGCGTCGACCAGGGCCTCTGGATCGACATGTCCGGCAAGAAATCCGCCCTTCCCGATCTTGAAAGCATCCTGCTGCCGCAGGCCTTCAAGATGCAGGCGCTCGCCAAGGATCAGGGCGTCGTCATCACCTATTACCCGTCCGGCCCGCTGATCGAATATATGCCGGACAAGGTGGCGACCCCGCCGAAGACGGCGCAGGAACTGCTCGACTGGACGAAGCAGAACAAGAACAAGTTCCTCTATGCCCGCCCGGCGAATTCCGGTCCCGGCCGCACGCTGCTGATGGGCCTGCCCTACCTGCTCGGCGACAGCAACCCGCGCGACCCGGTCAACGGCTGGGCCAAGACCTGGGAATATCTGGCCGCGCTCGGCGAAAACATCGAATATTACCCGACCGGCACTGCCGTGGTCTTCAAGGAACTCGGCGAAGGCACGCGCGACATCGTCGCCACCACGACCGGCTGGGATATCAACCCGCGCGCACTCGGCATCGTTCCCGAGGAAGCCAAGGTCGGCAAGCTGGAAGGCTTCCACTGGGTCACGGACGCCCATTATGCGGCAATCCCCAAGGGCGTTTCCGACGAGAAGGTCGGCGTCCTGCTCGACGTGCTGAACTTCATCTACCAGCCGCAGCAGCAGGCGATCGCCTATGACGCCGGTTACTTCTATCCCGGCCCGGCCGTGAAGGACGTCACGCTCGAGATGGCGCCGGCAGAAAGCCAGGACGTCATCAAGGAATTCGGACGGCCGGAATATGCCGACTGGATCGCCGGCAGCCCGCTGGAAGTGCCGCTGGAGCCCAAGCAGCTCGTCCAGGCCTTCCGCATCTGGGACGAAAAGATCGGCGCCAAGAAAGGCTGATCCCTGTCCATCACAATAGCCCGGCGCTGGCCTGCCAGCGCCGGGCCTCTGGCGGCCATGATTGCCGATAAATGGAGATTGCATTGACTTTGCCGCTTCAAAACGCAGCAGCGCCATCGCGGAAAAATGCGCGCCTTGAGCTTGATGGCATCAAGCGATCCTTCGGCGCCTATAACGCCCTCGACGGCATCGATCTGACCATCGAACCCGGCGAATTCATCGCGCTTCTCGGCCCCTCCGGCTGCGGCAAGTCCACCGCGCTGAACTGCATTGCCGGCCTGCTTGGCCTCTCCGGCGGCGAAATCCGCCTCGGCGGCGATCGCATCGACCAGCTGGAGCCGGAAAAGCGCGGCTTCGGCATGGTCTTCCAGAGCTATGCCCTGTTCCCGCATATGAGCGTGCGCAAGAATGTCGGTTTCGGCCTTGCCATGCAGGGTATCCGCGGCGCGGACGCCGACAAGCGCGTCATGGATGCGCTGGCGCTCGTGCGCCTCGAAAGCCAGGCGGACAAGCTGCCCGGCCAGCTCTCCGGCGGCCAGCAGCAGCGCGTCGCCATCGCCCGCGCCATCGTCATCCGGCCGCCGATCGTCCTGATGGACGAGCCGCTCTCCAACCTGGACGCCAAGCTGCGCCTGGAAATGCGCGCCGAAATCCGCGGCATCCACGACCAGATCGGCTCCACGACCATCTATGTCACCCACGACCAGGACGAGGCCCTGTCGCTGGCCGACCGCATCGTCGTCATGAGCCAGGGCCATATCCAGCAGATCGGCACGCCGCAGGATCTCTACCAGCGCCCGGTCAATCTCAATGTCGCCGATTTCATGGGCTTCCGCACCCGCATTCCCGGTCGTGTCATCTCCGTTTCCGGCGGCGAAGCGGAAATCGAAGCCGCCGGCGCGCGGCTGACCGGCACCATGCGCGATACGCTCGCCGTCGGCGATGCCGCCGTGCTCTCCGTGCGCCCGGAAGACCTTGTCGCCACCACGGACGGCACCGGCATTCCCGTGACCGTTGCCAGCACCGAATATCGCGGCCGCGCCTTCTTCGGCATGGCCCGTTCGAAGGACGGATCGGAACTCTATTTCCGCGCCGACGATGCGCTGGCGCGCGGCTCCTCCGCCACGCTACAACCGGTTACCGGCCGCGCACTGGTCTTCAGGGGAGCGCCGGCATGAGCGGCCCGTCGCTGAAAACCCGTCTCGCGGCTCAAGGCCTCGACGGCACGACCCTGCTCGTCCTGCCGGGCCTGCTCTTCATGATCGCCCTCTTCATCTATCCCTTCGTCTACGGCGTCGCGGATTCCCTGATGCCGAAGGATGGCGGCGTCTGGTACGAGAACTACGCGAAATTCTTCTCCGACCAGTTCCAGTACGGCACGATCGCCAACACGATGTGGCTTGCCCTGCCGGTGACGATCGTCAACCTCGCCTTCGCGATCCCGGTCGCCTTCCGCGTCCGCCTGATGCGCCGGCAGCGACTGCTGACGACGATCCTCGTGCTGCCGATCACGCTCGGCACGGTTTTCGTCGCCGACGGGCTTTTGACCTATCTCGGCCCGCGCGGCTGGTTCAACCAGGCTCTCATCCTTTTCGGCATCCTGGATTCGCCGGTCAAGCTGACCAACAACTATTGGGGCGTCTTCGCCTCGCTGCTGATAACAGGCTTTCCTTTCGCCTTCCTGCTGACCTTGTCCTATATCACCGGCATCGATCCCGCGATCGAACAGGCCGCCGCAACGCTTGGCGCCAATGCGCGGCAGCGCTTCACGCGCGTCTTCCTGCCGCTTCTGGTACCCGGCCTTGCCGTGACGTTCTGCCTGTCTTTCGTCCAGGCCTTCGCGGTGTTTCCGTCCGCCGTCCTGCTCGGCGCGCCGGCGGGGCCGACGCGCGTCATTTCGATCGCCGCCTATCAGGCCGCCTTCGAGCAATATGACCATTCCTACGGCACGGCGATCGCCCTTATCATGGGCATGGTCGAGCTTATCGTCGTCGTCGCCGTTCTCGGCGCACGTTCGCTCTTCTACCGCGGCCCGGCCGGCGGCACGAAAGGTTGAGCCATGATCCGTGACCAGGGCCTGACCTCGAAGATCTGGCGCATCGCCGTCTGGGCGCTTGCCACGCTCTTTGTCCTCAATCTGCTGGCGATCATCGCAGTCGTCATTCTCAATTCCTTCGCGACACGCTGGCTCGGCACCTGGCTGCCGCGTGGCTGGACCGACCGCTGGTATTTCAGTGCCTGGAGCGAGTTCCAGCTCTCCAGCGTCTTGATCGTCACCTTCGAGATGGTGTTCGTCGTCGTCATCATCTCGGGCATTCTCGGCGTGCTGACCGCTTACGCGCTGGCGCGACGCGATTTCCCCGGCAAGCGCGCCATCATCCTGCTCTTCCTGCTGCCGCTGTTGATCCCGCCGCTCACCTACGGCATTCCGCTGGCGACCGTGCTTTACCAGCTTGGACTCGGCGGCACCTTCTGGGGCGTGGTGCTGATCAACCTCGTGCCGTCCTTTCCGTTCGTCGTGCTCGTCATGATCCCCTTCATCGAGCAGATCGATCCGCGCATAGAGGCGGCCGCCCGTGTCTTCGGCGCCGGGACCACAAGTCTTTTCATCCGTATTCTGCTGCCGCTTCTGTTGCCCGGCATGCTGGCGGCACTTCTGCTGGTGCTGGTACGCACGCTCGCCATGTTCGAGCTGACCTTCCTGATTGCCGGGCCGCAGACGCAGACGCTCGTCGTCTCTCTCTACTATGCGGTCTTTGCTTCAGGCGTGCGTGCCGGCCAGTCGATCGATGCGATGGCGGTGGTCTATATGGTGACGACGCTCTTCTGGCTCGTCATCGCACTGCAATTCGTCAATCCGACGCAGATCGTCGCCCGCGCCAAGCAGCAATCGGCGCATTGAAGCGTCGCACGCAAAACGGCGACACGGCTTCGCGATAGGCTGCTGCCGGCTTCCGGCAGCAGCCTTTTCGATCAATAGACTTCGGGAACGTACATTTCCGGCGGAACCGGGGCGCGATGATAATCATCGTGGCGCACGCGCTCCGGCAACACGATTGCCTCCTTCGGCACATCCTCATAGGGGATCTGCGCCAAGAGATGGGCGATGCAGTTGAGGCGCGCCCGCTTCTTGTCCACGGCCTGGACGACCCACCACGGGGCTTCCGGAATATGCGTGCGGTCGAGCATCTCTTCCTTGGCCTTGGTATATTCCTCCCAATGGACGCGGCTCTGCAGGTCCATCGGTGAAAGCTTCCACTGCTTCAGCGGATCGTGAATACGCATGTTGAAGCGGAATTCCTGTTCCTCGTCCGTGATCGAGAACCAGTACTTGATGAGAATGATGCCGGAACGAACCAGCATGCGCTCGAATTCCGGCACGGAACGGAAGAATTCTTCCAGTTCATCCTTCGTGCAGAAACCCATGACGCGCTCGACGCCGGCGCGGTTATACCAGCTGCGGTCGAAGAGCACCATTTCGCCGGCTGTCGGCAGATGCGGCGTATAGCGCTGGAAATACCACTGGTTCCGCTCGCGCTCGGTCGGCGCCGGAAGGGCCACGACGCGGCAGACGCGCGGATTGAGGCGCTGCGTCACGCGCTTGATCGCACCGCCCTTGCCGGCGGAATCGCGGCCTTCGAAAAGCACGACGACCTTGAGCTTCTTGTACTGGACCCAGTCCTGAAGACGGACCAGTTCGTGCTGCAGGCGGAAAAGTTCACGGAAATAGAGCTTGCGGTCGAGTGTCTGCTCCGCCTCGCCGGACATGCCCTCGGCAACCAGTTCGTCGAGCCGGTCCTCCTCCATCTGCATTTCCAGCTCCTCGTCGAAGCTATCGGCGATTTCATTCTTGATGCGGTCGAGCTGAGTGTTTTCGATCATGGCACGCTCCCTGTTCTATTCACTCGATAAAGCACGTTCTCGCCATAGCCATATGACAGAGTTGCGACGACCGAAGATTTGCCTTGGCAAAACGCAAGGACCGCAGGCACAAAATACCGTTCGGCCGGAGCGTCCAGCCGTGCTTGCGCCAAGCCCGGTTGGCAGGACCGACCGGCGTCGCAGCTTGTGCCATGTCAAGTTTTATGTATACATTGATGTTGCTGAGCAATTTCCGCGGCATCAGCTTTTTCCTCTGGAGGAGAGAGGGAAAATGCCCAGGTCGCGGGCGTATCTCTGGGAGAGAGATATGATGCGCAACAAAGGGAGGAGTATACATGGTTTCGTTTTCAAGAAGACTATTCATAGCCGGCGCGGCACTTGCCACGCTTGCCGGCATGCCTGCATTTGCACAGGAAACGGTCAAGATCGGCGTGATCCTGCCGATGACGGGTCCTTTTGCCTCGACCGGGCGCCAGGTCGAGGCCGGCGCTCGCGCATACATGGCAATCAACGGTGACACGGTTGCGGGCAAGAAGATCGAACTCGTCCTGCGTGACGATGCCGGGACCGCCGACCAGACCCGCCGCATCGCCCAGGAACTCGTGGTCAATGACGGCGTCAAGATGCTCGTCGGCTTCGGCCTGACGCCGCTTGCCATGGGTGTCGCGCCGGTTCTCAACCAGGCAAAGGTCCCGGCGATCATCACCTCGGCAACCACGTCCGCCATCATGAAGCAGTCGCCCTATTTCGTGCGCACCTCGATGGCAGGCCCGCAGTCTGCCGTTCCGGTCGCCACCTGGGCCGTCCAGAACAACCTGAAGCGTGTCGTCACGTTGGTGACTGACTACGGTCCCGGCATCGACATCGAGAAGGGCTTCACCGACCAGTTCAAGAAGGAAGGCGGCACGGTTGTCGAGGCGCTGCGCGTTCCCCTGCAGAACCCGGATTTCGCACCCTTCCTGCAGCGTGTGCGTGACGCCAAGCCCGACGCCCTCTTCGTTTTCGTGCCCTCGGGTGTCGGCGCCATCTTCATGAAACAGTTCGTCGACCGGGGCCTGGCGGATGCCGGCATCAAGCTGATCGCCACCGGCGACGTGACCGATGACGATCTGCTGAACGGCATGGGACCGGCCGCCAAGGGCGTCATTACCGGCCACTTCTATTCGAGCGACCACGACAGCCCGGAAAACCAGGCTTTCGTCGCCGAAGTCCGCAAGGCCAACAACAACATGCGACCGAACTTCATGTCGGTCGGCGGTTATGACGCCATGCATGTCGCCTATGCCGCCCTCGAAAAGACCGGTGGCGATACGGACGGCACCAAGCTCGTCGACGCCATGAAGGGCATGGAGTTCGTCAGCCCGCGCGGCCCGATCACCATCGATCCCGATACCCGCGACATCGTGCAGGATATCTACATGCGCGAGGTCAAGGAGAAGAACGGCGAGCTCTACAATGTCGAGTTCGCCACGTACCCGAAGATCCACGATCCGAATACGGCTGCCAAGTAAGCCTTTGGAACAGGCGGCGGAAGCAATTCCGCCGTCTGGACGCAGTGAGGTCTCATGCTGACAATCCTGTTCGACGGCATCGCCTATGGCATGCTTCTCTTTGTTCTTGCCTGCGGATTGTCTGTCACGCTGGGCCTGATGAATTTCGTCAATCTGGCGCACGGCGCCTTCGCCATGGCCGGCGGCTACATCACCGTCATCATGATGAACCGCTACGGCATTTCCTTCTATTGGTGCCTGCCGGCCGCCTTCGTCGTCACCGCCCTCGTCGGCGCCCTGTTGGAACGGCTGCTCTATCGCCGCCTCTATTCGGCTTCGCATCTCGACCAGGTGCTGTTTTCGATCGGCCTCGTCTTCATGTCGATTTCGGCAATCGATTATTTCATGGGCGGCCAGCAGCAGCTCATCAACCTGCCGCCCGAACTCAGCGGCCGCTTCGGCTTTCTGGGCATCGATATCGGCCGCTACCGCCTCTTCATCATCGTTATCTGCGCCGTGCTGACGGTCGCGCTGCAGCTGGCGCTCACCCGTACCCGCTTCGGCAGCCAGTTGCGCGCCGCCGTCGATGACGGCCGCGTCGCCCGCGGCATGGGCATCAACGTCTCCGTCATTTTCGCGCTGACCTTCGCGCTCGGTTCGGGCCTCGCCGGCCTTGGCGGCGCGCTCGGCACCGAACTCCTCGGCCTCGACCCGAACTTTCCGCTGAAATACCTGATCTATTTCATGATCGTCGTCACCGTCGGCGGCACCTCGTCGATAACGGGTCCCTTCATTGCCGCACTGCTGCTTGGGATTGCCGATGTCGCCGGCAAATATTACGTGCCGCAGCTTGGCGCCTTCATCATCTATGCCGTCATGATCCTCGTACTGATCCTGCGGCCCCATGGCCTCTTCTCCCGGGAGGGCAGCCGATGAACGGCGAACGCAACAATGCCTCCGACGAGGCCATGGGGCTCCTGAAGCGTGCCGGCCGGTGGCATATCTGGGAATTTCTGCTCTGGCTGGTCGCCATCGCCGCGATCTTTGTCCTGCCGTCGCAGATGCTGATCCTGACGGAGATCGCCATCCTGGCGCTCTTTGCCGTCTCGCTCGATCTCATCCTCGGTTATGCCGGCATCGTCTCGCTCGGCCACACGGCCTTCTTCGGCCTCGGAGCCTATGGGGCGGGCCTTTTTGCGGTCCATGTCTCGGGCGAGCCGGTCATCGGCCTGCTGGCGGCCGCTCTCGTCAGCGGCCTCTTCGGCTTCCTGACGAGTTTCCTCGTCTTGCGCGGCTCCGATCTCACGCGCCTGATGACCACCTTCGGCGTCGCCATGCTGCTTGCCGAACTCGTCAATCAGGCAGCCTGGCTGACGGGCGGCGCCGACGGGCTGAGCGGCGTGATGCTGAACCCGATCCTCGGTTTTTTCGAATTCGATCTCTGGGGCCGCACCGGCTACGTCTATTGCCTGATCGTGCTGATCGCTCTCACCTACATCGCCCGACGCATCGTCCATTCTCCCTTCGGCCTGTCGCTGAAGGCGATCAAGCGCAATCAGCGCCGCGCCTCCATGCTCGGCATCTCGCCCACACGCCGCATCGTCGCGATCTACACGATCTCCGCCGCCTATGCCGGTATTGCGGGCGCGCTTCTGACGCAGACGACGAGCTTCGTCTCGCCCGATGTGCTTGCCTTCCACCGTTCGGCGGAGGTGCTGCTGGTGCTGGTCATCGGCGGCGTCGGCTATCTCTATGGCGGCGTCTTCGGCGCGGTCGTCTTCTCCATCCTGCGCAACTGGCTTTCGGTCATCACGCCGCAATACTGGATGTTCTGGATCGGCCTCGTGCTCATCATCATCGTTCTGGTCGGCCGCGAGCGCCTGCCAAGCTGGCGGAGGCTGTTGCCGGGTTCGGCGCGCAAGCGTGAGACCCGTATGCAGCAAACCGTGGCGGAGGAAAGCAAATGACGCTCGCGCTGGAAACCCGCCACCTCGTCAAACGCTTCGGCGGTTTCGTCGCCACCAACGACGTCTCTCTGCAGATCCGCCAGGGCGCCCGTCATGCCCTGATCGGCCCGAACGGCGCCGGCAAGACCACCATCATCAACCTGCTGACCGGTGTCCTGACGCCGAACAGCGGCGAGATCCTGCTCGCCGGGGAAGACATCACCGGCGTCTCCTCCTACCGCCGTGTCGGCAAGGGCCTGTCACGCACCTTCCAGATCAACCAGCTCTTCGGCGATTTCTCGCCGCTCGATTCCGTCATGCTGGCAATCAGCGAACGCCGGGGGCATGGCCGTTTCGCCTGGCGGCGGCTCTCTGCGGACCGCGAAGTCGCCGATGAAGCCGCCAGCCTGCTGGAACGCTTCCGCCTCGCCGATGTCATGGGCGTGCCGACAACGCTCCTGCCCTACGGCAAGCAACGTCTGCTCGAAATCGCCCTTGCGATCGCCATGCAGCCGAAAGTGCTGCTGCTCGACGAACCTGCCGCCGGCGTTCCCGAAGAGGAGCGGCACGAGGTTCTCGGCATCGTCCGCGAACTGCCGGCCAACGTGACGGTCGTGCTGATTGAACACGACATGGATCTCGTCTTCTCCTTCGCGGACCGTATTTCGGTGCTTGCCGCCGGGGCACTCTTTGCCGAGGGGACTGTGGCCGAGATCTCCAGGGATCCACAGGTGAAAGCCATCTATCTCGGGGAGGATGCGTAATGGCCGAACTGCTTCGGATCGAACGCCTCGTCGCCGGATATGGCGAAGCCCATGTTCTTGCCAAGGTCGATTTCACGCTGGAGGAAGGCCGTTCGCTCGCCCTGCTCGGCCGCAACGGCGCCGGCAAGACGACCCTTCTGAACACCATCATCGGTGTAACCACCCACCATGCAGGCTCCATCCACCTGCAGCAGCGCGACATCACCCGGCTCGGGGCGGAAAAGCGCGCACCGCTTGGCATCGGCTGGGTGCCGCAGGAGCGCAATATCTTCCGTTCGCTGACGGTGGAAGAAAACCTCACGGCGAGCGCCCGCCCCGGCGCATGGAATGTCAGCCGCGTCTACCAGATGTTCCCACGCCTGCAGGAACGCCGCCGCAACCTTGGCAACCAGCTCTCCGGCGGCGAACAGCAGATGCTCGCCATCGCCCGTGCCCTGATGCTCAACCCGAAAATCCTGCTGCTCGACGAGCCGCTGGAAGGTCTCGCCCCGATCATCGTCGACGAACTTCTGGCCGCACTTCGCCGCATCGTCACCGGCGAAGGCATGTCGGCGATCATCGTCGAGCAGAAGGCCCGCAAGGTGCTGCCGCTGACGGATGAGGTCATCGTGCTCGAACGCGGCGCGGTGAGCTATCGAGACACATCACAAGCACTGCTCGCCTCTCCGGAGACGCTCGACGCCCATCTCAGCGTTTGACGCTCAAGCCTCGCGCGGCGGCACGCGGGTGATGCGTGCGCCGAGCGCGTTCAACCGCTCCTCGATCCGCTCATAGCCGCGTTCGATCTGCTGGGCATTGTTGATGACGCTCGTACCCTCGGCGCACATGGCGGCAATCAGCATCGCCATGCCGGCGCGGATGTCGGGGCTTTCCACCTGCGCGGCGCGCAGCTTCGACGGGCCGGCGACGATTGCGCGGTGTGGATCGCAGAGCACGATGCGCGCGCCCATGGCGATCAGCTTGTCGACGAAGAACATCCGGCTTTCGAACATCTTCTCGAACATCAGCACCACGCCGTCACATTGCGAGGCAGTCACGATGGCAATCGACATGGTGTCGGCCGGGAAGGCCGGCCAGGGCTGGTCCTCGATCTTCGGGATATGCCCGCCGAAATCCGGCTGGATCTTCATCTCCTGGCCTGCCGGCACCACGAGATCGTCGCCCTCGATGCGGCAGCGGATGCCGAGACGCTCGAAGGTCATCAGCGTCGAGCGCAGATGTTCTACACCCGCCCGCCGGATGACGATCTCGGAACCGGTCACGGCGGCAAGGCCGATCAGCGAGCCGACCTCGTTATGGTCCGGGCCGATGCGATGCGACGCGCCGCCAAGCGGCTGGCCGCCGTGGATGGTCATGGTGTTGGTGCCGATGCCTTCGATCCTCGCGCCCATGGCGATGAGGAAATGCGCGAGATCCTGGACATGCGGCTCGGAAGCGCAATTGCGCAGGATCGTCTTGCCTTCGGCGGCAACGGCCGCGCAGAGCGCGTTTTCCGTCGCCGTGACGGAGGGTTCGTCGAGGAAGACATCAGCGCCGCGCAACTGTGCGGCGCGGAAACTGTAGGAACCGTTGACGCTGATTTCGGCGCCCAGCTGCTCGAGGGCCAGGAAATGCGTATCGACGCGCCGCCGCCCGATGACATCGCCGCCCGGCGGCGGCAGCGTGATCTCGCCGCACCGCGCCAGCATCGGACCGGCAAGCAGGATGGACGCGCGGATCCGGGCGCAGAGGGCAGGGTCCAGATCGGCCGGCTTCAGGTCGCTTGCTTCGATTTCGAGTTCGTTGCGGCCGAGCCAGCGTGCCCTGGCACCGACGGACTGGATCAACTCGACCAGCGCTTCGACATCGCGGATACGCGGCACATTGGTCAGATGCACCCGCTTGTCGGTCAAAAGCGACGCGGCAATGATCGGCAGGGCGGCATTCTTGTTGCCGCTTGGATGGATTTCGCCGGCAAGGCGGTGGCCGCCCTCGACGATATATTGAATTCGCTCATGCGGCTGGGCCTGTGCCACTGCTGTCATCCTTGTTCGAATCGATTTTTCAGGGGGCATATCTGCGTTGTCATTGTGACATCGGATTGATCGCCGATCGGGAAGTGCGGCTGTTTTTAGCGCCGCCGCGCGCGGACGGCTAGAGGCAAGACGGCGGGACGAATCCACAAAAAACGGCGCCCTCCCGGGCGCCGTCGGTAACACCGTGGATGGTGGTGTCGGAACTCAGCCCTTCTTGCTGCGCCAACTGTCGGCGTAATTTTCGCGGGCTTCACGGGAATAGGGCGTGGGCGAAACGCGCACGCGGATTTCCGCCTGCTTGTGCCGCTCGACCGAGGTCTTGCCGGAACCGCCATCGGGTTCGCCCCAGACGAGGGTCAGAACGTCACCCACCTGCACGTCGGCATCGACGATGCCGAGCGAAAGCATGCAGCGCTCATTATAGCTGTAGCCGTTGAACATCGACATGCCGACCATCTTGCCGTCGCGCAAGATCTTGTCGGCGCTGGTCGAGGCATAGTTCGGCTGCGGGAAGTCGATCCACTTGAAATGATCCTCGCCCGGACGGAAGGCCGAGGCGATGACATTGACGACATCTTCGGCATTCCACTCGAAGGTCACTTTCTTGCGGTTCGTCCTGCCTTTCATCTTTTCGAGCGCCGACTTGCCGATGAAGTCGTCCTTCTTCCAGCCGATATAGAAGTCGTAGCCGAGCTCGAACGGATTGACGTAATAGTCCTCGATATTGCTCGAGACGAAGCTGCCGCCGATCGCGCCCGTCGCCTCGTAACTGTCTGCGCCCAGCCAGTCGCGATAGGCGGCCAGCATGCCGTCGCCGGTATAGATGCCGGGCAGCGGCGACGGGATCCAGCCGGATTCCAGCGTGTTGGTCGAATAGGCGCGGCTGCCGCAGCGCACGAGATCGACACCCGCCGCCTTTGCCGATTCCAGGATGACCGAGAGAATATAGGCCTTGTCCTCGTAGGGACCCCAGATCTCCAGACCCGGCGCGCCGGACATGCCGTGGCGCAGCGCGTTTACCGTCTTCGAGCCGACCTTGATCCTGTCGACATGGAAGAACTTGATGTCGGGGATTGGCCCGCCATTCATCTTCTCGAAGATCTTCGGGGCGTCCGGTCCCTGGATCTGGTAGCGGTAGTGGGTGCGCAGCACACGTTCGCCTTCCGGCCGCGAGGGCGAACGCGGATCATATTTCAGCCGCACGTTCCACTTGCCGTAGGCGGCGCAGAACATCAGCCAGTTGGATGTCGGCGAACGGCCGACGAGGATGAACTTGTCCTCGCGCTCGCGGAAGATGATCTGGTCGCCGATCACGTGACCGGCCGGCGTGACCGGCACGAAATGCTTGGCGCGGTTCGTATCGAAATTCGAGAAGGAGTTGATGCCGTGATAGACAAGGAACTTCTCCGCGTCGGGGCCTTCGACGGTCAGCTCGTCCATGTGATGCGACTGGTCGAAGAGAACGGCGGAGTTGCGCCATGCCGCCTGCTCCGAGCGCCAGTTGGAAAACTCGGCCGCCACGACCGGGTATACATACATGCCGACCTTGGAATTGCGCAGCAGTTCCACCGTATTGCCGGCCGACTTCAAAACTTCGGATAGGTTCGATCTCGCCACCTGATGTCCTCCCATTGGCATGCGATAATGTATACATGAAATGCCCAATGCGATCGGATTGCAAGCCTATTTTCTGCCGGCAGCATCCTACTCCAGGAGACAGAAACGCAAAAGGGCGGCCCGAGCCGCCCCTTCAAAACCCGATTTATCCGATATTATCGGTGAATCAGCGCAAGTCCCCTGATCTGTTCGATGAGCGTCGGGTCTTCTGCAAGAATGTATTCAAGATTGCGCCGCGCCGTGCGCGCATGCTCCCTGGCGATCGCTTCCGCGCGGCTGCCTTCCCGTGCCTCGATCGCGCTGACGAGCGCCGTGTGCTGGTCCTGCGCGGAACGCAGCGAACGGCGAAACGCGGCAATATCGGCCTTGTCCGGCAGGAAGGCCGAAGGGGACGCAAAGGGTAGCGAGCTTGCCCGCTCCACTTCACGCCGGATGATCTCGCTGCCGGCAAGCGCGGCAAGCTGATGGTGGAATTTCTCGTTCAGATCGGAATAGGCATCGAAATCGACATCATCGAGCTGCTCGCCAAAACAGTCATCGAGCTTAAGCACCGTCTGCTTAATATCCTCGAGCGCATCAACCGGAACGCCGCGTTCGGCCGCCAGCCTTGCCGCCATGCCTTCCATCACGCCACGCACTTCGATGGAATCGACCACATCGGCAAAACCGAAACGACGAACCACAAAGCCGCCATTCGGCAGGCGATCGAGCAACCCCTCCTCCGTAAGCCGCGACATTGCCTCACGCACCGGCGTCCGGGAAATATCGAGCGCCTCGGCCAGCGGCACTTCGAACAGGCGCGTGCCGCCCTGCAATTCGCCGCTCAAAATCTTTTCCCGCAACTCGATGACGGCGCGACGGCCATGCGTTGCGGCTTCACTCTGCTTCATCGACGCCTCCAATCCCGGCTAAATGTATATAACAGCCAGAACGCATACAAAACCCCACCCCAGGCCGGCATCCTATCATATGATTGTATGCACGACAGCGGGATAATTTCCTCACTGCGGCGATTATCGGCACAGAATTCGCCGATCTCTTGACATGATGTATACATATGTGATGTCTGATCTGCGGGAGGAAAATCGATGGCAACGCTCGTGCTCATTCCGGGGCTCGTGTCCGACGGCATTGTCTGGGCATCGCTTGCCGACGCCGTGGCGCACCGCATGCCTGTGCACGCGGCCGATATCTCCCACGCCTCCTCGATATCGGGCATGGCGCAAAGCGTTCTCGCCGCCACCGAGGGCGATCTGATCGTAGCGGGCCATTCCATGGGGGGCCGCGTCGCCATGGAAATGGCACGCATCGCACCGGATCGCGTCAAGGGGCTTGTGCTGGCCAATACCGGCCATCACCCGAAACGCGATGGCGAAGAAATCAGGCGCCAGCAGATGATCGATCTCGGCCACCGCAGCATGGAGGACCTTGCCGACGAATGGCTGCCGCCGATGCTCAGCCCCGCCCGGCTGTCGGACATGGAACTGGTCGCCGGCCTGCGCGCCATGGTGCTGCGGGCCGGCCCCGACGTGCACGAGCGGCAGATCCGCGCGCTGATCGACCGGCCGAACGCGTCAGCCTACATGGCCGAACTCGACTGCCCCATCCTGCTTGTCGCCGCACGCCACGATGGCTGGAGCCCGCTCGCGCAGCACCAGGAAATCGCCGACGCGGCACCCGATACGGAACTTGTCATTGTCGAAGATGCCGGCCATTTCGCACCCGTGGAACGGCCTGCCGAAGTCACCGCCGCAATCACCGGCTGGCTGACACGCAGATTTGGAGGAGCCGATGCCTGAGAAGACAGCCATTCCCGACACGCCGCTCTTCAACCGGGCCGGCTCGATCCGCGGCTACCGGCTGAACAAGATGGCGATGGCGCTCGGCCAGATGGACAACCGCGAAGCCTTCAAGGCCGATGAGGACGCCTATCTCGCCCGCTTCGCCCTGAGCGAGGATGAAAGGGCCGCGGTCAAGAGCCGCGACTGGCGCGAGATGGTGCGCCTCGGCGGCAACCTGTTCTTCATTCTCAAGATCGCCGCTGTCGATCCGACCCCGATCACGCAGATTGGCGCGGCCCAGGCCGGCATGTCGCATGAGGATTTTCTCTACGAACGGCTGGGAAAGAAGAGACATGGCTAAGATCATCGGCGGCCTCGGAACGAGCCACGTCCCCTCGATCGGCGCAGCGCTCGACAAGGGCCTGCGTGACACACCGGACTGGAAACCCTTCTTCGACGGTTACGAAGCCGGCAAGCAGTGGATGCGCGAGGCGCGGCCCGATATCGCCGTCGTCGTCTTCAACGATCACGGCAACAGCTTCTTCCTCGATCGCGTGCCGACCTTTGCCGTCGGCGTGGCTGAAAGCTATCGGCCGGTCGATGAGGGCTGGGGTCCGCGGGCCATTCCCGCCTTCGAAGGTGCCGTCGATTTCTCCTGGCACTTCGTCGACAGGCTGGTCGAGCGCCATTTCGATCCGCTGGTCTGCCGCGAGATCGAGGTCGATCACGGCCTGCAGGTACCGATGGAACTCTTCTTCGGCCGGCCGGAGCGCTGGCCCGTCAAGGTTCTGCCGATCTGGGTGAACACGATCCAGTACCCGATCCCCACACCGCAGCGCTGCTGGGAAATGGGCAAGGTGCTGCGCGAGGCGATCGAAAGCTGGCCGGGCGACGAGCGGGTCGTCATCCTCGGCACGGGCGGCCTGTCGCATCAGCTGCAGGGTGCGCGCGCCGGCTTCATCAACCAGGCGGCCGATCGCGCCTGGCTGGATGGCATCGCCGCCAATCCGGAGCCTTACCGCGCGATGAGCCGTGAGGATTATGTGGAGCAGTTCGGCTCCGAAGGCGCCGAACTCATCATGTGGCTAGTCATGCGCGCCGCGATGGACGAACAGGTCAACCTCATCCACAAACACTACCACGCCCCGGCCTCCATGACCGGCGCCGGCATGGTCGTTCTGGAAAACGCCGCCTGATGCCGGCCTTCTTCCTCATGCGCTGCCTGCATCACGAGGGACAGGATGCCGCCCGCGACCGGCATCGCCCGGCTCATCGCGCCTGGGTACAATCGGGCGGCGAAGGCCTTGCCACAGTGCTGATCGGCTCTGCCCTGCAGGATGCCAGCGGGGCCTCGATCGGCAATTTCGGCATATTGGAAGCAACAGGTCTGGCCGAAGCCAAAGCCTTTGCCGAGGGCGACCCTTTCAACAAGGCGGGCATTGTGGCAAAGATCGAACTCACGCCATTGCCTGCGACATTCCAGGCCGGGCGTATCAGCGATCCGATGACGCCGAGGCCGTAAATTCGGTTCCGCCACCAGCGGGAGGAGGTGCCCCGGAGAGGGGCAGATGAGGGGGCTGGCACAACAAGGGAGGGAACGACCGGAACACGAGGGAAGGTCGCTTGTTCGCCATAGCCCCCTCATCCAGGCCACGATCGCGATCAGCCCGCCTGTTCGGCCCTGTGCGCCTTCAACCGCAATTCCAGCACGCGCCCGACGGTTTCTTCCAATCCGCTGGCCTGCCCGACGCCGCAGGCGCCCAGGCGTTCCTGCACCTCGGCGATCTCTGCCGCCAGCCCGCCACGAAGGCCAAGCGCCTCGAGCGTTGCCGCGCTCTCGCGCATCTCCGCGGCCCGCCGCCGGCCGTGCCGCGTCGTGCGCTCCATCTGGTATTCGGCAAATTGCGGCCAGTTGAGGCCGGGGAAGGACCCCGAAAGCGAGGAGAGGATTTCGTCGTAACAGCCGGACGCCTTTGCCGCGAGCAGGGCCTCGGCGGTGATCGCCTCCAAGCCCTTCACGAACAGCGAACGCACCATCTTGATCGCCGTCGCGGCACCGGGCGCGGTCCCTGCGATTTCGGCGGAGAACCCGAGACGGAAAAGTTCGGGCAACAGCCTCTCTGCCGGCCCACCGGCAAGCAGAACCGGCGTCTGATGCTTGCGCGGATGAACCGGCGCCATGACGGCCATGTCGAGGTATTCGCCGCCGGCCGCTTCTATAGCGGCAGCCGTCTCCCGCTTCCTGCCGGGAGAGACCGAATTGATATCGATGACCACCTGCCCCTGGCGCAGATGCGGCAGGAGCGGTTCGACGGCAAGCAGGCTCTGATCCGCCGTCACGGCACTGAACACCCAGTCTGCATCCGCAAGTCCGGCAATGGTCTCGCAGATCCCGGCCCCGCGCATCCGCATCGCCTCGCGCATTGCCGTACCGTCGGAAGCGAGCAGGACGTCGTAGGCGACGAAGCTCAGGCCCGGCCGGGCCAGCCCCTCATGGAATGCGCGCGCCGCTTCGCCATACCCCAGAAACCCGATCTTCATGCCAACCTCCCATTTCCGAAGGACCACGCGCTCGCCGAAACATTCCGGCGGTCACGCAAAGACATACCCGTCGAAGAGCTTGCGGGCGGTGCGCAACACAGCGGCATCCGTCACGACCCCATCCCTGACCGTTGCAATCACGCTCATCTCGCCGGTCGGGTGTTCGACGGAGATCAGTTTCTCGCCGCCATCGGGCACGACCGCCAGCTTCGCCGCCGGCCCTTCCGGCAAGAGGCAGGCCGTCGCCACGCTGACGGCGCCGAGCACGCCGATCGCATCATGACAGCGATGGGGAATGAAAGTGCGCGTCGAAATCGCGCCGCCGGCCCTTGGGCGCGAAACCATCGTCATCTTCGGCACCGACTTCTTCGAGACGTCGCCGAGATTCATCATCGGCCCGGCCTTCAGCCGGATCGCCTCGAGTTTCGTTCGCAGCTCGTTGTCGGCTTCGAGCTCATCAGGTCTTTCCGTGCCCTCTATGCCGAGATCGCTCGCCAGCATGACGACGCACGGCATGCCATTGTCGATCAACGTGCATTCGATCCCCTCGATGACGTCAGCAGCATGGCCCGTCGGCAAAAGCGCCCCGCAGCTCGAACCCGCCGTCTCTGCAAATGTGATCGGCACCGCAGCTGAGGTGCCCGGAACCCCGTCGATACGGGCCTCTCCCGCATAGGTCACGCGGCGACCCGGCGTGGCGATCTTCGCAGTGGCGATCTGCCCGGTATTCTCCATGAAGATCCGCACTTCCGTCTGCCCGTCGCCAGCCTCGACAAGGCCGCGCTCGATGGCAAAAGGGCCGACGCCGGCAAGGATATTGCCGCAGTTCTGCGCGTCGGTGACGATGGGTTCCTCGACGAAGACCTGCAGGAAGAGATAGTCGATATCGGCACCGGGCCGCTCCGACCGTCTGACGACCGCGACCTTCGAGGTCAGCGGAGCGGCCCCGCCCATGCCGTCGATCTGCCGTCGATCGGGCGACCCCATGACGCGAAGCAGAAACGCGTCGCGATCTTCCGGCAGGTCCTCCGCCAGGAAATAACCGCCCTTGGACGTGCCGCCGCGCATCCACATGCAGCGCACGCCTTCCTGCGGAACGGGGTCAGACATATTTCAGCCCCTTCTGTGCCAGCCGCTCGCGCATCTTGTAGATGTCGAGCCCGAGTTCGCCGGCAGCAAGCCGCCGGCGTTTGTCGTCTTCCGCCGCAACACGCTGCTCGGCCTTGTCGGCGACTTCTGCCGCCTCTTCCCGCCGCACGACGCAGACCCCGTCGTCATCGGCGACGACAACGTCGCCCGGATTGACGAGCGCCCCGGCGCAGACGACGGGAATATTGACCGAGCCCAGCGTCTCCTTCACCGTGCCCTGAGCAAAAATCGCCCTGGACCAGACAGGGAACTTCATCTCCCTGAGATCTGCGACATCGCGCACGCCCGCATCGATGACGAGCCCGCGGCAACCGCGCGCCATGGCCGACGTCGCCAGGAGATCGCCGAAATATCCGTCCTCGCAGGGACTGGTCGGCGCAAGCAGCAAGAGGTCCCCTTCCCTGATCTGCTCGATCGCCACATGCACCATCCAGTTGTCGCCCGCAGGCGCGGATATGGTCACGGCACTCGCCGCGATCCTCGCGCCCGGATAGATCGGTCGCATATAGCTCGCAAGCAGCCCCTTTCGACCTTGCGCCTCGTGCACGGTCGCCACCCCGCAAGCCGCGAGGCGATCCATGACGGACCGCTCCGCCCGTTCGATGTTCCGGACAACGATCGCCATCAGAGTTCATCCACCGTTCGCGGGAAGACCGACTGGAAGCCCTCGGCATGCGTCGCCTTGCGGCCGCCCGACTGCCCGCCGGAATTGCGCATGAAGTGGTTGCCACGGTTTTCGGCGACATTCTTGTAGTAGTGCCAGAGGTGTTCCTGTCCCTCCATGCACTGGATCGCCGCCCATTTCTTCTCCCAGACGGGCGAGATATCCAGGAAGACATCGGGCTTCCATTCCATCTGCTCGGTCTGATGCGGCTCGAAGAGATAGAGCTGCGGCGCGCCGAGGATTTTCTCGCCTGGATTATGCCCCCAGGCCTGCGCGATCATCCGTGCCTCAAGCGCGACCTGTGTCGCGTACATATGGTCGGTATTATAGGGGTCCCACCTGGAGTGGCTGAGCATGAATTCCGGCTGCACGGCACGGATCACGTCGACCAGCCGGAACTTTGCCTCCTGATCGACGACCAGCGGATAGTCCCCGAGATCGAAGAACTGGATGTCATGCACACCGAGCGCCCGCGCGGCATTTTCCGCTTCGACGCGCCGCGCCGCCTTCACCTTTTCGAGCGTCATTCCGGCATTCTTCCAGAGCTTGGCGCTCTCGCCGCGCTCGCCATAGGACAGGCAGACGACAGTGACTTCGTAGCCCTTTTCCTGATGCAGCGCGATCGCGCCGCCACAGCGCCAGACGAAATCCGCCGAATGCGCGCTGATGACCAAGGCCGTCTTCGCCATGAACTAGTCCTTCCTCGCCACGGGGGGCGTGCCATGCGTGTGAAATGTCTCGATCGTCTTCAGGCCCCAGGCCTGGCCCTTCTTGCGCTCCGTTTCCGTCCAGGTGACGGTCGGCCAGTCGGGCCTGAGGATCAGCCGCGCACCGGCATTGGCGAGTTCGACGCGGTTGCCGGCAGGCTCCCAGACATAGAGGAAGAAGGTGCCCTGGATCGCGTGCTTGTGCGGCCCGGTTTCGATATGAACGCCGTTTTCCAGGAAGATATCGGCCGCACGCAGAATTTCCTCGCGCTGATCGACAGCATAGGTAACGTGGTGGAACCGGCCCTTCGCGCCGGTATGGTCCTCGGAATAGGCGATATCGTAGGTCTTGTTGTTGACCGTGAACCAGCAGCCGCCGAGCCTGCCATTATCGAGCTGGATCTGCTCCGTCACCCGGCTGCCGAGCGCTTTCGTCATGAAATCGCGGATTGCCCGCACATCGCATGCCAGCAGGTTGAGGTGATCGAGCCGGCGCGGGCAGCAGCCGCGGCCGTGGTAGCGCTGCGCGATATTCTTCAGCGCCGGCCGCTCGCCCTCGGGCGCCTCATAGACATGCGTATCGTAATAAAGCTCGAAAACATGGCCGTCCGGATCGGTAAAGCGATAGGCACGGCCATGACCCGCATCGCCGTCCACCCAGCCGATGCCGCATCCCATGCCCTCGATCGCCTTCACCCGCCGCTCCAGCGCTTCCGGAGACGAGGTGCGATAGCCGACATGGCCGACACCGGTCGTATGGTGGCGCACGAGCTTCAGCGTGTGGAATTCGTAATCGTCGAAGGCGCGCAGGTAGGCGACGCCGTCTTCGATCAGGCTGGGTGTGAGCCCATAGACCCGCGTGAAGAAATCGAGGCTTTCGTCAAAACGGTCGCTGTAAAGTTCCACATGGCCGAGATGGGCGACGTCGAAGCAGGGTTCGCTCATGCGCCGGCACCCCGGCCGACGGACCTGACGGCTTGCAGATATCTCATGATGATCCTCCTCGCCGGCGCGCACCTCCACGCCCGCCTGCCGCTGAAAATACTAGGAATGCCGGCAGCAGCAGGCAATTTCGTTCTGCTGACGGGTCATAAGCTGAGCGTACAGATCGACCCGGAGCCGACCTGAAAGGACGGCCGCCAAAGCCCCTCTCCGGCGACCGTCCGTCCCCGCCGGCACTCAGGCGAAATGGATGGTTTTCAGCTCGATGTAATTGTCGAGGCCCTCGATCCCGCCTTCGCGGCCCTGCCCCGATTCCTTGACACCCCCGAAGGGCATGGTCGGATCGACGATATTGCCGTTGATCGTCAGACCACCGGAGCGGATACGGCGCGCGACGCGATAGGCGCGCTCCGGATCGGCACTGTAGATCGCGCCGTTGAGGCCATAGGCGCTGTCATTCGCCTTGCGGATCGCGTCCTCCTCGTCGCTGTAGCTGATGACGCAAACAACCGGCCCGAAGATTTCCTCCTGGGCAATCTTCATGGCCGGCGTCACATCGGTGAAGACGGTCGGCTCGACATAGAAGCCTTTTTCCAGCCCGGCCGGACGACCGCCGCCGCAGGCAAGCGTCGCGCCACCCCGGATGCCGGCATCGATATAGGCCTTCACGCGCTCCAGCTGACGGCCCATCGCCAGCGGCCCCATATGCACAGCGGGATCGGAAGGATCGCCGACCTTGATGTTGGAAACCGCACCCAGGAAAAGGTCGAGGAATTCCTGCTTGCGCGTCTCCGGCACGAGGATACGCGTCAGCGAAAAGCAGACCTGGCCGGTGATCGGCATGGTGTAGACCATCAGGCTCGGCAGCGCCTGCCTGAAATCGGCATCGTCGAGCAGAAGCGCCGCCGATTTGCCGCCAAGCTCCAGACTGACACGGGCAAGGCGCTCGGCGCAGGCCGCCGCGATATGTTTGCCCGCCGCCGTCGAGCCGGTGAAGGCCACCTTGTCGACGCCCCTGTGGCGGATCAGATAATCACCCGCCTCGCGTCCCGCCGGGACAAGGTTGAAGACACCCTTCGGCAGGCCGGCCGCCTCGATGCATTCGGCAAGGATATAGGCCTCCAGCGGGGTTTCCGGCGAGGGCTTGGAAACGAAGGTGCAGCCCGCCGCCAGACCCGCCGCGATCTTGTAGCTCAAAAGCACCATCGGCGCATTCCAGGGCGTGACCGCAGCACACACGCCGACCGGTTCTTTGACGACCCGCACCTTGCCGCCATCGGCGCGCGTGCGCTCATCGACGAAACTGTAGGAGTTGCCGTCGATCAGATCGGCGTAATAGTTGAAGAGTGTCGCGTTCTGCGGCACCAGCTTTTTCGTCAGCATGATCGGCGCCCCGACCTGCAGCGTCCAGGCTTCAGCGATCTCGTCCAGCCGTTCGGTGATATTTTCTGCGACCTTGCGCAGATAGCCGGCTCGCTCCCGAGGCGAAAGCCGCGGCCAGGGGCCGTTGTCGAAGGCGTCACGGGCGGCAGCCACCGCCGCATCCATATCCTCGGCCGAACCTTCGGGATATCGCATCATCAGTTCTTCGGTGACCGGCGAGACCACATCGAGCATCCGGTCCGAAAGCGGGTTCACCCATTCGCCGCCGATGAAGAATTTCTCGGGCGCATGCAGCACGGACTTCGGCTTGGTCATGAGATTCATTGCTGCTCCTCCTTGAGACATGAAGACGGTTTGCGGGCTCGAACGAGCCGGCAATTCAAGCACTTCAGCGCCTGCGCCGGGTAAGGCCCGGCCAATGTCATGCCAATGTTCCCGTGCCGGCCTCCTCCACGAAACCTGCACGTCCTCCGGGAAGCAGACTGCCAGATGAGACTTTGGCGCGCAAGCCGCATTTCCGCAGATCAGTCAATTCTTCTCGACAAAATGAATACCTCACATCTGCGCAGCATGCAGATTTTCGCATTTTATAGGCAAAATCGACTCTTCTTGATTGAAATGAATCCAGTGATGTATACATTTCGAGGGGAGTGGAAGAGCATCAAAGGGAGCGATGCGATGGCGTTGTTGAATTTCGCCGGCAAGTCCAGGGTAAGCGCGCCGGAGCCGGAATTCGCAGACATGATCGACGGCTGGTCGATCGAGGTCATGCCGCGCACCGCCGCCAAGATCGACGACTTCCGCCCTCTCCTGCCGCCTGGAACCCGCGTCTACATCGCCCACCTCGATGGCACGCCGATAGAGGACATGCTGGCAACGGCAAGGAGGCTGACGGGGCAAGGCTTTGCGGTCATGCCACATATACCGGCCCGCAGCATTCCCGATATCGGCACATTGGCAAACTGGCTGGAGCGCTATCGCGGCGAAGCCGACGTCCGCCAGGCGCTGTTGCTGGGCGGCGGCCGGACAGCACCGGCAGGCGATTTCCATAGTTCCATGCAATTGATCGAGACGGGCCTTTTCGATCACCACGGCTTCACCCACCTGCATTTTGCCGGCCATCCGGAAGGCAGCCGTGAGGTCGATCCGGACGGATCGACCGCCCTTGCCGATCAGGCGCTGCTCTGGAAGCAGGATTTCGCCTCCCGAACCGATGCCGAACTTGCCATCACCACCCAATTCACCTTCGATCCTCAGCCCGTCATCGACTGGGCGGAGCGCGTCCAGGCGGCCGGTGTCACCATGCCCATCCATGTCGGCATTGCCGGCCCGGCAAGGCTGCAGACCCTGATCAAATATGCAGTCTCCTGCGGCATCGGCCCTTCCATGAAGGTTTTGCAGAAACGCGCCATGGACATGACGAAACTGCTGCTGCCCTATGAGCCGACCGATCTCGTCGCCGCCCTCGCCGATCACAAGGCAAGAAGGCCCGAAAGTCTCGTCAGCCGATTGCATATCTTTCCGCTCGGCGGCATCCAGGTCGCGGCCGACTGGATGAACAAACACCGTTCCGTCGAAACATCTGTCGCGCTACCCTGACATTGCCCGGCAGCGGGCCTTCAGGAAGAGCCATGCCGACGCCAACCTATCCGAACCTGCGCCATATCAGGCTGTTTGTCGCCTGCGCCGAGACCGCCTCGCTGACATTGGCCGCAACCGCTCTCGGCATCACTCAGCCGGCGGCCTCCCAGGCCCTGCGGCGGCTGGAAAAGCATCTGGATACAAGCCTTGTCGAACGCGACACCATGACGCTGACGGCGGAAGGCAGGATCGCCCTGCAGCGGTCCCGCCGCCTGCTTGACCTTATCCGTCAGGCCTGCCCGCCGGCCGCAAGAGCCGCGATCGTCACTGTCGAAACCCGACTGGCATGGCCTCACCTGCGCGCCATCGCGACATTTGCCGAACACGGCAGCTTCAGCGCCGCAGCCCGCATGCTGGGACAATCCGAACCCGCTGTGCAGCGCGCCGCCCGCGAGGCGGAAGCCGTCATGGGTGTTTGCCTCTTCGAAAATTCCGGCCGCAACGTCCGCCTGACGGTGGCAGGCCTTTCCGCCGCCCGCTGGTTCAGCCTGGCGCTTGCTGAGTTCGTCAGCCTGCGCGACGAGCTTCTGGAGGCCCGCAACCACTATGCCGGCCGCATTTCGATCGGCACGCTGCCGCTGACCCGAACCTTCCTCGTGCCCGAGGTGATCGCGCATCTTGCCAACCGCTTTCCGCTCGCACGTTTCGAGATCGTCGAGGGAAGCTACGAAGTGCTGGTCGACGATCTCGAACGCGGCCGGATCGATATCCTCGTCGGCGCACTGCGCAGAAACCTTGTCTCCAACACGCTGCATCAGGAACCGCTTTTCGATTTCGAGCTTAGCGTCGTCGGACGTGCCGACCATCCGCTGGCGCAGTCCCGCAAGATCACGCCGGATGACCTCGCCGGCTATCCCTGGGTCGTCGCCCGCCGCGGCACGCCCTCGCGTGAAACTTTCAACGCCATGGCCGCAACCTTTCCGAAGGACAAACCCGCCCGCCGGAGCGTCGAGACCGGCTCGCTCAACGCGATCAGGGGCGTGCTTCTGAAATCCGATCATCTCGCGCTGCTCTCCCGCCACCAGATCCGCTATGAGCTGGCGGCGAACTTCCTGGCCGTGATGGACTATCCGCTGCCGGATTCGCGCCGCCCCGTCGGCGTCACGCTGCGCCGCCACTGGCTGCCGACGACGCTTCAGGCTGAATTCCTTGCTCTGCTCCGGCAGCATTCGGCAGAACTCGACGGGCCAACACCGCTTTCACGATTGCGCGAGCGGCCACCATCGCCCTCGAATATGCGATAAAGCTTCTCCGGCCCGGGTGACAAACATCGATACTTCGTGGAGTTTTTCCAATGCCTTTACGCTGCGCTATTCTCGATGACTACCAGCGCGTCGCCCTCACCATGGCCGACTGGAGCAATGTCGAAGGAAAGGTCGAGATCAACCGTTTCGACGACCACATTGCCGATACCGATGCGCTGATCACCCGGCTGGCAGACTACGACATCGTCATCGCCATGCGGGAACGGACCGCCTTCGACGCCGAACGCCTCAGCAGGCTGCCGAAGCTGAAATTGCTGGTTACGACCGGCATGGCCAATGCCTCGATCGACATGGCCGCGGCCGCCCGCCTTGGTATTGCGGTTGCCGGCACGCGCGGCTTCGTCGGCTCGGCCGCGGAACTGACCTGGGCACTGCTCATGGCGCTTGTTCGTCATATTCCCTCCGAAGTCGCCAACTTCCGTGCAGCCCGGAACCCCTGGCAGCTGTCGGTCGGGCGCGATCTCCGGGGACTGACGCTCGGCATCGCCGGCCTTGGCAAGCTCGGCCAGCAGGTCGCCGCCTATGGTCGCGCCTTCGGCATGAACGTTGCCGCCTGGTCGCGCTCCAACACGCCGCAAAAGAGCGCCGATCTCGGCATAGGCTACGCCGCCTCCCTCGATGAACTGCTGGCCGCCGCCGATATCGTCACGATACATCTGACCCTGAACACGCAAACAACAGGCATCATCGGCAGGCGCGAACTCGGCCTCATGAAGCCGGGCGCGATTCTCCTCAATACGTCCCGCGGTCCACTCGTCGATGAACCGGCATTGATCGCCGCGCTGGAAAGCGGTCATCTCGCAGGCGCCGGCCTTGACGTTTTCGATGAGGAGCCCCTGCCCGCAAACCACGCCTTCCGGCGCCTCGCCAATGTGGTCGCCACCCCGCATCTCGGCTATGTGACAGAGGCGACCTATCGCATATTCTATGGCGATGCCGTCGAGAATATCGCCGCCTGGATCGAGGGAAAGCCGGTCCGTATTCTCAATTCCTCGAATTAGATCGGGAAAGGCCGTGGCGGAAACTCCACGCACCGGCCAGGAAGCCTTTCGGCAATCGGCGCGACGCAATATGCTGCGGCATCTCACTCCTGGGAAAAGTGCATATGACAGATGAAAAATACCGCGTGCTCGTAACGAGTAACGCACTGGCGAAGCCTGCCTGCGAAAGGCTGGAGCGAGCCGGCATGTCTCTCGAATTCACGGTGGCGATGCCCGACGAACAGGCTCTGCTCGACGCTGTCGGCAGCGGACCGGTCCACGCAATCCTGCTGCGCGGCAACCCGCCGATCACGCGGCGGCTCATCGAGACGGCAAGGTCGCTCAAGATCATCGCCAAGCATGGCGCCGGCGTCGACAGCGTCGATCTGCAGGCCGCTCGTGATGCCGGTGTCGCCGTCACCACCGCCGGTGAAGCGGGCGCGGCTGCGGTTGCGGAACTCGCGCTCTCCATGATCATGGCTCTCGGCCGGGATCTGCCACGGTTGACCGATCGCATGCGCGACAGCCACTGGGACCGCGGAGGATACCAGGGTCGCGAACTTGCGGGTCGAACGCTCGGCATCATCGGCCTCGGCCATATCGGCGGACGGATGGCTGTGACGGCGCACGCGCTGGGCATGAGGGTGATCGCCGCAAGGCCGGGTGGCACTCCTCGGACGGGGGAACTTCCCGTCACCGCAGTCACCTTCGAACAGCTGCTGGAAACGGCCGATATCGTCAGCCTTCATTGCCCTGCGACGCCGGAAACCACGGGCCTGATCGACACAACGGCAATCGGCCGGATGAAAGCCGGCGCGCTGCTCATCAATACGGCGCGCGGCGCATTGGTAGACGAGGCCGCCGTTGCCGAAGCGCTCCGTTCCGGCAAGCTTGCCGGCGCTGCCTTCGACACTTTCTCGGAAGAGCCGGTCAATCCGAGCAATCCGCTGCTGACGGCCCCGAACATTATCCTGACCCCGCATATCGCCTCGCAGACGAGTGCCGCGGTCGAGCGGACCGGGCTTCAGACGGCAGACAACATCATTGCCGCGCTGCGTGGGACGGAAGCCGGACCTGCATCCTGAGCACGAACGGCTCCCCGCCTGAGCGCGGGGAGCCAGGTGCCTCAGACAGGTGCGCGCGGATCATGCCGCGCGAGACGGCGCAGAAGATAATCGACCTCGGCCCGTGCCGTCACGCTGAGAGCGCTTCCGGGCTTGCGCTGCGCATCCGATGTGATGACGCCCCGGCGCATGAGAACATGCTTGCGAACGGCAAGCCCGACGCCGAGCTGCTGCTCGTAACGGATCAGCGGCAGATGCGCGTCGAAGAGATCGTGCGCTTCGTCGCGCTTGCCGGCCGCAAAGAGACCGACCAGCTCGACCAGCATGTCGGGGAAGCCATAGCCGGTCATGGCGCCGTCCGCACCGCGCTCCGGCTCGAAATCGAGGAACATGCCGCCATTGCCGCAGAGGATCGAGAAGGGGCGCAGCTCGCCGGCCTTCTGCAGGGCACGCAGTTTCGAGATCTTCTCCAGCCCCGGCCAATCCTCGTGCTTGAGCATCAGGCATGAGGGATGATCGGAAATGATCCTGGCGATCACGCTCGCCGACATGACGACCGTCAGTGTCAGCGGATAGTCCTGCAGCACCCAGGGAACGTCCGTGCCGACGGCCTCGACGGCCTGGGCGAAATACTGGACGATCTGCTCGTCGGTGCGCAGCGCCGGCGTCGGCGCGATCATCACGCCGGCAGCCCCCATGTCCATCGCATCGCGGGCGAGCGAGCGCATCGCCGCAAAGCCGGGTGCCGAGACGCCGACGATAACGGGCACTCTGGACCGGCCGACCACCTGGCGAATGATCGCCCGCGATTCCGCCGGTTCCAGCTTCGGCGCCTCACCCATGATGCCGAGGATGGTCATGCCGGTGACGCCGCTATCCTGATAGAAATCGGTCAGCCGGTCGATCGATGGCGTATCAAGCGTGCCATCCGCCAGGAACGGCGTGGTTGCGATGGCATAGACGCCCTTTGCGTCGGGTCCGAAGCTCATTGTGCATCCTTCCACGCCTGATAGCGTGCTTTTGTTTCCGCATTCATGGGATAGAGACCGGGAAGCGGCACGCCCCGGTCGATCTCGGTCATGATCCAGGCTTCCATGCGCTCCTGCTCCGGTGCCTCGGCAAGTACTGCCTCCAGGAGAGCGGCCGGGATGAGCACTGCGCCATCCTTGTCGGCAACGACGATATCGCCAGGAAAAACCGCGACGCCGCCACAGGCGATCGGCTGCTGCCAGCCGACGAAGGTCAGCCCGGCGACCGAAGGGGGCGCAGACATGCCGTCGCACCAGACGGGCAGCCCGCTTGCAAGCACGCCTTCCAGGTCGCGCACCACACCGTCGGTGACGAGAGCCGCGACCCGACGCTTCATCATCCGCGCGCAGAGAATATCACCGAAAATGCCGGCATCCTGCACGCCCATGGCATCGACCACGGCAACGCATCCTTCCGGCATGTCTTCGATCGCCGCTCGCGTGGAAATCGGCGAAGCCCACCTCTCGGGCGTCGCCAGATCCTCGCGCGCCGGCACGAAGCGCAGAGTGAATGCCGGCCCGACGACCCGCTCCTGGCCGGGCCTCAGCGGCCTGGTGCCGCGCATCCAGACATTTCTCAGCCCCTTTTTCAGAAGCACTGTCGTCAGTGTTGCCGTGGAAACGCCCTTCAGGGTTTCGACGACAGCCGGATCGAGAGACATTGTCGGCACCTCATATGCTCTGGATGAGGCCGCCGTCGATACGGATGACGGAGCCGGTGATATAGGATGCGCGCGGGCTGGCCAGAAAAGCAACCGTGTCCCCATATTCCTCCGGTCGTCCGTAACGCCCGACAGGGATCGAGGCGGTGCTCTCCGCCGTCACCTCTTCCACGGGCCGGTGTTCGCGCTTGGCCTTCTGCTCGTCGAGGAAGGTGATGCGGCCGGTCGCGATGCGCCCCGGCAGCACGATATTGGCGGTAATCCCGTCCCGCCCGATCTCGCGGGCAAGCGTCTTCGACCAGCCGACCAGCGCCAGGCGCAAGCTGTTCGAGATCCCGAGATTGGGGATCGGCGCCACGACGCCCGAAGACGTCGACGTGATGATGCGGCCCCAGCCGCGTTCTTTCATGCCGGGCAGCACGGCATCCGTTACCGCAATCACCGAGCGTACCATCATGTCGAAATATTTCGACCAGGTCTCGGCCGCCTGGCCGGATGCGGGCGTCGGTGGCGGACCACCCGTGTTGTTGACAAGGATATCGACAGGTCCGAACGCTTTGGCGATTGCCGCCAGTCTTGCCTCGATGACGGAGAGATCGGCAATGTCCCAGCCGATAGCAAGCGCCTGTCCTGCGGCGGAAACAATGCCTTCCGCCGTCTTTGCGGCCGCCGCCTCATCGATATCGGCAACGGCGACGCGGACGCCTTCCTGAGCCAGCGAGCGGGCAATCGCCCCACCCAGTCCACCACCCGCGCCGAATACCAGCGCGGTCTTTCCGTTCAATTGCATATCCAAGGCAGGTACTCCCGTTTCGCCCGCATTATGGCGATCGCAAGAAGAAGAAAAATCTCGCTTTTTCTGCTTTCAGAAGATAGAAAATCTGTTCTTATGGAGACACGTTTTCTCGATACTTTCCTCCTGGTTGCCGAGCTTGGATCACTGGCCGAAGCCTCCCGCCGCCTCGGCATCACACCGGCCGCGGTCGCCCAGCGCATGCAGGCACTGGAAGACGATGTCGGCGTGCCGCTCCTGACCCGCGTCGGCCGCCGCGTGCGCCCGACCGATACCGGCCACGCCATCATCGAAAAGAGCCGCAGGATCCTCGCCGAGGTCCGCGACCTGCGCAGCCTCGCCAATGCCGATCTGCCCTCCGGCGAGCTTCGGCTCGGCGCTATCACCACCGCGCTGACCGGGCTGCTGCCGGCCGCTCTTCATGAAGTGTTTGCCAGCATGCCGCATGTGGAGGTCTTCCTGTTGCCCGGCCCCTCCACCGATCTCTATCAGCGGCTGATAGACCGCGATATCGACGCGGCGATCCTCGTGAAACCACCTTTTTCAATACCGAAAACATTGGAATGGGAGCTGCTGCGCGCCGAACGCCTGGTTCTCGTCGCCCCTGCCGACTGCCAGGGCGAGAACCCGCACACGCTCCTGAAGACCCGTCCCTTCATCCGCTACGACCGCAACAACTGGGGCGGCCGTCTTGCCGACGAGTATCTTCAAAGGCAGGGCCTGAAACCGGCCGAGCGGCTGGAACTCGATTCCCTCGAGGCGATCTCGGTCATGGTCGCCAACGGGCTCGGCGTTTCGCTGGTGCCGGACTGGGCAAGGCCCTGGCCGGAAGGCCTCAACCTCGCCGTCCTCGAACTGCCCGTGCCCTTTCCACCGCGAGAGGTCGGCATGCTCTGGCCACGCAGTTCCCCGTCGCGCCGTCTGACCGGCATCGTGCTCGATGCGCTCAAGCGCTCGCAGACCGCCCTCCGGCCCCAGCCATAGAGCCTTTATTCGCCGGAAACGAGGCTCTTGCGCTGGTAGACATGGATATAGTCGACCAGCAGGTAGGACGGGTTCGGCGTCTCGTCGATCGGCCAGCCTGCCCCGAGCGCAAGATTGACCAGCGGGTAGAAGGGCATCTGGAATTCCGGCGGCGTGTCGAAGCTCCACAGCGGCTTGCGGTCCAGATAGAAGGTTGATTTCTGCGGGCCGATATCCACGCCGAACGTATGGTAGTCGCTGCTGAGCGAGCCTTCGGGCACATTCGTCAGGTGGCCGTCCGTCGTGTGCTGGTTGCTCGGCCGCCAGACGTGATAGCCTATGCTGAACTCGCCGGGCGCGCGACCGTAATATTCGATCACGTCGATTTCCGAGGTGAATTTGGACCGGTCGAGACCGATCAGCCAGAAGGCCGGCCAGACGCCCTTGCCCGGCGGCAGCTTCATGCGGGCTTCGAAATAGCCGAATTTTTGCGAGAAGCCCTCGCCCTTCGGATTGGTCGAAGCGATGAGACCGGACCGCCACTTGCCGTCCGCATCCTTGCGAGCCTCGATCCGCAAGATGCCGTCATTGACCGTAAAAGGAAAACCGTCCATCGGGTCGGTAAAGCGGGCATCGCCGAAATCGCCGTTCCAGGGGGTGTGGGCGATCCAGCGCGATCGGTTTTCTCCCCAGGCCGAAACATCGAGCGTGTTGAAGTCCTCGGCGAAGGTGAGCTGAAAATCGTCGAGATTGAGCGGTTCTTCCGCTTCGCTGGGCCGAGGGCCGGGCGGGCCGAAAAGGCAGATGAGGATCAGAAGCGCAAATCTACCGGCAAACTTCGCGTGACGCATGGTTCTCCCTCCAGGAGATCTCGACCCCGTTGCGGGGTTTTGCGAGCCGATCATGAAACGACGACTCCGTTTCGCCAGGGCATAAACCTCCTGACAATGATGGCTTCCAGCCCGTCGGGCCGCCCCGCCACCTGCCACAGGAGCAGGGAAGAGAGCCAGAAGATGGCAAGAGCTGCACCGCTGCAGAGGCCGACGCCAATGACAAGGTCGATGCCGAGCGGCATGGCGATGAGAACGGGCTGAATCCAGAGCAGGAAGCCGATCATCGGCAGGCAGGCCGCAAGCGGCCGGACGACCGCATGGAACTGCGCGCCGATCGAGGCACCGATCAGCCGGCGGGTGATGATGATGCAGAC
Source organism: Rhizobium sp. GCM10022189 (assembly GCF_042656325.1). Taxonomy (NCBI): domain Bacteria; kingdom Pseudomonadati; phylum Pseudomonadota; class Alphaproteobacteria; order Hyphomicrobiales; family Rhizobiaceae; genus Rhizobium; species Rhizobium sp. GCM10022189. Next base: position 167,320 of record NZ_JBHSOR010000008.1, read on the forward strand.
GGCACAGGCAACGACAGCGGCGATGACGCGCGCGGCCAGCGCGCCGTCAAGCCCGAACATCATCACGCCGAGCACCGTAACCGGCGCCCGCACCGCAAATTCAGCAAACATCCTGAGCGCCACATAGCGGGTCTTGTCGAGAACCATGACGACCGGCGGCATGATCGTCGTCGGCAGGCCGATCAGGCTGACGATGCACAGCCACTGCAGGATCGGTGCCGCAAACGCCCACTTCTCGCCCACGACAATGCGCAGGATCGGTTCGGCCAGCAGGATGATGACGAGCAGGATCGGCGCCGCCACGACCATGATCGCGTTGGTGGCCTTCAGATAGGCCGCCGTCTGCTTGCCCCGATCGCTGACGTTGGAAAAACCGGCCATCAGCGGACGCATGAGCGGACCGACGAATGTCTGATAGGGAATGCCGGCAAGGTTGTCCGCGACGCTGAAGGCGCCATAGGTGGAAAGGCTCGTGAAACGCGGCAGCAGCAGCCGATCCATCTGCCAGTTGAGCGAATTGAGAACCTGCGAAACCGTGTTCCAGCCGATCATGTCCTGGAAATGTTTCCATTCCGAGAGGCTGAGTCTGGGCCGCATCGGCGCGAAGATATAGGAGACGATAGTCGCCGCGGTCGGCCCTGCGACGGCGCCGAACGCCAGCCCCCAGTAGCTGTCCGTCGCGAGTGCCACGCCTACACCGAAAATCAGGGTCGACCCTTTGGTGATGAGGTCGAGGGCAAATTCGCGCCGGAAGTCGAAGCGCTGCATGAAAAGCACCATGCGCGGGCTGATCACGCTTCGCATCGCCGGCGCGATCGAAACCACGGCAACGAGCGGAAAAAGCCGCGTGTCGTTATAGACGACAGCCATCGGCCAGGCGATGACGATCATCAGCAGGCTGATCGCGACCCCTCTGATGAGGCTGAGCGTGAAGGCGGTTGCAAACATCCGCTCCGATGGCGAGGGAATGCGTACCAGCGCCTGGGTGAGCGGAAGATCGAGGATCGCCTCGACGATCACGAGAACCGACGTAGCGATGGCGACGATGCCGAAATCGGCCGGGCTCAGAAGTCGCGCAAGCACAAGCAGGCTCACGAAATCGAGCAGTCGTGCCAGGAATTTTCCGCCGATTGTCCAGATACTTGCTGTTGCCGTTTTATGCGATACGCTTGACACGATCTGGTCCCTGGCCATGTGCAACCAACCTTTTCCGGGGCGCCGGCCTACCCGCCGCTCCGGTTTTGCCGGCCTCCTGGCCGATTTTGCGCGTCAGCTTGCCTTCCTCCTGACGGGGCTTGCGGCCTGGCGCCCGTGTTTGGCCAGTTGCTCGTCGATCAGCAAGCCGAGGCGGTCGCGGAAAACCGCGGCGGAGAATCTCAGCGCGTGGTTTCGGATCGCGGCCGGATCGAGCGTATCCTCGACCGCCTCGAACGCCGCCATCGTTTCCATCAGCGCTTCCACGCTCTGCTCTGCAAAACGGAAGCCGACATGCGGCGCGCAGACGGTTTCGCGCGCGCCTCCGGCATCAAGGGCCAGAACCGGCCGGCCGGACGCCATCGCTTCCACGGGAAGAATGCCGAAATCTTCGATGCCGGGGAACAGCAGCGCCCGGCAACGCGACAGGTGATCGCGCAGAACCGGGAACGGCTGGTGGCCGAGGAATTGTACGGTCGGCCCGGCGATTGACCTCAGATAGGCTTCCTGCTCGCCCTCCCCGATCACGACCAGATTGCGGCCCATTTCCGTGCAGGCCTTCACGGCAATATCCGGCCGCTTATAGGCGGTGAGCTGGCCTGCATAGAGATAGAATTCGCCCTTGCCCTGCCCGATGGCGAAATCGTCGGTCGCAACCGGCGGATAGATGACGACGGCGTCGCGGTCATAAAAGCGGCGGATACGGCCCGCGACATAGCTGGAATTCGCCACGAACGTATCGACGCGCGAGGCGGTCGTTACATCCCAGGCACGCAGCATCGGGGCGGTGAGCGACATCATGGCCTTGCCGACCCAGGAAACGCCGCGCCGGTAGACGTGAAACTGATCCCAGATATAGCGCATCGGCGAATGGCAGTAGCAGATGTGAAGCGCATCCGCCCGCGTGATGATGCCCTTGGCAGGGCCGGATTCGCTTGAAATGACAAGATCATAGTCCTGAAGGTCGAAGTGCTCGAGCGCAAAGGGCATGAGCGGCAGCATCTTCGTGTAGTGGCGCGTCGCCCGCGGAATCTTCTGCAGGAAGGACGTATATATGTTGCGGCTGTTCAGGAAATCGCTGGTCCGGTCGGGATTATGGACCAGCGTGAAGATATCTGCCTGCGGAAACATGCGGCAGAGTTCCTCCACCACCTTTTCGCCACCGCGCATCGACACCAGCCAGTAGTGGACGATGGCGACGCGAAGCGGTTTCGCCTCGGCCCTGCCGCCGGCCTCGACGGCCCGGCTTCGCGCCACGACGGGGGCATCGCCCCGGAATGCCATTGCTTCTGGGAGAGAGCTTGCTGCTTTGACAGTCACCTGAACGCTCCTTGTACAATTGCCCCGCCCCTCGGCTCGGGCACCACATGTGTCGGAATGAGACTGCGATATTGAGCGAGAAGGGCGTCGCGCCATTCTTCGTGCGTCGTTGCCAGATTGGGCGACAGCCGGAAGGCACGCTCGCTCATCAGGCGGACACCCTCCCTGGGCATCTGGCGGAAGGCCGCCAATGTCGCGGCAAAGGCCTGCTCGTCCATTGTGTTGCAGGAGATCGCCATTCCGGCCCTCTCCATTTCCTCTGCAAGGAAAGCGCCCTTGGTTATGATGACGGGAAGGCCGCTGCGCGCCGCCTCGATCGCCACGAGGCCGAACGGTTCGGGATAACGGGACGGCATGACGAGTGCGCTTGCGGTGCGGATGATCCGGCCGATCTCCGCATGCGACTGCCAGCCCATGGCCCGCACGTGCTCGCCGGCCGCCGCAACCTTCGGCATCAGCGGTCCGTCACCGATCACGCAGAGCCTTGCGCCGGCGCGGCGCACGGCAGCAAGCGCGTCTTCTATGCCCTTTTCCTCATCCAGCCGGCCGATGAAGACGAATTCGTCATTGTCCTCGGCTGCGACACGCTCGGCCGTCAGCGGCGCGATCGGGTTGCGGATGGTGATCAGCCGTTCCGGCCGGTAGCCCGAACCGACGAGGAATTCGGCCATCTTTTCATGGAGCAGAATGACCCTGCCGAAGGCGGGACGGCTTCTGAGCGCACGGAAGAGATTGGCGCCGCGCGCCGTTCGCCACAGTTTCTGCGCATAGCTGCGCTTGTCGCAGGAAGTGGCGATGCAGCTTGCCCCGAGCGGGCGCCGCCGGCAGATCTCTTGCGCCCGATAATCGAAGAACGCCCCGTTGGGGCATCCGTTGAAAAAATCGTGCGCGTGAACGACGCATCGCTCGGCAACCGGCGCAAGCGCATCGAAGACGGCCGGCGACAGGATCTGATGCCAGCCATGAACATGGTAGGCCGTCTTCGGCGTATCGTTGGCACGTATCCAGGCGGAAATCATGCCGGCGGCCGCGGGATTGTGAATGCCTGTTGCGAAGGCCTTCGCACGATTGGAGCTCAGAAGGTCGCGGCTGTTGAGCTTGACGATCGGGACGCCGAGAGAGGCAAGCTCCTCGTTGGCGCCGTCGTCGCCGCATATATAGGTCACGGCAATGCCGAGCCCGCGCAAGAGTTTCGCCGACAGTACCGCAAGCGCGGTCGCCCCGCCCCTCGCCGTCGAATAGTCATCGATGATGACCACGCGGTCGAGCACCGGTCGCGCAGCGATACCGTCCCTCCATATTTTGGCATAGCGTCCGGAAGCCGGCCACCGCAACGTCGAAACGGCGGACCCATTTTCCTCAGGACGCAGTTGGCCGATGTCGTTCATAGAAGCTCTCCGACGACAGACACAATGGATGCTTTTGACGGCTAGGCCCCTACGCCGTCCATGAGAGGTGAAGTGGTCGCGAGCCGGCGGCAGACGCTCGCCGGTTCGGGACGAAGCGCACTATTTTGCCGAGGCTGCACCGTCGGCATAGGCTTCCAGCGCCTTGCGGTTGAGGATACGGATCCTGCCTTGAGCCCCGTCGATCACCTTGCATTCGCGCAGGCGCCGCAAGCACTGGTTGACCTTTTCGCGAGAGGCCGGAAGCGTCGCCGCCAGGTCGTTCTGGGAAATGACCAGCACGTCCCGGTTGGCCGGCGTATCCCTTCCGTAGACAGAAGACAGCCGCAGAAGCATTGCCGCCAGTCGCGACTGCAGGCTCGATCCGGCATTCGAAATGATGCGGCGCTCCAGCTCGGAAACGCGCGCAAGCGTTCTGGAAAAGACCTTTTCCTGAAACTGCGGATCGGTTGCGTACCTTTCCCGCAGCAGCCGGCCTTCGAAGAAGTATAGCTCGCAATCCGAACTGGCCCTATACTCCAGGTTCAGCATCTGCTTGCGCAATACTTCAAGTTCGCCGATCAGACCTCCCCTCGGAATGATCTCGACAATGAATTCCCTGCCATCCGGCAGCATCGTACTGGCGCTGACCAGCCCGCGCTGCACGCGAGCAAACATGTCTACAAAGACTCCGGCGCCTGCGATTAGTTCGCCGCGTCGGAAGTTGCGTACAGTCGCGCGGCAGAACGGGAAGTCGTCGTCGTTTGAGATGCGGTTGTTCAAAGATGAATCCGGAACAACGCTAATAGCCGCCTTGCCCATAGCGACCCTATAGTCTCTCGCTTGTGTAGCTCCGTCCATGCGCATAACTCCCCAAACAAACAGATTGGTCATAGCTGATGCTGCACTGCATCATTTATATTGTCCTAACTTGAGAGTCAAATAACAATCGAAGATGACAAGAGCATCTCAAATAATAGTGACGATACCAGCAGTTATATAGATTATATTTTTTCTAGCATCCGTCGAATTCGAGGGGTGTATTATGCCGAATTGCCCATTTTTGGGGCGATTGAAATCAACATTGTCCAAAAAACAGTTATAACGCCCGACTTTATCTATTCAAGCCGCGCGTTCTGACGCCATACTAAGTTAAAATCTCGAATAAAATTAGGATTTGGAAATCCTCTGCCGCTGAATTCGTGGCGAACTCCGTAGCATCACAGTATTAGCATAAAGAATTTGCTAATCATTATGACCGCGGTCACAGACAAGCACATTGCGCTGCACCAAACTTCATAAGGTTCTAAACGGAAACTGTTGGAGTCGGTCAATGACTTGGGAAGCACAGAGTATTGAAGTTCGTGAATCCTGGCCGAATGTTGACCAGTCCGGGCCGAACAAGGATCGGCGCTCGGCATCGCGGCCCCACGTCGTCGGCAGGGCATCCAAGCGGGCGGTTGATATCGCGATGGCGGCCACCGCCCTGGTTCTGCTGTCGCCGCTGATGTTGATCGTGGCACTCATCGTAAAGTTGAGCGATCAGGGACCGATCTTCTATTCGCATACGCGCATTGGTTACGGAGGCGCCGCCTTCGGCTGCCTCAAGTTTCGCACGATGAAGACCGATGCCGCCGCCCAGCTCGCCGAACTGCTGCGCACCAATCCGTCAGCGCGAGCCGAGTGGGAAGCGACGCGGAAACTGAAGAACGATCCGCGTATTACGACGGTGGGCGAGATCCTGAGGAAGTCCAGCATTGATGAGCTGCCGCAGCTCATCAATATCCTGCGCGGCGAAATGAGCATCGTAGGCCCGCGACCGGTGACGGCCGACGAGCTCACCCGCTACGGCGAGCATGTGACGAGCTACATGGCCGCAAGACCGGGCCTGACCGGGCAGTGGCAGACCAGCGGGCGTAACGATGTCAGCTACGAATACCGCGTTGCGCTCGATGTCCAATATGTCCGCAACTGGTCGCTCACGCGCGATTTCATCATCATCGCGAAGACCGTTCCGGCGCTGTTTTCGCAGCGCGGCTGCTACTAATCCGCAAACGACATATGGCCCCGCCGGGCCATGCACCTGCTGGACAGCAACGAAGAAGACACTCTCGCCCTTTGGATCAGGACACTATGAACTCAAATCACGTCTTCAGCAGCGTCTCCCCGATATCCCTGCCGGCCGCCGTCAGCGCGAGTTCGCCGCTGACGCTGCGGGACATGTCCTTTTTCGTCAGAATGCGCTGGCCCTGGATAGGGTCGACCATCCTGGCCTTCGTGGCGCTCGCCGGCGCCTATCTTCTGATCGCCAAGCCGACTTACGTGGCCAGTACCCAGCTTATGGTCTTCCCGCAGGTGAACGGCTCGGACGCCCAAAGAGCCTTCGCCGAAGACGCCTTCATCGATGCGCAGCTTGAAATAGCCAAATCCAGCGATGTCCTTGGCGGCGCCGTGAACGCATTGAACCTCGCCGACGATCCGGCTTTTTCCGGTCAGGCCCTTTCCCTGCAGGACAGGGTCAAGGACTGGCTGACGGGCAACCTCGCCAGCACCACCCAGCCCGACACGGCACAGGATGCCGCGAACTCGAACAAGGCCCAGCCTGCGACGGGCCAGCAGACGTCGCGGACCGACTGGGCGATCGCGCGTCTGCGCAATATCGTCGCAATGCGCCGCATCGGCCAGTCGACGATCCTCGAAATATCCGCATCCGCATCCGACCCGCAGAGGGCGGTCGAGATCGCCGATGCCGTTGCCCAGCAATACATTCGCAAGAACGTTCAGATGAAGGCGGCGGCAGCCCAGCAATATAGCGAATGGCTGGAGCAATTCGTCAACGAACAGCAGCGCGGGCTTGCCGATGCCGCAAACGCGCTTGCCACCTTCAAGGCGAATCCGCGCGATCAGTTCAAGCTTGCGGAGTTGCAGAGCGCGACCGACGCCCGCCGCACGCTCTTCGAAAATACGCTTACCCAATATACCGAGGCCAAGCAGCGCATCTCCTATCCGGTCTCCGACGCGACCATCGTTTCGCAGGCGACCTCACCGCTCTCCAAGGCGCAGCCGAACAATTCGCTGATCCTTGCCTTCGCACTGATCGTCGGCGCCGGTTCCGGCCTCGGCCTCGCCATGATCCGCCATGTCAGCGACCGGCGCATCATGCGCACCCAGCAGCTCTCGCAGGCGGCTGGCCTGGCTTTCGTCACCTCTCTCGGACGCGCAAAGAGGAGCGGGCGCGCGGCCGCACTGCCGACCGCCGGCGACAGCGGCACCGTCGCCTATCCGATGATCCCGGGAATGGCCGAGCTTGGCGCGACCGTCACCGGCTTCCGTCGCAGACGGCGCGTGGTGATCGGCATCGTCGCCGTCAACCCGGGCGACGGAGCATCCACCATCGCCTGCGAACTGGCCGTGCTCTCGGCGATATCGGGCTCACGCACCCTGCTGATCGATGCGGCTGCGACGAAGTCCTCGCTCAGCAAGTCCATCGCCCCGAACAGTTCAGCCGGCCTGATCGACGTGCTCGACAATATCGAGGCGATCCGCACCGCCACCCTGTCACTGACGCCGACGCTGAAATTCCTGCCGCTCGGCAAGGTCCGCGCCGTGACACCCGCCATTCGCCTGAGCTCGCGCCGCACCCAGCTCAACTTCAACGATCTGAAGAAGGAATTCGACGCGATATTCGTCGATATCTCCGCCTTCACCTCGTCGCCGGACGCCAATGCGATCGCTCCGGAACTGGACGGCGTTCTCGTTGTGACCTGTTACGGCCAAACCTCGATCGACGAAACGGTCCGCGTCGTCGACAGCATGCGCAATGTCGGGGCAGAAATCCTCGGCGCGATCGTCAACAACACACCGTCGAGTGTTCAGCCATGACGATCCCGACATTGCAGGCACCCAAGCTCAAGATAGCCGTCGGCATTGCCTCGGCGGGCCGACCGGCGACGCTTCTGGAGACAGTCACCTATCTCGACGGCCTCCAGCCCCATCCGGAGCGCATCATCGTCTGCGTCCCCAGCCTGGATGACGCTGCCGGGCTCGCCGGCCGGAAGGGCGTGGAACTGATGCTCGGCCCTCGTGGCCTGACCTGCCAGCGCAATCGGATCATCGAGGCGGCAAGCGCGGACATGGACGTGCTGATCTTCCTCGACGACGACTTCATTCCGGCGCCGGGCTTCATTTCGCGCATGGCCGCCGTTTTCGCCGACGATCCGGATGTGGTCATCGCGACCGGCGACGTCCTCGCAGACGGCATCCTCGGCAAAGGGCTGACCCAGTCCGAAGCCATCGATGTCATCAAGACCGCCGGCGAAAGAGCCGAGCAGGTGACGGAAGTCTACAACGCCTACGGATGCAACATGGCGGTCCGGCTGGCACCAGTCGTCGGTCACGGCCTCGCCTTCGACGAGGAGCTGCCGCTCTACGGCTGGCTCGAAGATGTCGATTTCAGCCGCTCCATCGCCCGCTTCGGACGATCGGTGCGTATTTCGGGCGCCTGTGGCGTGCATCTTGGCGTCAAGTCCGGACGTCAGCCCGGCAAGAGGCTCGGCTACTCGCAAGTCGCAAATCCCGTGCACCTGATGCGCAAAGGCACCATGTCCGCGACCCGTGCGCTGGCGCAGATCGGCCGCAACATCCTGGCAAACGCCCGCGGCGCGCTGCTCAACGATCGCGCGGTCGACCGCCGCGGCCGGCTGAACGGCAATTTCCTGGCTTTGTCCGACCTTCTGACGGGACGTGCATCCCCGATGCGCATCCTCGAACTCAGCCAGTCCTCAAACCGTGAGATGGCCTCGCCATCCATCGCGGCAAAACGGAGGTAACAGACGCCATGAGACCCACGTTTTTCGCTGATCGTCTTGCGCTCGTCGGCCTTGCCGCCGTCTTCAGCTGCGCGATGGGATGGAGCGCTGCCCGCGCCGACAACTACACGCTCGTTCCCGAGGACAAGATAAAGCTGCGGATCGTGGAATGGCGGTCCGCCGATTCCAAATATGCGAGCTGGGAAGCTCTCGACGGAACCTACACTGTCGACGATGCAGGCAACCTGTCGATTCCGATCGCCGGCCAGATCAGGGCCTCCGGTCAGACGACCGAGCAGCTGTCGGATGCCATTTCAGATGCGTTGGCCGAAAAGGCCGACCTTCCCGGACGGCCGTTCATCGCCGTCGAAATCGACCAGCATGCGCCGATCTTCGTCAACGGCAGCATCGAGCGGCCGGGACGTTATCCCTTCGAGGCCAACATGACCGTCATCAAGGCCGTCAGCGTTGCCGGCGGCTACATGCGCGCGCGTGACGACAGCAGCTATTACGACCGCGACCGCATTCAGGCTGCCGGCGACTATCGTACAGCCGTCCTCAACCGCCGCGATCTCCTGATGCGTGCCGCGCGCCTGCGCGCCGAGATCGCCGGCCAGTCCGATTTCGACATTCCCGCCGAACTCGCCGGCGTACCCGATATCGACAAGCTCAAGGCAGAGGAACTGAACCTGATGCGCCTGCGGGCGGTCGAATCCAATAGCCAGATCGAGGCGGCAAACGATCTCAGCCGCCTCTACACGCAGGAAATCCAATCGCTCGAAGCCAAGATCGTCTCCCAGAAGCGGCAGATCGACCTTGCGCAGCAGGAGCTGAACAACGTCAACAGCCTCGTCAGCAAGGGCCTCACCAGCAACACCCGCCAATATTCGGTCGATCGCGGCCTGGCGGAAGCGCAGAGCGAATTGCTGGATCTCGAGATCGCGCTGACCAAGTCGCGCCAGGGTTTGAACGAGAGCGAGCGCGAAAAGGCAACCATCATCAACAAGCGGAACGCCGAAAACCAGCAGGAGCTGAACACGATCAGCCTGGCCATCAACAAGGCGGGCATCGATATGCAGGTGGCGCAACTGCTCGGCGATCAGGCCGGCTATAGCGCGGAACTCGCCCGCATGGGCGCGGAATCGACGCTCCTCGGCAAGACGAAAAAGAACTTCAAGATCGTTCGCCGCAACGAAGACGGCAGCTACAGCAATATCGTGGCCGATGAGAACACGGCCCTGCTGCCGCACGACATTATCGAGATCGGCGTCGAGGCAGCGGCCGATGTCTCCGCCGCCACGCCGGCGCCGCAGCCGCAGCAGGCGGCCGCCGCCCCTATTCCCGACATAGCCCGGAGCGATGCGCCGCCACCGAACTGGGTATCGCAGACAGGATCGAACTAGGAGACCACGGTAGGATTATGCCTGTTAGCATCGGAATTGAGTTCATGTCCGCATTTGCCGTCCTGTCGGGCCGCACGCATGGCCCGCGTGGCGCAGGAGCAGAGAATCCTCGGCCCCCGTCGGAGGCTGCGGCATGACAATAGAACCGATCGGCTTCCTTGTGCTCCTGCTCGGCCTCGCGCTCGTCTATTACGGATCCCGCTTCGCGATCACGGCGCTGTGCATCTCCACATTGCTCGGCGCAGCGGCAGCCTTCCAGCTTCCGGCACTCGGCGGCAGCAGCATTCAGCCGAGCCACCTCCTGCTCTTCTTCGTCACGATCGGCGTGCTGCTGCGTCCGCGCCAGAAACAGGCGGCGCTTACGAGCCTGGCCTATCCCGGCCCCGGCTTCTGGTTTGCCGCCTATGTCCTGTTTTCCGCGGTATCGGCCTTCTTCCTGCCGCGTATTTTCGCCGGCGCGACGTTGGTCTATTCATCCGCGCGCAGCAGTTCCGGCCTGATGTCGATCATGGCATCGCCGCTGGCGCCGGGTTCCTCCAATCTCACGCAGTCCGTCTACCTGCTCGGCGACCTCGTCTGCTTCGCCGTCGTCTGCGGTCTTGCCCGGCTGGGGCACGGACGCTTCATTGCCCGCCAGCTCATCGTCACGGCGCTGGTCTGCCTGGGTTTCGCCCTCGTCGATATCGCGACCTTCACGATCGGCCAGCCCGACCTGCTCGATTTCATGCGCAATGCCAATTACACGATGCACACGGCCGAGGTCATTGGCGGCTTCAAGCGCATTGTCGGCTCTTTCCCGGAAGCGAGCGCCTATGGGGCGGCTGCCCTTGTCTTCTTCTGCTTCACGCTCATCCTCTGGCTCGAGCGCTTCCCCAGCCGCTTTACCGGCTTTGCGACGCTGTCGATCGGCCTGACCTTGATCCTCTGCACGTCGACGACGGCCTATGTCGCCGGCCTCTTCATGATCGGCGTCGTGGTGCTGTTCGCACTCAGGCGTCTCCTGAGCGGCCAGGCGACGCGCCCCTATGCCACCTTCCTTTTGATTACGCTGCTGATGGTGCCTTGCGTGGTCCTGGCGATGGCGCTGATCCCCAGCGTCTGGAACGCTCTTGGCGACCTGGCGAACGTGACCCTTGCCAACAAGCTCGAATCCCAATCCGGCGAGGAACGTACCGCCTGGAACACGCTGGCGCTGATCTCCTTTGTGGAAACGGCCACCTTCGGGGCCGGGCTCGGCACCGTGCGCGCATCGAGCTTCGCCGCAGCCCTTCTGTCGAATGTCGGCCTCACGGGCACGGCTCTCTTCCTGCTCTTCCTCTACAGCCTCCTGATGGCCGCCGCCCGCAGCAAACTGGTGAACCGCGAAAACCGGGCGATCGGGATGGCCGCCGTTTTCGCCTCCGTCGCGCAGATCGCCTCGGCGACGATTTCCGGCAGCAGCACCGACCTTGGCCTGCTGTTCAGCATCACGGCCGGCCTTGCAAGCGGTTGCCTGGCAACACCCTATACGCTGCCGAACCGCATGGCCCGACTTCAGAGGACACCGGCATCTCTGATGAGTACGCCGGTATTTTCGTCACGATGATGTGCGGGGCCGAAAAGATGTCGGCGATATCAGCCTTGCCGCTGCTTGCCCGGCACAGGTGCCGGATCGGCCATGGCACTCTCCTTGGACGGCTTGCGGCTGCGACGCCAGAGCCCGGCTGCGAAGACGCCGGTCACATAGCAGGCCTGCATCAGCACGAGGATACCGAAACCGTAGAGCGCAGCCTCGAGCAGAGACGCGCTTTGGTGGGCCACGACGCCGAAACCGAGCGATACGACGATTGCGAATATGGCAAAGGCCCAGGCGCGAATGGCGGTTCCGGCTGCAAGCGAAATCAGTATCACAATGATCGTGCCGTTCAGCATTGCGATGCCTTATCCCTTCCTGTCGTCCCACATGCGCCCGTGCCGATCTTCACATTACAGGGCCAAATCCACAACACCCAGCTTTTGGTAGTGGAGCGATAGCAATGGTTAATTTTCTCACAATCCGCCGCGATCAAAACGCCGACGAGGGACGTTTTGTTGCTGGCGGAACAAGAATTGGCCCGCCTTCAACAAGCAGACGGCGGCATCCCGGCAAAGAGAAATTTTCCACGGATTCAACAAAGACACTTCCAGGCGAAGAACTGCGAGAAGGATTGTACCATGAGTAATCAGTGCGTGGCCTACGTTACGGATGTCGAATATTCCTTTCCGACTATTCTTTCGGCGCTGCAGGCGCGGAAGTTTGCAAATTCCGAGACGGATGTCTGTGTTCTCATGTCGGAGCACCTCGATAATTTCGAGGAGCTGAAGGGCCTGCTGGCACTGAGCGGCGTCAAGCTGATGGACGCGACGGAAGCGCTGCGCGAATCCCTCGGCAAGCTCGACGGTTCGCATTTCATGGGCCGCATCAGCGTCAGCACAATGGCCAAACTCGTGCTCGCCCAGGTCCTGCCCGAAAACTATACCCAGATCATCTATCTGGACGGCGACACACAGATTGTCAGCAGCCTTGCCGATCTTGAGAATGCGTTCGCACCGCCCGGAAAGTTTTTCGCGGCACGCGATTATACCTCCATCCACGGCCTGCTGCAGAACGGCAAGGACAGCAGTTATTTCAATGCCGGCGTCCTGAAATTCCACCGCGACGGCTGGATCGGGCCGGAGGCACTGCAGCTCTTCGCCACGAACCCGGACGCCTGCGACGGCAAACATGACCAGGGCGCCTTGAACTACGTCTGCGGTTCCTCGCTCATCCTGGTGTCGAACCGCTGGAATTTCCCCAAGCAGTTCCTGCATCTGGTGGACATGTCCTCGCTCGCCATCGTCCATTACATGGCCCACCCCAAACCCTGGCACGGCACGTTCTTCCCGTGGAGCGACACCGAAAGCCAGGTCTATATCGACCTGCGCAAGACGCACCCGGCCTACAACGCGCTTTACCGGGGCATCAGCTTCGACCGCAAGGTCGTCTACAAATACCGTTCGATACGAGAGCGCGTAAGACATGCCCTGCAGAATGAAATGCCCAATCCGCGCGTACAGACCCTGCTCGCCGGCGATTATCTCGTGTGATGAAAGGTCGACCCGATCCCTGCAGGCAGAGCCGGTCTTGAAGGCCGGCGCGAGTGTTCAGGAGCAGAAATGAGCGCTTTGACCACCAGCATCTCGCACTACGCCAAGGCCCGGCTGCGCCGCTCGCTGAAGGCCGGGCAACTCGGCTATGCCGGCCTTCGTGGCGGCCTGAAGCAGGCACGCCACGTATTGATCTGCGTGATCCGCGACGAGGGACACCGGATGGCGTTCTTTCTGCAATATTATCGCGATCTTGGTGTCGAGCACTTCATCTGCATCGACAATGGCTCGAGCGACGGCACGGCTGAATTCCTTTCCGGCATGGAAGACGTTTCGCTTCTGTCAGCCACCGGTTCCTACAAGGCAGCCCGCTTCGGCAATGACTGGATCAACGCAGTCATCAACCGCCATTGCCAGGAGAAATGGGTTCTCTATGTCGATGCGGATGAGTTCCTGGTCTACCCGCACTGCGATACGCGTTCGATCGGCCAGCTGACCGCCTATATGGAATCTGTCGGCGCCCATTCGCTGCGCTCCGTCATGATCGACATGTACAGCCGCAATCCCGTCAGCGAAAACATCTGCGAACCCGGCCGCAATCCTCTCGATATATGCAGCCTTTTCGACCATTCAGGCTATGAATCGCACTTCGACAGGAAGAGCCGCACCATCTGGATCAAGGGCGGTGTGCGCGGCCGTGTCTATTTTCGCGGCCGCGTCTGGGACGGCCCCGCGCTCAACAAGATCCCGCTGATCTATGTGTCCGGCGAACGCCTCTACCTCAAATCCTCGCATCAGGTCTGGCCGCTCTCGCTCAATCTCGGCGAAATGCGCGGCGCCGTCGGCGTCACCAGCGCCCTTCTTCACTTCAAGTTCCTGTCGAGCTTCCTCCACAAGGTGGCCGATCCTGCCAACCGCTCGCAACATACGGCCGAGTACACCATGTATTCCTCCCCCGAAGACGCCCGCAACTTCGTCTACACGGGCACCGCCACCTATCGCCACTGGAAGGATCTTTCCGACCGCGGCCTTATCCAGGGAGAAGGCTGGCAACTCTGGCACAGCGCGTCCGATGCGGAAGTGCGGCAGAAGAGCTCGCCCGCACCCGCCAAAGCCCCCGTTCCAGTCCAGACGGGTGCCGTTATCGCAGGCGAAGCGACGCCCTCGCGCTAGCGGCCTCCATGACGTCCGTGCCGACCCGCATGGGTCCCTGCTCCTAGTCTGCTTCGACGAGATACCGCGTCAGCTCCGCACTCGACATTTCGTGTGCAAGGCTTGCAGCCTGACCAGCCCACATATTGCTGAAATCCGGCCGGCCTTCCTTCTCCGTCACCGCCCTCAGCGGCGCAAGCGCACCGCCGGCGGTCGGGAATGCCGGTGCAGTTGCCGACAGCGGTCCGATCTCCCGCATGATGCGATTGACGATGCCGCGTGCGGGACGGCCGGTAAAGATGTTGGTCAGGGCAGTATTGTCGTCCCGCGCCGACTTCAGCGCGTCGCGATGGAAGGCGGTGATTTTCGCTTCCGGCGTAAGGAGATAGGCCGTACCTACCTGAACTGCGGAGGCACCAAGGACAAAAGCGGCGCGAACGCCGCGCCGGTCGCTGATGCCGCCAGCCGCAATGACCGGTACGGGAACCGCATCGACGATCTGCGGCACAAGCGCCATCGTGCCGACCTGCATGTTCATATCGTCACCAAGGAAATTTCCCCGGTGGCCGCCGGCTTCCAGCCCCATGGCGATGACGGCATCGACACCGCGCTGCACCAGCCAGCGCGCCTCCGCAACTGTCGTCGCCGAAGCGATGACCCTGGCGCCGGTACGCCGCACGCGTTCCAGAAGATCCGGTCCCGGCAGGCCGAAATGGAAGCTGACGACCTCGGGCCGGTAGGTCTCGACAAGCGCACAATAATCGCCGTCGAAAGGCGCACGCCCGGCCGCCGGAACCGGCGCGGCGGGATCGAGCCCCAGCTCGACATAGTAAGGGGCAAGCGCGGTACGCCATTTCATCTGGGCAACGGCATCGGCCGCCGGATTGGCATGAACAAAGAAATTCACATTGATCGGCTTTGACGTCGCCGATCGTATCTGCTCGAGCGACGCCCTTGTCTGCTCGATCGTTAAAAGCGCTGCAGGAAGCGATCCGAGGCCGCCGGCTTCGCTGGTTGCGATCACCATTTCCGGCGTCGTCGCGCCGGCCATTGGTGCCTGAATGATAGGAAGCTCGATCCCGAAAAGGTCGACGATACGATTGTCCTGCCAGTTGCCCATGAGGTGATATCCCTGCATTTCATTTGGTGCAAAGCGGGTGGCGGCCCCGAAGGCCGCCACGACACTATTTCTGTCTCGCCGCTTTTTCCGCAAGCTGCTTGCGATATTCAGGCACTGGCAGACCGCCCACACCCCAGTTTTCCATCTCGACTTCATCGATAACGACGAAGGTACTGTCATGCGGCTTGCCCATAATATCGAAAAGAAGATCGCTGACGCCCTTGATGAGCGCGGCCTTCTGTTCCGGCGTGGTGCTGCTTGCACCGGGAGCCGTGCCTTCACGCGTCACTTTGATATTCACATAAGGCATTGTCGTTCTCCTTGGCGGCGGGCGCCACATCGCGCTCCGCCCGTTACCTCCCCACTACCAGCGGCCGGCGTGCTGGCCGCCATCGACATTGAGCGTCTCGCCGGTCACGAAGCCGGCACGCTCCAGATAGAGCACGGCATCGACAATCTCGCTCACTTCGCCCAGGCGGCCGACCGGATGCAGCCCCTTGAGGAAATCATGCGTCTCCGGCGCATGCATCGGCGTCCTGATGATGCCGGGCGCCACCGCATTCACGCGGATGCCGCTCCTGGCATATTCGATGGCAAGCCCGCGGGTAACGGCGTCGAGACCGCCCTTGGTCAGCGTCGCAAGGCCCGTCGGAACATCGGCGATCGGCTGTTCCACAAGGGCCGTCGTGATCTGAACGATGTGACCATGGCCCTGCTTCAGCATCTGGGCAATGGCAAACTGCGTGACATGGAAGAAGCCGGCAACGTTGACGTTGATGACGTTGTTGAAGTCTTCGACCGTGTAGTCGGTAAACGGCTTGCCGATGAAGATGCCGGCATTGTTGACCAGCGTGTCCACGCGGCCGAAACGCTCGACCGCCGTCCTGACCACCTGTTCGGCCACGCCGCGCTCGCCAATGCTGCCGGGGACAGCGATAATGCCCGCATCGGACGACGGCTCGATGCTGCGGGAATTGGCGACGACGACGTAGCCTTCCCTGCGATAGGCCGCAACGATACCGGCACCGATACCCTGCGAGGCACCGGTGACGATGGCGACTTTCTGTTCGTTACTCATGATATGTCTCCTTGGAAGATTGGCGCCTAGCGCCAGTTTGAGAGGGATCAGGCCGTCAGCTCGATGCTGAGCGGCTTGCCCTTTTCGAAGAGCCTCAGCCGGTCTGCGAGGTTGAAGACCGAAAAGGCGTGCGCAAGCTGGTCCTGATTTTCGCGAAAATGCACCCAGCCCTCGTTATGCGCAGGTACGAGCAGCGCGTTCGGGAAGGCATGCGCCGCTTCCAGAGCGTCCTCGCTGCCCATCGTCATGTGAAAGCGGCCACGGGGCTCGGCAGCACCGGTAAACAGCAGGACCACTTTCGGGGAAAAGAGCCGCGCAACCTCGGCCGTACCCTCGTACCAGACCGTGTCACCGGTCACGTAAAGAAGGTCGCCCGGCTTTTCGCGGCCAAGTGCAAAGCCGACGACATCGCCGGAAATCGGTTCGATGCCGACGGGGCCGTGCCGGGCGGGCGTCGCCGTGACCAGAAGCTTCTCGCCGCCGGCACCTTCGAGTGTGACGGTTTCGAAAGGATCAAGCCCGAGCGCATTGCCGCCCAGCCGCTCCGCACCGGCCCTGGTCGTGTAGGTGGTGCCAACGCCGGGCAGCATGGCCCGGCCGGCACTGTCGAGATTGTCGAGGTGCTGGTCATGGCTGAGAAGAACGGCATCCAGCCGGCCGATCTTTTCGACAGACAGGGCGGGGCCGGAAGTTTTTTCGAAACGGACGGGCGTTTCCCTGTAGAGGCCCGGCGGGTCGAAGGTCGGATCGGTAAGAAGGCGCAACGCGCCATATTCGACGAGCACGGTCGGCCCGCCGATCAGCGTGAGGGTGAGACTGGAAGAGCTCATGTCGGCAACCTTTCTGTTTGAGGTCGCCTCCTATCTAGTCCCGTTCCCTTCTGCGAAAAATTCGCTATTCTTTGCCAATGGCTGATAAAAAACGCACAGAGCCGGACTGGCAGGATATCCGGGTTTTCCTTGCACTCGGACGGCACGGCAGCCTGTCGGCCGCCGCCCGCACGCTGCGTGTCAACCACGCAACGATTGCCCGCCGCCTTCATTCGCTGGAAGAAACGCTCGGCGAGAAACTGGTCGAGCGCCGCCCGGACGGTTATGTGCTGACACCCGCCGGAACCCGCGCACTGACGGCGGCCAGCGACATGGAGGCCTCCGTCCAGACGCTCGGGCGCGGCTGGAAGGACGACACGCCGAAGGGCCTCGTGCGCATCAACGCGTCACCCGCGCTCTCGCAGGGTTTCCTCGTCTCCCGTCTGGCGATGATCACGATGCAATTTCCCGGCCTCGACATCGACCTGGCGACCGACATGCGCAGCATCAGCCTTGAACGCCACGAGGCCGACATTGCCATCCGCCTCGGAAAACCGCAGGACGGCGATCTCATCGCCAGGCAGCTCGCGACGATCGGATACGGCTTTTACGGAACGGAGGAGGTCTGCCGGCAGGTCGAAGACGGCGCCGAGCCGGTCTTCGTCGGATTTGACGAGGTGAATGCCTTCGTGCCGGAGGCGGCCTGGCTCGCCCGCCATTTCCCGCATGCGCGCGTGTCGTTCCGTGCCAACAACCAGGTGTCCCAGTCAACGGCCGCCAAGGCCGGCGCCGGTCTCGCATTGCTGCCGCACTATATCGGACGCACGGAAAAGAGCCTTCGCCACTGCCCGCTGGAGCCGGTGCCGCCGCCGCGGGAGGTCTGGCTTCTCACCCGGCGCCAGCAGCGCAAGGATCTGCCGATCCGAACAGTCGCCGACTATCTGACGAAGATATTCGCGACAGAACGCGCCTTGTTCGAGGAATAGCCCCTTCAGAAGGACAGGTCGAGCACACGCCCTTCGAACAGGCGGTCGCGTGAGCCTTCGAGATGCGCGCGCATCAGGTCGCGCGCGTTTTCCGCCCGGCCCTCGGCGATCGCCTTATAGATTTCGTTATGTTCCTGATACACCTGTTCGAGGCCCGGCCGCGGACCGAGCAGCGAAAGTCCGTGCAGATGCATGCCGACGGCGATGTGCGCCTTCAGCGCATCCATGGAGGCCGTGTAATAGTGATTGTTGGCGGCCTCTGTGACGGCGCGATGGAAGACGAAGTCGGCATCCACCCGGTGCAGCTGGTGGCTTGTCGCTTCCCGCAGATCCGCAAGGGCCGCGGCAATCTTCTGGATTGCCGCATCGTCGCGGCGCTTGGCGGCAAAATAGGCGGCCGCCGGCTCGATCGTCAGGCGGAATTCGTAGCAGCGCTGGATATCGGCGATCGTCTTGACCGGCGAATAGGCAAGCTGCGCCGTCGGCGAGCCGTGCGCGCTGACGAACGTGCCGGCACCCTGCCGCGCATAGACGATGCCCTGCTCGCGCAGACGCGCCAGCGCATCACGCACGATAGGACGCGAAACACCCAGCATCGAAGCAAGCTCGTGCTCACCCGGAAGCCGTGAATCGGGCGGATAGTTGCCGGCGCGGATGCGCTCCATCAGCTGATCGAAGACACGATCGACCAGCTTCACGGCCCTGCCGCGCTCCGGCCGTGCAGCCGGAGCCGCTTCCGGATTTACCGATCCGCCATTCGCTTCATCCACTCTCATTCTCCCCGCTGGCATTCCTTACGCCGCCTGATTCCGAACGATCAGTCTTAGCAAACTATCGGAATTGCCGAAGCCCCCCGACTTGACGGCACATCGGAATTGCCGCCCGTTGACATCCCTGACGTCGAACCACGGAACACCGGCCTCGATTTCCCCCTTCGGCAGCAGGACCGAAACGCCCAGTTCACGGAAAACGGCAAGCGCGGTATCGCCGCCGCCGACCATGATCATGTCAGGATTCGTATCATCTATGACCGATTTCACGCCCTGCGCAAAGCGAGCGGCGACACGCGCGCCATCGCTCGTCATCTCGCCCGTGCAGCGCAGCAGCGCCGGCAATGCCAGCCCCTCCCCGCTTTCGACCGCACCCATCGGCGCGTCCACGACGATACGGAGGGCACCCGAAGCTTCGAGACGGTCCATCTGGGCGGCCGTAATTGGATCGCGGGAACCGAAGGCAAACAGCGTCTTTCTCGTCGCGAGAAATTCCGGCGTCAGCCGTGCAGGTCCGCCGAGCCGGCGCGCCAGCGCCGAGCCCAGGCCGCGAGCGCCGACGGCAAGGGTGGAAAGCCAGTCGTTTTCCGCCACGACAATATCGAGATCGGCATCGTCTTCGGCATCGGCGACCGTCACGCCACGAGCAGATCCGGCAAAGAGGTCCGCGATCGGCAACGGATGTTCCACGCCGCGCCCGACCACGCAGCCGCGATAGGTAATGCGCTCCTGATCGGGAATAGCCGGCGCCATCAGGATGGTCTCGAGACCGAGCACGTCGGCCAGCGCGATGCTTTCGGCCGCAACATTGCCCTTCAGCCGGGAATCGATCTTCTTCATGAAGATCGCCGAACCGGCGGCACGCAGAGTTTCGGCGGCGGCCCGCACGCGCGCCGCCGCTTCCGCCTCCGGCAGGCCGCGCGAGGCCGTATTGACGACAA
Organism: Rhizobium sp. GCM10022189; assembly: GCF_042656325.1. Taxonomy (NCBI): domain Bacteria; kingdom Pseudomonadati; phylum Pseudomonadota; class Alphaproteobacteria; order Hyphomicrobiales; family Rhizobiaceae; genus Rhizobium; species Rhizobium sp. GCM10022189. The sequence goes on from NZ_JBHSOR010000008.1 coordinate 187,391, forward strand.
CGACTTCCGCACCGGTTTCCAGCGCCTTGCCGGCCGCTTCGACATCGATCGCGACAGCAACCGACAGCCCGGCCTCCACAAAGGGTGTCCCCGTATCGAGCGAGCCGGTCAGGTCGTCGGCAATGATGGCGACTTTCAGCGTCATGAGGCCTGCCCCGGATTGACGGCATGGCAGGCAACGAGATGGCCGGGCTTGGCTTCCTTCCATTCCGGGACGACCTTGCTGCAGACGTCCATGGCGATCGGGCAGCGCGTGTGGAAACGGCAGCCTGCCGGCGGGTTCAGCGGGCTCGGCACATCGCCCTGCAGGATCTGGCGCTTGCGGCTGCGCTCCAGTTCCGGATCGGTTTCCGGCACGGCCGAAAGCAGCGCCTTCGTGTAAGGGTGCAACGGATTGTCGAAAAGCTCTTCGCGCGTTGCAAGCTCGGCCAGGCGACCGAGATACATGACGCCGACACGCGTGCTGATATGGCGCACGACGGCGAGGTCATGCGCGATGAAGAGGTAGGTCAGGCCGTATTTTTCCTGCAGGTCGAGCAGCAGGTTGATGATCTGCGCCTGGATCGACACGTCGAGCGCCGAGATCGCCTCGTCGCAGACGATGAATTTCGGCTGGCAGGCGAGCGCACGCGCAATGACGACACGTTGGCGCTGGCCGCCGGAAAGCTCGTGCGGGTAACGCTGGGCAAAACGCGTCGGCAGGCCGACGTCGGTCAGCAGGGCCGCGACCTTGTCCTTGAGCTCCGCCTTGGTGGCAAGCTTGTGGAAGAGGATCGGCTCGCCGATCGCCTCGCCGACCGTCATGCGCGGGTTCAGCGTCGAATAGGGATCCTGGAAAACGATCTGCAGGTCGCGACGGAAGGGCCGCATCTGCTTCTCATCGAGCGTGGCAATATCCTGGCCCTTGTAGACCACCTTGCCGCTCGTCGCCTTGTAGAGATTGAGAATGGTAAAACCGGTCGTCGATTTACCGCAGCCGGATTCGCCGACGAGGCTCAGCGTCTCGCCTTCCATGATGTCGAGATTGACGTTGTCGAGCGCATAAACGGTCGCCGAGCGCTCGCCGAAAGCGCCAAGCTTGACGTGGAAATGCTTGACGAGGTTTTCGACCTTCAAGAGCGGTTGGGCACCCATCACGCAGCCTCCTGCATTCTCTGGACGACGAAACAGGCGGCGCGATGCGCGCTGTTGCCAGATACCGGCTCAAGCCGCGGCACACGTTCGTGGCAGACGGCTTCCGCCAGCGGGCAGCGCGGCGCAAAGGGGCAGCCCTTCGGCCGGCGGCCGGGCTCCGGCGGCGTGCCGCCGATCGAGGACAGCCGGCTTGCCGGCGCATCCGAGAGCTTCGGGATCGAAGACAGCAGCCCACGCGTATAGGGATGGCTGGGACGAGCATAAAGCTCGTCCACCGGCGCATCTTCCACGACCGTGCCGGCATAGAGAACGGCGACGCGATCGACGAGGCCGGCGATCAGCGCGAGGTCGTGGGTGATCCAGACGACGGACATGCCGAGCTTGGCGCGCAGATCCTTCACCAGATCGACGATCTGGGCCTGGATCGTCACGTCGAGCGCGGTCGTCGGCTCGTCGGCGATCAGAAGCTTCGGATTGCAGGCAAGGCCGATCGCGATCATCACGCGCTGGCGCATGCCGCCAGAAAGCTCGTGCGGATAGGCCATCAGCCGCTCTTCGGGACCGGGAATGCCGACGAGGCGCAGAAGCTCGACGGCGCGTGCGCGCGCATCCGCCTTCGACATCCTGCGATGATAGATCAGCGGCTCGCAGATCTGATCGCCGATACGCATGACCGGATTGAGCGAGGTCATCGGATCCTGGAAGACGAAGCCGACATCGCCGCCGCGCACCTTGCGCAGGTCGGAATTGGACATCTTCTGCAGGTCGCGCCCGTCGAAATTCGCCGAACCCTTCGTCACCTTGATCTTGTTCGGCAGAAGCCGCATCAGGCTGAGCATCGTCAGGCTCTTGCCGCAGCCGGATTCGCCGACGACGCCAAGCGTCTCGCCCTTGTTGACATAGAGGTCGATGCCATCGACGACGACGGCGGGGCCGCGGCGCGTATCGATCTCGATGGTGAGATCCTTCACGTCCAGCAGGCGTTCGTTGCTTGTTGCGTTCATCATTTGCTGCCCCGCGGATTGAGTGCGTCGTTGAGGCCGTCGCCAAGGAAGCTGAAGGCCACCGAAGCAAGGCCGAGCACGGCCGCCGGAGCGGCGAGGAGATGCGGATAGTGCTGCCAGACGCGCAGGCCGTCCGAGATCATGTTGCCCCAGCTGGGGGTCGGCGGATTGACGCCGACGCCGAGGAAGCTGAAGGCGCTTTCCAGCACCATTGCCGTGCCGAGGCCGGCGCTGACGGAAACGATCAGCGGCCCGAGTGCGTTCGGCACGATATAGCGCAGGATGATCAGCCAGTTGGACAGGCCGAGCGCCTGCGCCGCCATGACATAGGGACGATTGCGGATCGACAGGACCTGGGCGCGCACGAGGCGCGCATAGGGGGGCCAGGAGATCAATGCCATCGAGCCGAAGACCAGGATGAAATCGACCCACACGGTCTGGCGGTAGAAGGGGTTGAGGGTGGCGAGATATTGCGCCTCCATCCATTTCGTGATCGGCGTCTTCAGGGATGCGTTGATGACGACGACGAGAAGCAGGTTCGGCACCGACATCGTCACATCGGTCAGCCACATGATGGCGCGATCGTAGGGATTGCCGAAAAAGCCGGCGACGGCACCGAGCAGCAGGCCGATCAGGACAGCGATGAAGGTGACGATGACGGCGACGAGGAAGGCCGTGCGCGTACCGAAGACGATACGGCTGAAGACGTCGCGGCCGAGATCGTCGGTGCCGAAGAAATGCGCGAGCGACGGCGGCGCGTTGCGCGAGGCGAGATCCTGGCTGAGATAGTCATAGGGCGTCAGGGACGGGCCGAAGATCGCCGTGAAGGCAAGGATGACGATCACGACGAGGCCGAAGATCGCAAGCTTGTTGCGCTTCAGGCGCTGCCAGGCGTCGCGCCACAGGTTGACCGGCGGCTCCTCGGCCGTCTCGACCGTCGCAAGAGGAATGGCGGACATGATCAGCGGCTCCTTCTGGAATCATTGGCGCGCGGATCGAGCATCGGATAGAGCACATCGACCAGCAGGTTCGACACCATGACCAGGAAGGATCCGATCAGGGTGATCGCCAGGATGACGGGATAATCGGAATTGGTGAGCGCCTGCACGGTCAACCGGCCGAGACCCGGCAGGCCGAAGACGAGCTCGACGAAGATGGCGCCGTTGACGATGGTGATCATGATCAGGCCAAGCTGCGTCACCACAGGCGTAAGCACGGGGCGCAGGATATGCTTCAGCGCCACCACGATTTCCGGCACGCCCTTGGCGCGCGCGGTACGGACGAAATCCTCCGACAGCACTTCGATGACGGCGGCGCGCGTCTGGCGCACGATCAGCGCGATCGGCTGGAAGGACAAGACGATGAGCGGCAGGATGATGCGCACGTCGAAGACGCCGCCCCAGCCATAGGGCACCTTGATCATCGGCAGGAGCACGATCAGCGCCACCATCAAGAGCGGGCCTGCGACATAGGCCGGGATTGCCCACAGGAACAGCGCCGAACCGAGGATCGTATAGTCGATGCGGTTGTTCTGGTTCAGCGCAGCGATCATCCCGAGCGGGATTGCGACGATCGCCGTCAGGATGATGGAACAGAGCGCAAGCTGGAAGGAAACGGGGGCGGCGGCCGAAACCATGGCCCAGACGGAGCGGCCCGAGGTCAGCGAATTGCCGAACTGGCCGTGCAGGAGGTTCCAGATGTAAAGGCCGAACTGCTCGATGAAGGGCTTGTTGAGACCGGCACTTTCGCGGATCGCCTCGATACGCTGCGGATTATAGGCAACGTCGCCAGGCGCACGAAGGAAGATCAGCTTGATCGGATCGCCGGCACCGTAGAAAGCCATCGCGTAGACGGCCATCATCACGACCAGGACGGACGGAATCCAGATGGCAAACCGCGTGAACACGTAGCGTAACAAGGCCACCTCCCATTCTTGCCCGGCGCATTTCCGCGGGAGGCCGCAACCGCCGGTTCTTCTTGAAATGTAGCGCGAAGGCCTTTCGGCCCTCGCGCCGCTGCTTTGGCCGCATCATGCGGCCCTGTTATCGGCCTCAGCCGATCGACACATCCCAGGGAGCCACGACCTGCCAGTCGAGGTTCTTTTCCATGGCCTTGACCTCCTTGGTGGCCCAGCGCGACATCGCCTGAGAATACCACGGAAGGAAGGCCCAGTCGTCGCGGAAGGCCTTCTGGGCTTCCTGCGCGAGCTTCACGCGCTCCGGATCGTCGGCGGCCTTCGTTGCAGCTTCTGCAAGCAGGCTGTCCACCTTGTCGTTCTTGTACCCGCCGAGCTTGTTCTGGGCGTTGGACGACGTGGAAGCGATGGAGCCGGCGAGATAGGAAACGGCGTCGGGAACGCGCGTGCCGACGTCGTCGCGGAAGATTTGGACCGCATTCTGGTCCGGGCCGGCATAGGCGTCCTGCTGCGGCTTCATGTCGACGGCGGTGATGCCGAGGTTCTGGCGCCACTGCTCGGCGATGAACTGGGCTGCCGCCTGGATCGCCGGACCGGAAATGCCGACGAACATCAGCTTGGGAAGACGCTCCGGACCGCCGTAGCTGGATTCGGCAAGCAGCTTCTTGGCGGCCGCCGGATCATACGGATAGGGCTCGAAGCCGGAATTCTCCGCACCCGGAACCGAGTTCAAGATCTGGTCGGCCTTCTTGTGCGGACCATCCGGATAGGAGGCCTTGAACAGACCGTCGCGATCGACCGCCATGATCAGCGCCTGGCGCACCTTCGGATCGTCCATCGGCGCGCGAGACGTGTTGAACCAGAAATGCTGGCTGGTCGGGATGAGCGGACCCGCCGAAAATTCCGGGCCGAGATCCTGGATGATCGTCGAGGTGACGAGCTCGGTGTGCGCATTGTATTCGCCAGACTTGATCAGCGACGTCGCGGTCACGTTGTCTTCGATCGAGCTGATTTCGATACGGGCAAGCTTCGGCTTCGGTCCGAAGAATTTTTCGTTCGGCTCGAAGGTCAGCGTGCCGGCGTCGATATCGAGCGCCGTCAGCTTGAACGGGCCGGAATAGACGGCGCTGCTGTCGGGCTTGTACCAGTCAGCCACTTCCTCGCCGTCGCTGCCGCGCGACTGGGCGGCCTTGGTGATCGGCACGATATGGTTGGCAAGGCGCATGAAGAAGATCGGATCGGCTTCCGTCAGCGTGCAGACGATGGTCGATTCATCCGGCGTTGCAACGCCGGTCAGTTCGTTTGCGGAACCGGCGGAAACTTCCTTGTAGCCGGCAACCTTGCTCAGCACCTGATCGACACGCTGGTTCTTCGTGTTGGGCATGGCGGAAACGTCCCACGAACCCTTGATATCGGCCGAGGTGATCTTGCTGCCGTCGGAGAAGACCGCCTTCGGGTCGATCTTGAAGGTCCAGACCTTCTTGTCCGGCGATTCCCAGCTCGTGAAGACGTAGGGCTGGATATTGCCGTCGGCATCGAAATACATCGGCGACGCCCACCAGAACGAGTTCCAGCGGAAAGTTCTGCCGCCGCCGCGCAGCGGCGACCAGTCCTGGTCGAAGGCGGGATTGATGGCCTTCAACACCTGGCCGTCCTGCGCCATGACGATGCGGGCGCTCGCACCGAAGAGCGAGAAGCCGACGCCGGCCGCAAGCCCCAGCTTCAGCGCGTTACGACGGGAAATCTGCGAAAAGTCTTGGTCACTACCAATTGTCATTTGCTCCTCCGTGGCAAATAGCGCGCCTTTCGAAAGACCTCCCCGAAGCTGCGCGATATAATGCTGACATTTGCGCGATAATGTAAATCTGTCAATGGAAAATAACATATGGAATATCAAATCAGGGGATTGAAATTATTTCAGTAGCAAAATCAATATTTTAAAAATCGACGCACGTAGATTTCAAATTTGTAAGATTGACAACTGAGGGACATTGGGATGAATACGGCAGCGTAGGAACGTGCCGGGCAGGCCCGGTCTGACGAGGAGGACACCCTTGAGCAATCACAAGATTACAGGCGTCTATAGCGCCGCGACCACCCCTCTCAATACCGATGGCAGCCCGGATCTCGGCCTCTTCACCGAACATTGCCAGCGATTGATCGAAGAAGGCTGCCACGGCGTGGCCCTGCTCGGAACGACGGGCGAGGCCAATTCCTTCTCCTCCGCCGAGCGCCGCATGATCCTCGAAGCCGCGCTGAAAGCCGGCATTCCCGCCGACAAGCTGCTGCCCGGCACGGGCGTCGTTGCCATTCCCGAGACCGTCGAACTGACAAAACACGCGCTTTCGCTCGGCGTCACCAAAGTTGTCATGCTGCCGCCCTTCTACTACAAGGGCGTGTCCGACGACGGCCTCCTCACCGCCTATGCCCAGATTCTGGAGAAAATCGGCGATACCAGACTGCAGGTGATCCTCTACCATATTCCGCAGGTTTCGGGCGTTCCGCTCTCCATCCCGCTGATCAGCCGCCTGGTTGAAGCCTTCCCGGACACGGTTGTCGGCATCAAGGAATCTGCGGGCGATTTCAACAACATGCAGGCAATCATCGCCGCCTGCCCCGGCTTCTCCGTGCTCTGCGGCGCCGACCCGCTGCTGCTGCCGCTCCTGAAGGCCGGCGGTGCCGGCTGCATCACCGCCACCTCGAACCTCGTCGCCAATTCGCTGCGCACCGTCTACGACCACGTTCGTGACGAGGCGAAAAGCGCCGAAGTCGAGGTCGCACAGGCACGCATCAACGCTTTCCGCACTCTGTCGAACTCCTATGTGCAGATCCCGACGATCAAGGCCATGGTTGGCCTGAAGACCGGCAACGCCGGCTGGCGGCGCACGCGCCCGCCGCTGGTGCCGCTCAACGACGCCGAATATGCGGCACTCGCCGAAGGCTACGCAAAGCTGCCATAAGGGAGGAAAACCATGCAACCGACAGGTTTGAAGCCTGAAGACGTTCCCTCGCTGATGGACGGCACGCTCAGGGCAAATTCTGCCCAGGCTGGCCGCCTTGATGCTTATCTGCCGTCTCCCTGCATCCAGAACCACGCCGCCAATCTCGCTTTCCTGGCCGATGGAACACTGACATGCGTCTGGTTCGGCGGCACGATGGAAGGCATGGGCGACATTTCGATTTACATGTCTCGGCTGGCACCCGGCGCCGACCGCTGGTCAGGACCGGAGAAAATGTCGGACGATCCGGCGAAATCCGAGCAGAATCCGTTGATTTTCAACGCGCCTGACGGTCGCGTCTGGCTGCTCTACACATCACAGACATCGGGCGATCAGGACGGCGCGGTTGTCAAATGCCGGATCTCGGAGGACGGCGGCAAGAGTTTTCCTCCCCCCACCGTTCTCTGCGACCTGCCCGGCACCTTCGTGCGCCAGCAGATAGTCGTCAACAGCAAAGGCGACTGGCTGCTTCCCGTCTTCCGCTGCATCAGCCTGCCCGGTCAACGCTGGAGCGGCGACGCCGACACGGCAGGTGTCCTGGTCTCCCGCGATGGCGGAAAGAGCTGGAAAATGAAGGGGATAGAAGGCAGCCTGGGCGCCGTGCACATGAATATCGTGCCGCTCGAAGGCGACAGAATGATCGCCTTCTTCCGCGATCGCTACGCAGAGCATATTCGCGCCTCGTTCTCCTCGGATCAGGGCGAGACCTGGAGTGCGCCGGAACCAACCAATCTGCCCAACAACAATTCCTCGATCCAGGCTGTCGGCCTTGGCGATCGACGAATTGCGATGGTTTACAACCACAGCAGCGCCGCCTCTTCCGACGCCCGACGTCAATCGCTCTATGACGAGATCGAAAGCGGCAAGGCTCCGGTCGCGGAAACGCCCGATAGTGCAGCCCGAAAGGCTGTCTGGGGCGTTCCGCGCGCGCCGCTGAGCCTTGCGGTTTCGGCAGACCACGGCGGCCATTTCGAACGCAAGTTCGACCTGGATACCGGCGACGGATATTGCCTGAGCAACAACTCGAAAGACATGCTCAACCGCGAGTTCTCCTACCCCTCCATCATCCAGGGGGCGGACGGTACGCTCCATGTCGCCTACACCTATTACAGGCGCGCCATTAAATATGTGCGCCTCCCATTGGAATCAATTGCTTAACGGCCGACTGGCCGACCGGGAAGGCATGGAGAGGTCCGATATGCACAGCATCGGACCTCTCTGGACAGGAATCCCGTTTTTACAAATACACCACAACTTCGCTTCAAATTGCGCTGGCTCCACCGCAGAACTGCATAATTCGCAATTAACTAATCAATTTCAAATTCTTATGCAAAAACTCACGTGTCACATTCGGCGCATCTTCGACCAAAATGGATATCTAAACAAGAAAAACAACCATTCATTCTTGCCAAAAATCGTGGGACAGGATAACAAATTTACATCATTGGCGGCCTAGTCCGTCGCGCATCGGGGAGGACCGCCTATGGTCAGTTTGGATTCACCTATTACCGTTGTCCGGCCGCACCTGATCGAATTCGGCCTTGGGACGGCGGAAAAGCTGGGCGCCTGGGCCGCGAGCAAGGGGTATTCGCGGACACTGGTCATTTCGGATGCATTCAATGCCACCCGCGTCGAACTGCTGCAGCTGAAGGGTGAAGTTTCGGTCTTCGCCGACGTGACACCCGAACCGGATATTGCCAATCTCGACAAGGTGCTCGCCGCTGCGGAAGCCGCGCAAGCCGACCTCATCGTCGGCTTCGGCGGCGGCAGCGCCATGGATCTTGCCAAGCTCGCCGCCGTGCTCGCCGGCTCGCCGCAGACGCTCCGCGAGGTGGTCGGCCCCAACAAGGTTCAAGGGCCGCGCAAGGCAGCGCTCGCGCAGGTGCCGACGACCTCGGGCACGGGCAGCGAGGCCGGTATCCGCGCACTCGTCACCGATCCCGAAACAAAGGCCAAGCTTGCGGTCGAGAGCCTTCATATGCTTGCCGATATCGCCGTCATCGATCCGTCGCTGACCTTCTCCGTGCCGGCGCGCACGACGGCCGCAACCGGCGTCGATGCCATGGCGCATTGCGTCGAGGCCTTCACCAATCGCAAGGCGCATCCGATGATCGACATGTATGCGATCGAAGGAACGCGGCTCGTCGGCAAATATCTTGCGAGAGCGGTCCGCGACGGATCGGATGCCGAAGCCCGCGCCGGTCTGTCGCTGGCCTCGCTCTACGGCGGCTTCTGCCTCGGCCCGGTCAATACGGCCGGCGGCCATGCGCTCGCCTATCCGCTCGGCACGCGCTGGCATGTCGCCCACGGCGCGGCCAACGCATTGATCTTCCCTCATGTTCTCGCCTTCAACACGCCGGCCGTACCGGAAAAGACGAAAGCGGTCATGGAAGCGCTCGGCTACAGTGCCTCGGACACGGTCAAATCGGTCTTCGATGCCGCCTATGCCTTCTGCGCGGAGCTCGGTATCGAGATGACCCTGTCGGGCCTCGGCGTGCCGCAAAACGATCTCGATGCCATGGCCGACGATGCTTTCGCCATCCGCAGGCTGCTGGATAACAATCCGCGCGACTTGACGCGCGCCGACATACGCTCGATCTACGAAGCAGCCTATTGAGGCAGGGCTTTCAAAAGGAATTTGACCGATGGACAGAAATGCTAAAGTCGCAGTAACCCTCGGCGATCCCGCCGGCGTCGGCCCGGAAGTGATCGTCAAGGCACTGGCGGCGTTGCCGGCTGCCGAACGGCGCGACTTCGTCATCGTCGGCAACAGCGAAGCGCTGGAGCGCGCTGCGCGCGCGACCGAAGTCGGCCTGCGCTTCGGCCCCTCCGCCTCCGAAGACGGAAACACCATCGCCGTCGACGAGGTGCCGCTTGGCGCGCCGCTTCCCGAGATCGGCAAGGTCAGCCCGGTCGCCGGCGATGCATCCGTTCGCTATATCGCCCGCGCCGTCGATCTGGCCATGTCAAAGGAAGCCGACGTCATCGTCACCGCGCCGATCAACAAGGAGGCCATGAATCTCGCCGGCCATCATTTCGACGGCCATACCGGCCTGCTGGCCCATCTGACCGGCTCCAAGAGTTCCTTCATGCTGCTTGCCTCCGAGCGGCTGAACACCATTCACGTTTCCACCCATGTCTCCCTGAAGGGCGCGATCGAACGCGCCAGGACCGAGCGCGTGCTGGCGACGATCGAAGCCGGCCATAATCATTTCATGCGCCTCGGCAGGAAAGCCCGTATCGCGGTCGCCGGTCTCAACCCGCATTGCGGCGAAAACGGCCTCTTCGGTACCGAGGACACGGAGTTCCTGGCGCCGGCCGTCGAACTGGCACAGGCCAAGGGTATCGACGTGGTCGGTCCCATTTCCGCCGACACGGTCTTTGCCCGCGCCTATAACGGCGCCTTCGATCTGGTTATTGCCCAGTATCACGACCAGGGCCATATCCCGATCAAGCTCGTCGCCTTCGAGACCGCCGTCAACGTCTCCCTGGGCCTGCCGATCGACCGCGTCTCCGTCGATCATGGCACCGCCTTCGACATCGCCGGAACCGGCCGCGCCAACCACGTCAACATGCTCTCGGCCATCGCCTATGCGCGGCTGATGGCACGGTCGCCGCGCGCCGCCACGGCGCTGGCCTCCTGACACCGGCATTTGTATTACAGCTCCGGCCAGCAGAGCCCGCTTGAATGCGGGCTTTTGCACCGATGACCAAGCCGTTTCGACAGCCGCCGCTTCCTCTGCCGGACGGGTTCAGGCTTCTATCGCGACCAGCGTGCTATGATCTGGTCAGTATTTGCCAGCACCTTGCGGACTGCGTTGCGCGCCATGTTCGGCCGCTGCAGGCGGATGCTTTTCTCGATATTCTCATGAAGTTTCAGCACATATCGCAAATTGTCCTCCTCTCGCGTCACATGGGTGAAGAGGTGGTTCAGCGCCGATTCGATCAAGACGCCGAGCGGCACCAGCAGATCATTTCCGGAAGCGCGCAGGATGGCGATATGAAATCGCGTATCGGATTCCGTTCGCTGCTGGAGTGATGTCGCCTGTCCCATATCCTGCAGAGCCTGACTGATTGCCTTCATTTGCTCCTCGGTCCGGCGCTCCGCGGCAAGGGCCGTCGCTTCCGGCTCGATCATGTGCCTGAGTTCCTGCACGGTCCTCAGAAAGGCTTCGCGATCGGGAGAGGCGGCATACCAGCCCAATACGTCGCGATCCAGCAGGTTCCAGCGTTCCTTGGGCTCGACCCAGCTGCCGATTTTCGGACGGGAAGACAGCAGCCCCTTGGCCATCAGCATCTTGATCGCCTCGCGCACCGCCGATCGGCTGACTTCGAAGACTTGCGACCACTTTGCCTCGTTTGGCAGGATCGTGCCCGGCGGATAATCGCCGCGCACGATCCTGAGGCCGATCTCGCCTGCCAAAGACACATGAACACTTGCCCCGGTTATACGCGGAGCATTTGGGCGCCTTGCGGTGGCCGAGCGGTCAACCGTCGCCACCTCGACCGAAGCCGTCGGCTTTCCCGATTTCTTGTCAGGCATTTATTTCTACTGCCTCAGCATTCTTTCGACTGTCTGCGCGTGCTATCAAAACAATCGTAATAACGAGGAAGTCGCCTGCGATTGACTCTGGCAAAATGCGCGGAATTCAGGGCGCGTCAAGCCCTGCGGATCTTTCGATCCGTCTCGGGGGCAACTAGTGCCCCCTTGGCGTTTCAGACCGCGAGCCTACTTTTGAATGCAGGTATCGACCGTATCTTTCGTGCACTCATCGAGCCCGGTGAATACCGGATCTTCAACCGCCTTACCGGCAATCAGATCCATCATCACCGAAGGTGCCTTGTAGCCCATCTCGAACGGCCGCTGGCCGACGAGCGCAGTCACCAGACCTTCCTTGGCAATGGCAACCTCGTCGCCGATCGTGTCGGCGGCGCCGATGACGAAGTCGTTGCTGGCAATCTTGTCGGCCATCGGCTTGAACAGGTCGCGATAGGGTTGCGGCGCGCCGAACAACGGCCAGCCACCCATAATGCCGAAGGCGTCCAGATCGGGGTTGGCCGCAAGGATATCGGTCATCGCCTGCACGCCCTTGGCACCGTCGTCATTGGTGAAGACCGGGCATCCGGCGACTTCCGTCCATCCACCCTCGCCTTTCAGCTCGGTAAGCCCCTTCTGGCCGGTAAGCGTGTCGCGCATGCCTTGGGCGCGGCGCAGGATATTGTCCGCCCCCGGATTGCCCTCGATCGTGCAGATCTTCCCGCCGTTCGGCTTGGCTTTCTTGATGTAGTCACCGATGCGCGCGCCCATCAGGTAATTGTCGGTACCGAGATAGGTCTTGCGCAGCGCCGCATCCTCGGCTGCAAGGTCGGCATCGAGCGTCATCACCGGAACCGTCGGATTGGCGGTCTTCAGGGTCTGGGCGATAAGTTTTGCGTTCGACGGCGAAATCGCGATTGCGGCCGTGTCTGCCTTGCCCAACATATCCTGCACGATCTGCGCCTCGCCGGCTTCGTCCGAAGTCGATGCGGGACCGGTATAGAAGCACTCATATTCCGAATCCGGGTTCTCCTTGTTCCACTTCTGGCAACCTTGATTGATTGCTTCGAAGAATGGATTGTCGAGCCCTTTGACGACGATGACGAGTTGCTTCTTGGCCAGGGCCTGGCCCGCGGTCAGCGCCAGAATTGCGACAGTCAGTAACAATGCTTTCTTCATGGTTTCCTCCCTTCAAAACGACGGGCACGGCATACCCGCCATACGAAATCAACCCGGATACCAGACGACGCGAGGCTCCTCCTTCGAACGCTCGTATTGCCACGCCGAGTCGATAAGCATTTCGAGATCGTAGTTCGGCCGCCAATCCAGCAGGTATTTCGCCTTGCTGTTGTCCATCCAGTTGGAATGGAAGCGGCTCGGTATCTCGACAGAACCGAGATTTCGCGTGCGCGACAGATAGGCTGCGACTTCGGCATAGTCGACCGGCCGATCCATGCAGATGTTGAAGAGCTGCCGCTCCGCACGAGGGTTGTCGATCGCCGCCAGGATCGCGGAGACGAGGTCGTCGACATGCACGAAGTTGCGTTTGAGCGGACGCCCGTCGGCATCGAGCAGCAGCGGCACCGTGCCCGCGGCGGCATAGCGTCGTGCGGCCTCTTCCGGAACCATCGTCTTCCAGTCCGGACCGCCGAAGACGTCGTCTCCGAAGGACAGCGAATATTTGAAATCGTCCTTTTCCATGATCCAGGGCGCGCGCAGGCAGCAGCCATTGAGGCCATATTGGATACCGAACTGCTCCAGCATGACTTCTTCCAGAACCTTCGAGAGCGCGTAGCTTCCCGGATAGGCGCAATGGCGGACGCTCTCGGTAATCGGGTCGTCATGGCGATAGTAAAAATGCCCAATGCCCGCATCGCCGCCGATCAGGATGAACTGGCGTGCCGTGGCGCTGGTGCGGAATTCCTCGAGCAGCCAGAAGAGCCCCTTGACCGCGACGTCCATGATTTCGCGCGGGGTTTCCTTGCAGGTGGCAAGATGCACGACATGGGTGACGTCACGGAGCGCGGCAGCGACAACATCGCGGTCGGCAATCGAACCGCGGATGACTTCGACGCGGTCGGTCGCTTCGCACAGGCGGTTATGGCAAAGCGCGCGAATACGCGCTTTGGAAAAGCTCGGATCGTCAAGCAGCCCAGCAATGAAGCGCCGCCCGACCTTGCCCGTCGCACCGGTAACAAGGATCAGCATGCTCTCTCTCCCAGTGATAGCTAATATTCGAGCGCGGCTTCCGTCAATTGATATTTGTCCGACAAAACGGATTTTTGTTACAATAGGCTCCCCACCGCGGACAATGAGTTGACGCTGTCGCGGGGTTTTGCGTAAATGCTCATATTCGTTTTTCCTGGGAGGATATTGGAAAGACGAATTCGCTGCAGCCGCGCGTCGAAAACAAGCCGGGTTCGGAGCGAACGGATAGCGACAGGTTTTGGGAGGCCAGAAGGCTGGTGGCGGTTCTCGAACTCACCAATATTTCCAAACATTTCGGCGCCATCCAGGCCGTCAACGACGTGTCGTTTTCGCTCGAAGCGGGGCAAGTGGTCGGCCTCATGGGCGATAACGGCGCCGGCAAGTCCACATTGGTCAAGATGATCGCCGGCAACTTTCGGCCGAGCCACGGGACCATGCGCCTCGATGGCGCCGATCTCGTGCTTCATCGGCCGAAGGAGGCACGCCAGCACGGTATCGAGATCGTTCACCAGGACCTGGCGCTCTGCAACAATCTCACGGCGGCGGCGAACGTCTTCCTCGGGCGGGAATTGCGCCGCGGCGTATGGCCCCTTCGCATCCTCGACTACAAGGCGATGTACAAGCGCGCCGGCGAGATATTTCGCGAGCTCAAATCCGAGACCCGCCCGCGCGATCTCGTCAAGCAGATGTCAGGTGGCCAGCGGCAAGCGGTCGCAATCGCCCGCACGATGCTTTCGGAAGCGAAAATCGTCTTGATGGACGAGCCGACCGCCGCCATTTCCGTGCGCCAGGTAGCTGAAGTTCTCAACCTGATCCGCCAATTGCGCGACCGGGGCATTGCCGTTGTCCTGATCAGTCATCGCATGCCCGACGTCTTTTCGGTCGCCGACCGGGTGATCGTGATGCGGCGGGGAAGAAAGGTGGCCGACAAGCCAATTGCGGCAAGTTCGCCCGAGGAAGTGACCGGCCTCATCACCGGCGCCATCGAACAGGTGTGATCGATGCCATCCGTTGCAGGGGCAGGAAGGAAGAAGGCCGACGATGGCGATTACACTTGACCAGACGATCGAGCAGAAGCAGCGCAGCTGGCTTGCGGCGATCCTGAGCAGCCAGACATTCTGGGTTCTCGTTGCGGTCGTTCTCGCCTGCATTTTCCTGTCGATGACGACGGACTCCTTTGCCACGGCGAAGAACATCTACAACATCACCCGCAACGTCACCTTCGTTGCGATTATCGCGCTGGGCATGACGCTGGTCATCATCACCGGCGGCATCGATCTGTCCGTTGGCTCCGTGCTTTGCCTGTGCAGCATGGTGCTGGCGGTCGTCATGCACGCGGGATACAGCATCGAGGTCGGCATCGCCGCCTCGATCGGCACCGCCCTTGTGGTCGGAGCGTTCAACGGCCTGTTGATCGCCTATCTCGGCTTTCCGCCTTTCGTCGTCACGCTCGGCATGTTGTCGATCGCGCGCAGCCTTGCGATGGTTGCCTCCAACAACACCGTCGTCTTCCAGTTCGGACCTGACCACGACAAACTTCTGGCGCTCGGTGGCGGCGCCTGGCTTTTCGGCATTGCCAATCCGGTGGTCTACATGGTCGTTCTGGCGCTCATGACCGGTTTCGTGCTGCGCTGGACCAAGTTCGGCCGCTATGTTTTTGCCATCGGCGGCAATGAACAGGCCGCGACGCTGACGGGCGTCCCCGTGCAGAGGATCAAGGTCATCGTCTATATGATTTCCGCCCTGTCGGCGGGGGTTGCCGGCATCATCCAGACCGGCTGGCTCGGCGCTGTCACGACAAATATCGGCGCCGGGATGGAACTGCAGGTCATTGCCGCCGCGGTCATCGGCGGAGCCAATCTGGCCGGCGGCGTCGGCACCGCCTTCGGGGCCTTGATCGGCGCTGCGCTCATCGAGGTCATCCGCAACAGCCTTGGCCTGCTCGGCATCAATGCCTTCTGGCAAGGCAGCTTTATCGGCGGGGCAATCGTGCTTGCCGTTCTCTTCGACCGAATTCGCAATCTGCGGCGCGACGAGTAGGCGAACGTACCGAGCGTTCGGGATCGCCGGAATGCCGCCAAGATGCCGTGTCCGGCAGTCCGGCTGGACCGATGCCGGCGCGTCGGTCCAACACGAGCGGCAGTCGTGTTCGCGGCCATCGTCAATAGACATCCCTCACATACCGCTTTGCCGCCGAAAGCGCCTTTACGTATTTCTCGGCCATGTCGCCGGTCATGTTTCCGTGACATGCGACAATTTCCTTAAGCGCCGCATCGACATCCCTGGCCATACGGCTGGCATCGCCGCAAACGTAGAAATACGCGCCCTCCTCCAGCCAGCGGAATAGTTCGGCGCCGTACTCGCCCATCCGGTGCTGAACGTAAATTTTCGCATCCTGATCGCGGGAGAAGGCAAGGTCCAGGCGGGTGAGATGACCGCTCCTCGTCCAGCGCTCCAACTCGTCGCGGTAGTAGAAATCCGTGGCCTGATGCTGCTCTCCGAAGAACAGCCAGTTCTTTCCCTTGGCACCACGCGCCTCACGCTCCTGGAGGAAGGCACGGAAGGGAGCAATGCCTGTGCCGGGTCCCACCATGATGGCCGGCGCGTCCGGGTCATGCGGCGGACGGAAATGTGCCGAAGGTTGAATGAAAATCGGAGTGACGACATCGCCAGCACGATCGGCAAGGAACGCCGATGCGGTCCCTGCCCGGATCACCGCGCCGTTTGCGTATCTGACAACGGAGACCGTCAGGTGAACCTCGTTTCGATGGAGTTTGGAGCTTGAAGAGATCGAGTAAAGGCGCGGCTGCAAGCGTTTCAGGCCACCAATGAATTCCTGTGCTTGGATCCGGCATGGCGCCAGCGCGACGATATCGGCGATCTGCTTGCCCCACAGCCAGCGTGCAAGCTCTTCGCGCTCACCGGACGATATTTCCGACAAAGTATTGCTGCCTGAAACGGATGCCCACCATTTCACGAAGTCGCCGCTCGCCCGCCCAAGCTCGAAATGCTTTTCCAGGGCCTCCGCAAGCGGCATGTCTCCCGATCCCTCGACCGAAACCGGACTATCGGCTTCGAGCTTCAGCGTCGTCAGGATCTCGTCGACAAGCCTAGGGCTATTGCTCGGCCACACGCCGAGCGCGTCGCCCGCCTCGTAGCTCAATTCTCCGTCACCAAGGTCGAAAGCGAATTGCCTGACCTCTTTCGCGCCCCCCTCCGCCGTCAGCCGCTTGTTGACCAGCAGCCTCGATGCATAGGGCGCCTTCCGGCTGAACGTCGGTTTCGGCGAAACACCGGCGACCGCTGGAGGTGCAGCGACAACCGCTGCCGTCGGCCGGGAGGACGCGACCGCAAGCTCGGCGACCTTGGCCGGCTGCAGCATCTCGCAAAGACGGTCCCCCCAGGATGCGACCGACGCCTCGTAGTCAGGCTCGCAGTCGATGCGGTCCGCAAGGCGCTGCGCGCCCAGAACCGCAAGGCGCTCGTCGAGCTTGCGGCCGAAGCCGCAAAACTGATCGTAGTTACTGTCACCGAATGCGCAGACCGAATAGTGAAGGCCGGCAAGATGCGGCGCGGTCTCCTTGTTCAGGGCCTTCCAGAAATCGGCGCCGTTGTCCGGCGGGTCGCCGTCGCCGAATGTGCTGACGAAAAACAGGCAGGTTTGAGCCCCGGCAAGATCGCCGGGTGACAAGGCCTCCAGCGCAGAAAGACGAAATTTCCGGCCTTGCGCCTCAAGGCGCTTTGCAAAGTTCGAGGCCGCCGTCTCGGCATTGCCGGTTTGAGATGCCCATGCGACCAGAACGACGGGAGCCGTCACCTCCGCCGGGAGTGCCAGCACCGGAGCGGAAGACGGGGATACGATCTCGCCCGGCCTTCTACGATCCCGCGAAAAGAGTCCTGCCAGCATCCCGTCGACAAGCAGCCGGCTCTCGGCTGTCAGAGGTGCGCTCTCGGGAAGAACCGGAAGAGCGACCGAGCCGATGGCGATCGCAGCGTTCAACCCTGTCATGAACCCCTGCAGATAAACCTGCTCTGAAGGTGTAAAAGCCGGAACAGCGGCAAGCCCGACTCCTGTCATAGCACTCAGGGCAGTGATTTCGGGCGCGGCGGAAGGCGCTGGGGCGGCTGCGGTTTCGACGCGAGCCTCCACAATGGCATTCATCGGACGTTTCTCCTGTTCGCTGTCCGTCGAGGTCGCTTTCTCGCTCAGGCGGATCGCGACGGCAGTGAACTTGAACTCGGGCTGCAGGGACAGGGGATCGACCGCGTCGCTCGTGACGGCATTGATGGCGAGGTCGTCACCGAAGCTGTCGTTCCAGTGAAACGGCGCAAAACAGGTTCCGGGCAGCACCCGATCGGTGACGACGGCGGGAAGCACCGCCTTGCCCCGTTTCGAACGGATCTCGACCCTGTCCTTTTCCTCTATGCCGAGTTCCGCCGCGTCCTCGGGATGGATTTCGACGAAGGGGCCGGGATTGAGCTTGTTCAGCGTCGGGATTTTTCCGGTCTTCGTCATGGTGTGCCATTGGTGCTGCAGGCGACCGGTGTTCAGCACGATGGGAAAATCCGGGCTCGGCATTTCCGCCGGCGCCATATGCGGGCGTGGAAAGAAGACTGCCTTCCCCGTCGGCGTAGCAAAGGCGAGCCGGGGCTCGGTCCCGTCAGCCAGGACCTTTCGCTCCTGGCTGACGCCGTTGTTGACGTAGCGGATCGGATTGCGGTCGGCAGCCTCCGCCGAGGCCACGGGCCACTGCAGAGGCCCGGCGCTCAATCGCTCGTGGCTCGCTCCGCGGATATCGTAGCCGGTCTTCGGGTTCCAGGCCCGTTTGATCTCCTCGAACACTTCGGCCGAAGAGGCATAGTCGAAGGCTTCGGCAAAGCCCATCTCGCGCGCGACGCGCGCGATAATGAGCCAGTCTGGCAAGGCCTCCCCCGGCGGCTCGACGGCCTTGCGCGTCAACGTCATGTTGCGCTCGGAATTGATCATCACGCTATCGCCCTCCGCCCAGAGCGCGCCGGGCAAAAGGATATCGGCGTAGATATTGGTTTCGGTGTCGAGAAACGCGTCCTGCGTCACCACCAGTTCGGCCGCCTTCAGCGCCCTTATGACGTTGTCGCGGTTGGATACGGTCGCCACAGGGTTCGTGCAGATGATCCAGCAGGCCTTGATCGCACCGGCTGCCATGTCTTCGAACATGGCGATCGTTCCGCCGCCCGCCTCCGCGCGCAAACTGCCGTGGGGGATTTTCCAGAGGTCTTCGGTGAAGGTGCGGTCCGCTTCGACAAGCGCCGAGCGCTGACCAGGAAGCCCTGGCCCCATATATCCCATTTCCCGGCCGCCCATCGCATTCGGCTGGCCGGTCAAAGAAAACGGGCCGCTTCCGGGCCGGCATATCTTGCCCATGGCGAGATGCAGATTGCAGATTGCGTTGGTGTTCCAGGTGCCGTGCGTGCTCTGGTTCAGGCCCATGGTCCAGCAACTCATGACCTCCGGCGAACTGCCGATCAGTTCGGCGGCCTTGATGATGTCGTCAATCGGAATTCCGGTGATCTCGGACACTTTTTCCGGCGGGTAGTCCGCCAGAAAGTCCGCCATCTGCTCCCAGCCGTCGGTGAATTCGGCAATGAAAGCGGAATCCGTGTGACCGTTCTTGACCACCAGATGCAGGAGACCGTTCAGAAGCGCGAGATCGGTTCCTGGCTTTATCTGCAGGAAGAGGGTAGCCTTGTCCGCGGTGGCGTTGCGCCGTGGATCGACCACGATCAGCCGCGCGCCCTGTTTGACGCGATCCATCATGCGAAGGAACAGGATCGGGTGGCAGTCGGCCATGTTGGCGCCGATAACGAAGAAAAGGTCGGCCTTGTCGAAATCCTGATACGAGCCGGGCGGACCATCGGAACCGAGCGAAAGCTTGTAGCCGCTTCCCGCGCTCGCCATGCAAAGCCGTGAATTGGATTCAATGTGCTTTGTCCGGATAAAACCCTTCGCAAGCTTGTTGGCGAGATATTGTGCTTCGAGCGACATCTGGCCGGAGACGTAGAAGGAAACGGCATCGGGACCATCGCGTTCGATAATTGCCTTCAGCCGCCGTGCGGTCTCGCTGATCGCCTTGTCCACTGAAACCGGGAGCTGGTCCTGGCTTCGGGCAAGGCGCATGTGGGCCTTGTCCATCCGACCGGACTCGGCGATTGCCTGGCCGCAGGTATTGCCTTTCGTGCAAAGCCTTCCGAAATTCGTCGGATGCGTTTTGTCGCCGGAGACCTTGACCACCCTGTTGCCCTTGACCTCCATCACGATGCCGCAACCGACGCCACAATAGGGACAGGAGCCTTTGACGGTCTTGCTGTCGGAGGTCATAGAGTTCCCTCCAGCTCAGACAGAATCCCGAACTCGAGCATTGCAGGGACGAAGTTTTCATTGTCGTGGCCGGGTCGCGTCAATTTGAGCAGCGCGAACCGCTGGAGGTCCGTCAGCTTGCACCACTGAGCACCAGTCGGTGGCGTGACACCTCTTGAGGCCGCCTGGCTTGTCACGACCTGCGGCACGCCATCGGAAGCCGCCCATGCCACTGCCTCGCCGGCATCGATCGACTTCGCCAGTTCACCGGTGCGCCGTGCAATGAACTCGGTAAGCGCCATGCGGTATGCCTCCACGTCGGCGGGCACCTTGCAGGGCTGCTCCAGCAGCCATCGCCGTTCCGGCTCTTCAAAGCGGCTCCACTGTCGCAGCGACAGCTTTATGCCACAGAGATCCAGCTTGAACCGCACCGCCATCGGGATGCAGCGGAGGCTGCCTGCGAAGTCGCTCTCGAACCGGAACGTTTCGATAGGCTCTCTCATAATTGGCTCCCGTTCACAGGCAGGAACGAACAGCCATTGACCGGCTTCAAACGATGGGCAGGCATTCTGCTCAATCTCCTTGGACGACACCCGACGTCCTGAAAAGTCCAAAAACAAAAAAGCTGCTGACCAAAAATGTCGTCCGAAGGAGACGCCAGTTTCAGATCAGCAGCTTTGCTATGAGACGCCCGCCGCTGGACGCTATGCCAGTTGCCCGCAGCAACCGGAATTGCGGCAGCAAGAACCATGCCAAGCCAGGATATTGCTGAAAAGACTGAGATTTCTCGGCTGCCGCCCCGCATCCGCAACCTGCTGCCGTGAAAATCGGCAGTCACCAGACCGCGCCCGCCCGGCGTTTAGGCAAAACGTCGGTTGGCAGGAAACCCATTTCGTCGTCAACATCGGCAAACAGCAGAGAGCACGAAGACGCGCAGCGTAAATTTACTGTTGCGTACTTACGCACAGATCGGCGGCGCCTATTGTCCCCGGTCTGGAACCTGGTGGGACCTTGATGAGGACGTTGCCTGTTTTCGCCGTATTGCTGTCGCTTTGCTCCTGCGGACATCCAAGTGGCGTGATGACGCCGGTCGCGCTCACCGCGTCCGTTCCGAAGACATCGCAGGTCGAGATGCTGGTGGCGACGACACGTCAGCCTTCCGGAGATCCCGCGACGCTTTTCAATGGCGAACGCAGCCCGAAACCCTATCTGACCGACATTGCCGTATCCATCCCGCCAAAACGCGCTGCCGGCACCGTGCAGTGGCCCAAGCGGCTGCCGCCGAACCCGGCGACCGATTTTGCCGTCACCCATGTCGAACATCTCGAAACGCGGGCGGAGGGCCGCGCCTGGTTCAACCAGCACCTCAAAGACGGCCACGCACTCGTATTCGTGCATGGTTTCAACAACAAATACGAGGATTCCGTTTTCCGTCTTGCCCAGATTGTCCACGACAGCGGCATGGACGCGACACCGGTTCTCTTCACCTGGCCGTCGCGCGCGCGGCTGACAGCCTACGAATACGACAAGGAAAGCACAAACTATTCGCGCACGGCGCTCGAACAGGCATTGCGCATTCTCGCGCAGGACCCGAGCGTCAAGGATATCACCATCCTTGCCCATTCCATGGGAACCTGGCTTGCCATGGAATCCCTGCGCCAGATGGGCATCCGCGACGGTCACGTGAACCCGAAGATCCGCGACGTCATTCTTGCTTCGCCCGATATCGACATACAGGTCTTCGCCAAACAGTTCGTGGAGATGGGCACGCCCCACCCGAAATTCACGATCTTCGTTTCGCAGGACGATCGGGCTCTGGCGGTGTCCAGCCTCATCACCGGAAAAGTATCGCGGCTCGGCGCAATCGATCCGTCCAAGGAGCCCTATCGCAGCCGGCTGGAGGAAGCAGGCATTACCGCGATCGACCTGACCGAGGTCAAGACCGGGGACAGCCTGAACCACGGCAAGTTCGCCGAAAGCCCCGAAATCGTCCAGCTGATCGGCCAGCGCCTGATGACGGGCCAGACCCTGACGGACTCCAATATCACCTTTGGCGAAGGCGTTGCCGCGGTGGTCGGCGGTACGGCCCAGACAGTCGGCAAGGTCGCGGGAACGGCGGTGGCCGCCCCTCTGACGATCATCGAACAGCCGTCGCGCACCGCGGCAAGGCCAGCGAATGTCGAGGATACGCTTCGCGCCGACCCGCAATCCAAACCGCTGACCAATTGACCGACCGGTTTACGGGCAGAGGTTACGGGAACGATCAGGGCTGTCGCCGCTCAATCCGGTCGCCGTTGACGGAAGAAACGTTACCTGCGCCCGGACCGCCCTGCCGCTTCCCTTCCCGGAAAATGGAGCGATCGTGCTGGCGTGCGGCAGCCCGTGCCGTAACGATGCGCGCATTTACGGTAATTTACTTCCGTCCCTTTCGCTTACGCGCGAAGCTTCCGGCTCACACCCCGGAGGCGATGATGGCACTGGCATTCGACGATGGGCGGTCCTCAGGCACGGCGCCCGAAGGCATGATCTGGATCCCCGGCCGGACCTTCACGATGGGCTCGAACGAGCACTATCCCGAAGAGGCGCCTGCCCATCCGGTAAGGGTGGATGGCTTCTGGATCGACGAGATCCCCGTCACGAACCGCAGGTTCATGGAATTCGTCAAGGCGACGGGTTACGTCACCTTTGCCGAAAAAGCGCCGGAAGCGAGGGATTATCCCGGCGCAAAACCGGAAATGCTGCGCGCCGGATCGCTGGTCTTCTTTCAGCCGAAGACCGTGAACGGACCTGATATTACCCAATGGTGGACCTTCAAGTTCGGTGCGAACTGGCGCCGGCCGCTCGGCGGCCTGAGCGATCTGCGCGGCAAGCTCGACCACCCCGTCGTGCACGTCGCCTGGTGCGATGCCAAAGCCTATGCGGATTGGGCAGGCATGGATCTGCCGACCGAGGCCGAATGGGAGCTTGCAGCCCGCGGCGGCCTCGACGATGCGGAATTCGCCTGGGGCGACGAGTTGATGCCAGGCGGCGTCCCCATGGCCAATACCTGGCAGGGCACCTTTCCCGTGAAATCCACGAAGGCGAAAGGCCACGAGCGGACCTCGCCCGTCCGCAGCTTCCCGCCGAACGGTTACGGCCTCTACGACATGATCGGCAATGTCTGGGAATGGACGATGGACTACTGGTCCGACCGCCATCCGCAACCGGTGGCAAAAGCCTGCTGCATTCCAGACAACCCGCGTGGCGGCGGCATGGAGGCGAGCTACGATGCGCGCCAGCCCGGCATCCGCATTCCGCGTCGTGTGCTCAAGGGCGGCTCGCATCTGTGCGCCCCGAACTATTGCCGCCGCTATCGTCCGGCCGCCCGCCATGCGGAGCCGGAGGATACGTCGACCAGCCATCTCGGCTTCCGCTGCATCAAGCGAGCGTCCGCAGCAAAGGAGGATGTCCATGCGAAGGTCCACGCAAGCCATTGACGTCAGTCTTGCCTCCGTTGCCGTCGCCCTCATCCTGCTGATCGCGGCGGCATGGAACCCCGTTTTCGCGCAGGAACCGCTGCCTTCCTGGAACGACACGCCGGCCAAGGCCCGTATCATGGATTTCGTCAAGGCGACCGTCACGGAGGACGGCAACGGCTACGTTGCCCCCTCGGACCGTATTGCCGTCTTCGACAATGACGGCACGCTCTGGTCCGAGCAGCCCTATTACACCCAGCTCGGCTTCGTGCTCGACCGGGTCAAGGCGCTGGCGCCCCGACATCCCGAATGGAAAACAAAGGAGCCTTTCAAGAGCGTTCTTGCCGGCGACATGAAGGGCATCGCGCGCGGCGGGGAAAAGGGCATCGTCGACCTCGTGATGGCGACACACGCCGGCATGACCACCGAAGAATTCAGCAAGACCGTCTCGGACTGGTTTGCGACCGCAAAACACCCCAGGACGGGTAAGCCCTATACCGAAATGACCTACGTGCCGATGCGCGAACTGCTCGATTATCTCAGGGCCAATGGCTTCAGCACTTACATCGTTTCGGGCGGCGGGGTGGAATTCATGCGGCCGGTGACGGAACGGATCTACGGCATCCCGCCCGAACAGGTGGTCGGCAGCACCATCGCAACGCAATATGATCTGGTCGGCGACGTCCCGGTTCTCAAACGCCTGCCGAAGATCGATTTCATCGACGACGGTCCCGGCAAGCCCGTGGGCATCAACAAGTTCATCGGCGCGCGGCCGATCTTCGTCGCCGGCAATTCCGACGGCGATTACGAGATGATGCGCTGGACGACGGCAGGCGAAGGTCCGAGCTTCGCCATGCTGGTGCACCATACGGACGCCGATCGTGAATATGCCTATGACCGGGAATCGGCCTTCGGAAAACTGGACAAGGCACTGGACGAGGCCGAACGGCGGAACTGGCTGGTGGTCGACATGAAGCGCGACTGGAAGACGATTTTCGCCTTTCAGTAGCCTCGCTGCCGGTTATCGCTTTAGAAGTGGAAGACCACGCCCAGGATCGGTCCGTGCTCGACGATATCGTTGGTCAGCGTATCGTCGCTGTAGTTCACGCCGAGAGCGCGATAGCCGGCAACAGCGGAAACGGCGTCGTTCCATTTGTAGCCGATCCCCCCCATCACGTCCCAGTCGAGATCGGCACCGCCAGCACCGATCAGTCCCCACCCGGTCAGATAGACCGAGGGTGTAATCGAGTACATCCCCCTCAGACCCGCCATGGCATCGACCCAGGTGGCGTCGTCTTTGCCCGACACGCCATCCAGCGGTCCTCCGGCAAAGGAAATCGTCGTTTCCATATACCAGATCTTGACGCCGCCGATGACATCGAGACGGCCCTGGGGTTCGTCGATCACGGCGTAACCCGCGCCGATCATCGCCGCGAAGGTTTCCTGCTTCAGATCGACCTCGTTGGCCAATAGGCCGCGCGGCGTGGCGGAATCGGTCGTCACCCGGACATAGGTGATATCGGTCACGATGCTGAAGCGGTCGTAGCGTGCGTCCCCCGCTGCCATGAAGGCGAAATCGAGATCCGAGAGAATGTCGCCGAAACTCTCGTCGACATGAACCTCCGGAAGGCCGAAAACGCCGGCGTCGCCGGTGATCCCGGCGACCCAGAAATAGGGCGACAGCGAAAAGGTCCACTTATCGGGATCGGCCGGCTGCGGCTGAGGCGCCAGAACAGGAGCAATATCGGCGGCATGAGACATGACCGGCACGGCCAGAATGGCCGCGGACAACAACAGCACGGTGCTTCGCATCAAAAATCCCTCTGCTGACCCACGAAATTGGCATCCCCCGTCCCAATAGGACACATCTGCCGCGTCGAACGGAAGTAAGTTACCGTAAACGTCAGCGTAAACGCCTCCGCATGCATTGCTTCATTTACGGTCGAGGCCCAGCGGCGGCGACCTTGAAATCGGCCCCGGCCTTGACCAGCCCCAACTTGATATCCGTCGCCAGCTGGGGGTCCAGCCGTGCCTGCGCCATCCGCTGCTCGAAGGTTCTGCCGAAGTCAGGGACACCTGTCGCAATTTCGGCAAGACGAGATCCCGCGCCCTCCGATCCGAGCTGTCCCAAAGCCGCGGCACGGATCGCGCCCGTCAGGAAATCGCCGGAACTGACCTGCTCGACAAGCAGGGAGGCCTCGGAATAATCACCGGTCCGATAGGCCTCGAGCGCGAGAACCAGCATCGCATTGCGTGGGACCGTATCGACCGATCGGCCGGCATCCTGGGCCATCGCCACACCAGCCTCCCGATAACCCGCAGAATAGAGGATGATCGCCAGGTTTGCCGCCGTCTCGGGATTGTGGGGGTTGAGCGCAATCGCCCGATTTCCGGTCTGGATTGCCGCTTCCGGCCTGCCATCGGCAAATTGCGCATTCATCAAGGCGATCTGCGCCCGATCAGACAGCGGCGCGAGAGAAACCGCCCTCTTTGCGGTTTCCAAAGCTCTCGCCGTGGCGGTCGGATCCGGCATATCCGTGGCCAACAAGCCCTGCGACATGAGTGCGAGCGCATCGGGATCGTCAGGCGCTGCGGCAAGCGTCTTTCCGAGACAATGCTGAAATTTCCTGGCGATATCCGGGTCGGCTTCGTCCAGCGCGTATTCCATCCTGATGATGCAGGCATTGCCGATATCGCTGTCGTTGCCGGCCTGCATCTCGACCATGTTGATGGCACCGCGGCCGGAAGCAAGCCGCCTTGCAAGCCGATCGGTGATTTCTTCCCTGACCGCCGCATGGCTGCTGCCGCTGATATCGAACCGCTCGACACCGGCCCTCAGGAGATTTCCGGAACCTTTGTCGACAAGCTGCCACCAGATACTGCGATCGTCCCCGTCCCCGTAATATTTGATGTCGAGATCGTAGCTCCGTGACGACGAAGCCGCCTTGTCGGCAAGACCGGGAGTGGCCTTCGCGACCGTCAGCGTCTGAAATTGCGTAAAGGCCGCGAGCAGCATATCGCGCGTGACGCTCGCCTCTCCTCTCATCCCGGCATCCATGCCCTCCATGGAGACGTAGACCGTCGGGCGAACCGTGAGAACGGGCGACGCGGGAAAGACAGCAAGCCCACCGCCGACAAACAGGCAAGCGCCGATCGCAATCGCAAGTGCCGGCTTCCACCGGGGCCGGCTGCCGGCCAGCACGCGGTCCTCTTTCGGCGGCTCTTCCGCATTGTTGACGTCCGATCCGGCATCGCCGGCCAAGACTTCGCCCTCACCGGCATCGTCGGGCTCGAGCGGCGGCGGATTCTTCGGGAAAAGCGCTATATACATTCCCTTGGGAATGTGGATGGAAATTTCGCGGTCGGTGCCGAATGCCTCGTAGTAAGCGTGCAGACCGCTGCGCAGCCGGCTTATCTCGATGCGGACGATCGGATCGTTTGCAGCGTCGAACCCACTCGGCCTTCCAAGCACGTCGAGTGCAATAGCATAGGCCTTGACGTTGCCGTCGTATCCCTCGAAACGGCGTTCCGCCAGATATTTCAGGATGTCGCGCTGCCTTGCAGTCACCCTGAATCTTGGATCGTCAAGAAGTCGTCCCAGTTCCTCCCTCGCCACCGCTGTCGATACTTCGCAGTCCCTCAAGTCGTGTATCTCAGCACCCATGGCCGCCTCGCACGCTTTGATTTAGCTAAAGTAGATTCAACTAAAGTAGCAAGGTAAGCTTATTGCCTAAAAAACGAAAAGTTGCAACACGAGCCACCGACAAAACCGAGACGGGTCGCTAGCCGCACGGCTCGGCCTCAATCCGTCAAAGGCGAAGTCGTTTCGAGAAGGTGACGAATGATATCGCTCTCGATTTCTGCACAAAGCGCAGTGTATTCGTCCGCCAACGTTCTCGATTGCGGATCGCCGCGTTTCATGAAGCGCTCAAGCGCGAAGCTCGCCTCTTCGTAAGCTTCCAGGAGGTCGTTCAGCGCGGAGGATCGGGACGCGGCAATCTGCAGACGCCCGCGCAGCGCCGGAAGTTTCAGCATGAGTCTCCATAGACCGAGCTGCGCGGCATCGGCGCCGCCGCTGTCGGCCCTGCCCCGTTTTCCCATAGACGCCGCGCCTCCCGACAAAAGCAATGGCGAAGACTATGCGGACCACGGCCCCTCAAGGAAGTACGCAACGGTAAACGCTGCGGGATTTACGCCCAGGCGGCCGCCTTTACGGCTGCGTTGCGCGCAACTTACCGCCCCCGGACGACCGATCATGTTCCGCCGCAGACGCGCGAACGATCCGATATCGAGCGCCGGTGTGCAGCAACCGCCATACAGTATTTTCATTCTAGTCCGCGGGCGCTTTCTCACCCGGAACAATCAGGCCTGCGGCCTCCAGCCCGACAAAAAAACGCTTCCGGTCCTCCGCGCGCGCCAGCCGCCTGACGACCTCCCGCCTGATATTCGGGACGAGTGCCGGCGATCGGGTTTCGATCCAGTCGATCTGTTCCTTTGCGTCAACCGTCTTTCCAAGAGTGCCAAGAATTGAAAGCAGGACAAGGCGGTGCATCGGATTGTAGTCCAGATCCGACATGCGCGCCCATAGTTCCGCCGCCTCGGCATCGCCGCGCATGAAGGCGCAGAGCGCCATGCCGACTTCGTAATATCCGTGCGGGCCGGCATTCCGGCTGACGGCTCGCGAAATAAGCTCGCAGCCCCTGTCCCAGTTTCCCGACATCGACAGGCGCAAGCCGTATTCGCCCGCGACTTCCGTATCGTTTGGATTGCTTGCATAGGCAGCCTCGCCGGCACGCAACGACTCCGTCATGTCATTGGCGAAGAAATGGGCGAGCATCAGCGCCTGCAAAGCCCGCGCATTCGTGGGGTCAAGCCGCACCGCGCGTTCGGCGAGCTCCCTGGCAATGTTTAGCGTATCGGCGGTCGGCTTCGAATTCAGCTGATAGGGAAAGCGGAACTGGTCCAGATAGGTCAGCGAAAGGAAAGCCGCGAGATTGGAATCTCCAGGCCTCTTTTCGGCGGCCTGCTGCAGGCAGGATTGCGCCACCGCATGCGCTTGCGCGGTCATTTCGCTGCGGTAGCTGTAATAGGACAATATGCACGAGAAGGGATCCGTGCGTCCGGCAATATTGGCGGTATTGGTCTTGAACATGACGCCGAACGGACGGGCGACCGCCGTCGCGATATCTTCGGCGAGGCTTGCCTGCGTTTTCAGGACGCCTTGAACCTTCATATCCGCATCGTAATTGTTGGCCCAGATGACCACTCCGTCTGCCCGGCGCACGAGTCTCGCCGTCGAACGCAACGTGTTGCCCTCCAGTCGCACGCTTCCCTGAAGGGCGTAGAGCGGCTCCGAAGAGGCCTCAGCCTCCCTGTTCTGAGGCAGGCGAGCGACCACGACAACGTCCTTGAAGGGGATGAGCCTTTCGATGACATTATCGGTGATGCCCCGGGAAATGTCGGATGCAAGGGCACCCTCGGGAGCGCTGTCGAAAGTTTCGACGACGATGGTCGGGCGATTGGCAGTTGCCAAGGTCTTGTGGCCGGCAGTGAACGGCCCGGCGTAGTAAGATATCGCCACGGCGACGGCAGAGGCAAACACGGCGGTTGCCGCAAGGAGCCATTTTCCAGGCCGTGACAGACGCCATTTCGTCCTGTCCGTGCCGATCATGTCGCCCGTGAGATCGACCTGCGGGCTTGCCTCCGGCGAAGTGGACGACCGGCCGGACTGTTCCGAAGGCCCCGTCTCCACGGTATCGGCATTTTGCCGGATGTCGAACACGGGCACATAACCGCCTCTGGGAACTGTGACGACGATCCGGTCGCCGCTGCCGGCTGTGAGATAGTAATGTTCCAGTTCCCTCCTCAACCGCCCCGCCTCGATGCGAACGCAGGGATCCTGCTGGGCATCGAAATGCGCATCTCTGCCGAAAACCGCCTGCGCGATCGTGAAGGCCTTCAGATATTCCCGCCGGCCGGCAAGCGTTTCGGTCACGATGAATTCGAGGAATCGTCTCGCCCGCTCGGGGAGACGAAACTCCGGGCTGGACAGAATCTGCTCGAGCTGCTGCTCCACCTCCTGCTGGGATGGGATGGCGCCACCAGCCCTGTCAACGCCTGCGTTTGTCATGGGCTTCCCCAAAAGGTCCCGATTGCAAACAACCTGCAGCGTACCGGGCCGGACGATAGACCCGAGCGGGCCCAACGGCAACGCAATTCAGTCGGTATTGCTAATTAAGGCAACTCGAACGAAAGGACTCCCGTCTGCCGGACAGGTCCCGATATGTTCCCGCCCGCGTAGGATACCGTATCCTACCGAAGCGGACGTGTATTTTACTGCCTTCATGCGATCGCGCGCTCTATCATCTCCAGGCATATTGGAGGAGACGGCGATGACATCACCTGAGACGTCCACACCCCAACCCATGACAAGCGCAGAGGATCTGCGCAAACGAGCTCTGGAACTCCAGCTCCTGGAAATGGAGCGCAACGAAAAGATCAAGGCGCGTGAGGCAAAGAAACATGCCGAATTCGTCGAGGACTTTTTCCGCAAACAGATCGGAGAAACGGAGCGGGCCGTCATCAAGCGGCTGGTCATGAAGGCCGCTGCAGAAGGCAAATACGAGGCACTGATCTACAGTTTTCCCTCGACATTCTGCACGGACAGCGGACGCGCCATCAACAACAACCTGCCCGGATGGCAGAAGACGCTGCAGGGAAAGGCAAAAGAACTTCTCGAACTGTTCGAGGAAGTCGCCAAACCGCAAGGCTACGGTCTCAAGGCCATGATCATCAACTTTCCCGATGGCATGCCGGGGGATGTGGGCTTCTTCCTCACCTGGGAACCGCCCGTCGACTGACCGGCACCCGCAGGCATGAGCGAAGGAGTACCGAATTGAAAGCGACGGAGATCGAGCGAAAGTTCCTCGTCCGCAACGACGGATGGCGCGCAAACGCCGGCACGCCGAACGTCCTCCGACAAGCCTATCTTTGCGACGGGGATCAGAACTCCATACGCGTTCGCCTGATTGACGGGCGCTCTGCGCGCCTGACGATCAAAATCCGCAGGCCAGGCCTTGCCCGGGAGGAATTCGAGTATGCGATTCCGGTCGATGAGGCCCGCGACCTGCTGCTGCATGCGGCCGGCCATGTCATTGAAAAGACCCGCTACCGCGTTCTCCATGACGGCAGGAGCTGGGATGTGGATGTCTTTGCCGGCGCCTACGAGGGGCTGACGCTCGCCGAGATCGAAATGGCGAGCGAAGACGAGCAGCCGGACCTGCCGCAATGGCTGGGGCGCGAGGTCACTGGCAAGAGGCGCTATTCGAACCGCGCAATGGCGGCTGCCCTGTGCGCATCGCCGGCGCTGCGGGACGCCGGCGGCTGAAATCCTATTCGCTTACCACGGTCCAGCTGGCATCCGGATTGAAATCCTTGATCGCCGCCGCGCGTGCCTCCGTTTCCGGTCCGAGATCACGCTGGTAGATAACGCTCATGCCATTGACCATGAACGTCTGAACGCCGGTCACTCGATATTTGACCGGCCAGGCGATCAGCGCAAAGCCGCCGGTCATGTAGCCGTTGACGACATAACTTTGCTTGCCGCCGAGCACATTGTCTCCCTGGGATGTCAGAATCCGGTAGCGATAGCCGAAATAGCCCTCGCCACGTTTGGCCGCCCCAAAGGCGGCCGTCTCGACCAGCGCGCTTGCCGGGCTTTCCTCGGGATAGACGTTCGGCTCCCAGTACAGGCCGTCGAGCTTGCCCGGACTGCTGATCAGTTTCCTGGCGAACTCGTAGATGCCGTCGCCGTCGCGATCGGCGGACGCATATTGGTACTGTGCAGCCACATATTCATGCATCGTGTCGATGGTGGCGAGTTCGTTTTCGCCGATGCGGCGATTGACGATCTCTTCGAGGCCGCGCTCGGTGTCAAAGGACCATTTGCCGTCCTTGTCCTCGGTCAGGGGAAAAGGCAGCGGCCAGAGCCGATCTCCGATCGCCACGATCGTTGCGCCGTCGAAATCCCGCAAAACCGCCTGCCGTTCGGCACCCTCGCGGATCAATCCGTAGGCGGTCATCGCCTCGTTGCTGGCACGCAGCCTGTCCGCCCTGAGGCCGAGCAGGGTGGCGAGATCGTCGATATTGCCGGAACCCAGCACCGATTTCAGTTTGTCGAGCGCAAGCTGCGGACTGTCGAATTTCGGTGAGGACGTTGCCGCCCTGTATTCGGCAAGATCGGTCTGCGCTTGCGAAAGCGCCGGCACAACCGGCATTGCACAAAGCACTGCCGCAAACACAAGCGGAATTACCGTCGGTTGACGTCTCATGATGTAACTCCCTGAACTTGAAAAGACCTCATCGCCGTCTGCCGCCACCACCGCGCCCCCCTCCTCCGGACGGGCGCGGCCGGTGCTGGACGGGACGAGCCGACTGGCGATGGGCGCCCATGCTCTGCGCTCCCCGTTTCGAGGCGACAGCCTCACGGCGACCGGACTGGACATTGCCGAGCGCGCTTGGCTGGCGTCCGCGATTGTCCGCTCTGGCGGCCATCTGAGGTTTGCTAGACCGCTTCACGGCGGACTTCTGCGCTGGCTTGGACGGGCGGTTCGCTGCCTTCTGAGGACGCGCCTCGGGCCGGGATGCGGCCGGCCGATTGGCCGCCGTTGGCCTGTTTGCCGCTGTCGGCCTGTTTGCCTGCGGCCTGTCCTTCAGGCCTTGCGCCGTGCTCTTGCGGATGTCGTCCGCGCGCGCCGAATTGGCGCGATTGCCGGGCCTCTGGCTCGCCTGGATATCCTTGGCCCTGTTGCGCAACTGGTTGCGATTGTCGGCCTGCAGGCCGGATTTGATCGCCGACCGGTCCAGCTTCGAAAGCTGGTCCTTGCCGATGCTCAATTTGCTGCGGTCGACATTGCTCCAGTCGACGTCGTTCCACTTCAGCTTTCCGTTGAAATCGCGATCGTTCAGGCAATTGTTGCAGTCGATGTCGATATCGCCGTCCCAGCGGCCGCCCCAGACACCCCAGTCATCCCAGTTGACGATGGCGGCCCAGGCAAGCCCGGTCACAGCAGCGGCAAAGAAGGTTGCGCCGGGGTAATAATAGCTGTCGTAATAATCGGGATAATAGGAGATCGGCTCTGACGCATAACCGGGCTCATAAAGCATTTCCGGCGGATATTGCGGGATATAGATCTTTTCCGGATCGGTCGGCCGGATGATGATGTTGTCGTTCTCGGTGACGACCGTCACCTTGTCGTCCGTCTTGATGATATTCTTTTCCACCGCTTCGTCGCGAAGCTGCTGGATGGCGATCAGGACGTCCTTCTGCTGGTTGGTGAGCGCGTCGGCGAGCGATTGGGTCCAGTCGAGGTCCTCGCTCATCATCTTGACGATATCCGGGTAGTTCAGCAGGGAAACGACGCTGCCGTCCCAATCGCTCTTGGGCTTGAGATCGGAATCCTTCTTTTTCGCCTCCAGGAAGCGCTGTGCCTCAACGACCTGAAGGGGAAAGAGCGATGCCGCTGAAATTGCCGCAACGAGCTCGTCGGGATAGAGCGCGATGCGCGCCACGAGCACTTCGAGCTCGTCATCGGATAGAAGCGTTGCCGCCGGCTCGCCGGCACTCGTCTGTGCGGGTGCCGGTGCCGGTGCCGGAATGGGAACCTGGGCTCGCGCCGGAAGGGCAGGCTGCAATACAATGATTGCCAGCACCGAGAATCCCCCAAGCAGTTTGCGGGAAATTGCTTTCATCACGCATGGACCTCCCTTGGGTCATTGAATGGCAGCTGCGCTCAGGGAGATTTCGGGCCGGTCCGCGGAGACTGCCTGAGCACGACGATTTTCGATTGGGCGATCGCCTCCCCCATCTCTTTCAGCAGTGCGTCGACGAGACCCGCATATTCCAGCTGGCGTGCGTCCCGAATTGCTTCCGGCAACCGCTCGACATGTGCCAGGGCCTCCGCGGCGGCAACCAGATCCTCACACATGCTGTGAAAGGGCTCACTCACATAAAAAAGCCGCTGCACCAGCCGCTTCTGGTCGGGGAAATAGGTCTCTGCCGTCTCAAGGGCGGACAGGAGTGTCGAACCTTGCTCTCCCGACATCATCCCCCCCGTTGTCAAACTGCGCTAAGCAGATGAGGAAATTATATAACAAGCGGATCGGCGGGAGACGTAAAATACGCGATCATACGTTAGCCGGCTTCCAAAACTCACGTGGATTCCGGGTGTAGGGGCTGGAATGGCAGTCCTCTGGCCGGTCCCGCCTCCTTGCCCTGCTACAGAGGCAATCCCGCGCAACGGATATGCCCGCGATAGCGCGATAGAGACTACGCGATGCTACGGGCATCGGAGCCAAAACAAGCCTACTATTCCGCGCTGATAGCGATCGAACGGCTTGTCCGGACCGGCCGGAAGGGCGCGGCTGTGTTTCTCGACGGTTTTACCCTGGGCGTGCTGATCTTTGTCGTCGTCATGCTGTTTTACGCTGCTGATCGAGGCCGCAATCTATCGCGATCGCGGCGGCGGCGTCTGCATCGACGCAAGCGACGGCAAAACGCAATGGGGCTCATGGTGAAAGCATAAGGAGGGAGCGGTGATAGGCAGTCTTCCGATGTTGCGAGGCTTGACCGGTTTCAACAGGAGCTGGCTCCGCAGCGACATCCCCGCGGGGCTGTCGATCGCCGCAGTCGGCCTGCCGAGCGCCATTGCTTATCCCGCTATCGCCGGCCTGCCGCCGGAGACCGGTATCTATGCCAGCATCGTCGCACCGATCGCCTATGCGATTTTCGGGCCGTCACGGCTGCTGATCGTCGGGCCTGACGCTGCGACGATGACCGTGCTTGCGGCCGCGATGGGCGCTATCGTCGCCGCCGATCCTGCCGCCGGCAACGACCGCGTCGCCATCGCGGCCGCTCTCGCCCTCGGGGTCGGCATCTGTTATATCGCCGCAAAATTGCTGAAGCTCGGCGTTCTCGCGAACTTCCTGTCCCGCCCAATTCTGGTCGGCTTCTTCGCCGGCGTCTCGCTCTCGATCCTGGTCGGCCAGATCGGCCGTTTCACAGGCGTGAAGATCGAATCCGACGGACTGGTCCAACCCGTCGTCGAAATCCTTGCCAAAAGCGGCATGATCCACATGCCCTCGCTCATCCTCGGCCTCGCCATGTTCGCCCTGCTCTGGCTCGTCCGGGCCTTTCGCTTCAAGATTCCGGGTCCGGTGCTGGTCGTCGTCGTCTCCGTCGCCCTGTCTGCGATCTTCGACTTTCGGGGCCAGGGCATAGCAGTGGTCGGCGATATCCCGCGCGGGCTTCCCTCGCTCTCCCTGCCCGCTTTCCATCAGATGCCGCTCGACAAGATCGCCGCCGGTTCCGCGGCGATCTTCCTCGTGAGCTTTGGCGCCGGCATCGTAGCGGCACGCAGCTTCGGCTCGCGAACCGGCGAAGAGGTCGATGCCAATCAGGAACTGATCGGGCTCGGCGCCGCCAATATCGCGCCCGGACTCTTCGGTTCGTTTCCGGTCAGCGTATCGGATTCCCGAACGGCCATAAACCTGTCGACGGGGGGCGTTTCGCAGGTTGCAGGATTGGTGTCGGCCGCCGCCCTGGTCGCCGCCCTGGTTTTTCTTCACGCTGCGCTGCGCATCCTTCCGATCCCCGCACTTGCCGCGATCCTGGCAGCGGCGGCCATCAGCCTCATTGACGTCAACGAACTGAAGAAAATCTGGCACATCAGCCGCATGGAATTTCTCTTCGCGCTGATCGCCATGTGGGGCGCAATCAGCTTCGGCGTCCTCAACGGAGTCATCGTCGCGGTTGCGGCAACCTTCGCCTATCTGCTGCGCCAGACGATGTTTCCGCGTGACGGCCTTCTTGGCCGCATCGAAGGGCGACACGGTTTCTTCGACCTTCAACGGTTCCCGGAAGCTCGCCCCGTTGCGCGTGCGGCCGTCTTCGCGATCCAGGGCAACATCCTGTTTTACAACGCCGATTACGTGCGCACGCGGCTCATCTCGACGGCAAGGGCGCTTCCCGCCGAAACCAGATGCCTGGTGCTGGATGCAAGCGCCATCACACATGTCGACAGCACCGGCGCAACCGCCCTCGAGGCCGTTGCCGAGATCCTTGCCAAACGGCATGTCATTTTCGCAATCGCCGATCTCAGCGAAGAAAGCCGCGGCGTGCTCGAACGCGCCGGCGTCATCAAGGCAATCGGCGCCCACAATCTTTTCAACGGCAGAGAGGAAGCCTTGCGGACGCTGATTGGCGATATCGACCAGATCGGCAATGCCGCGCCGGCAAACAATGCATCTGAGTGACAGGAGGAGGCAGAGCCATGGACGAGAATTACGAGCTGAAGCAGGCCGAGGGTGAGGCAAGCCGCGGCGGCAAGGACAAAAAGAAAAAGAAGCCGTGGGATTACGATAAGGAAATCGGGCGGCTGCAGGTGGAGCTTGCCCATCTGCAAGCCTGGGTGAAGAAATCCGGCGCAAGGATCGTCATCGTCTTCGAGGGACGTGACGCCGCCGGAAAGGGCGGCATGATCAAGCGGATAACCGAGAGGGTCAGTCCGCGTGTCTTCCGCGTCGTGGCGCTGCCTGCGCCGACCGAGCGCGAAAAATCGCAGATCTACATGCAGCGCTACATTGCCCACCTGCCGGCTGCCGGCGAAGTCGTGATATTCGACCGCAGCTGGTACAACCGCGCCGGCGTGGACCGCGTCATGGGCTTCTGCAGCGAGAAGAAAGCACAGCGTTTTCTTGAGCTTGCCCCCCGCTTTGAGGCAGCCATCGTCGAAAGCGGCGTCATCCTGCTCAAATACTTCCTGACCGTCAGCGAGGAAGAGCAGGAACGTCGCTTCCGGCGCCGGATCAACGACCCGCTGCGGCAGTGGAAGCTGAGCCCGATGGACGTCGAATCCTACCAGCGCTGGTGGGACTATACGCGTGCCTATGACGAGATGCTGCGGATGACCGACACCAATCACGCTCCGTGGTGGATCGTACCCTCGGACGACAAGAAACGCGCGCGGATCAACTGCATCTCGCACATCCTGCAGTCCATCCCCTACGAGCGGCTGAAATTTGACGAGCCCGATCTCGGCAAACGCCAGAAGCGGCCGGCCGACTTCATGGAGGATCGCAGCATCCGCCACATCGTGCCCGACACAACGCCGTAGGCGGAGCCGCCTGACACATGGCGGATGGCCACATGGAACAGACGACCGAGACACCGGCGCCGAAAACCGAGGCCGGCCAGATTTCGATAGAGGCAAGGGTCAGCGATCTTGTCCGGCTGGGCATTATCGGGCTTTTCGCCTACTGGACCATGGTACTCATTGCGCCATTCGCGCTGATCGTCATCTGGTCGGCGATCCTCACCGTGGCACTGTTTCCGATGTTCGAGGCGCTCTCGCGGCTGATCGGAAACAGGCCGGTTATTGCGGCCGTCATCGTTGTCGTCGGCTGCCTCATCCTTATCATCGCGCCGCTGGCCCTCGTGGCGGTCAATTTTGCCGATGCCGCGCAGACGCTGATCGAAAAGCTGATGGCGGAGAATATTGCACTGCCCGCCGCACCGGCCGCCATCAAGGAGTGGCCGGTCATCGGAGAGCGTATCGACGACGCATGGAACAAGATAGCAGGCGATCTCGCCTCGACCATCATCAAGTTTCAGGCTCCCATTCGCGAGGTCACGGGCGTCGTCGTCACGAAGCTCGCCTCGATCGGCGGCGGCGTGCTGAGCTTTGTCGTCTCCACCATTCTTTCCGGCCTGTTTCTCACACGAGCCACACGTCTGGCGGCGGCGATACAGGTGCTGGCAAGCCGTATTGCCGGCGAAAAAGGTATTGGCTTTGCGCGGCTTGCCGGAGCCACGGTGCGGAATGTCTCGCGCGGCGTCATCGGCGTCGCGTTCCTTCAGACCCTGCTTTGCGGCCTGTGCTTTGCCTTCTTCGACATTCCAGCACGCGGCGCACTGACCTTCGCCGTCTTCATGCTCTGCGTGATGCAGCTGGGACCGGCGCTGGTGCTTCTGCCCATGATCATATGGGCATGGTTCTCCTGGCCGTCTGCCACCGCCTTCCTCTTTACCTGCCTCGCCATACCGATCACGGTCGTCGACAATGTCCTGAAGCCCGTGCTGATGGCACGTGGCCTCTCGACCCCGATGCCCGTCATCCTGATCGGGGTCATCGGCGGCACGCTCTCTCACGGGCTTCTCGGCCTGTTTCTGGGACCCGTGGTCCTCAGCGTCTTTTACGAATTGCTGCGGGCCTGGGCCTGGCCCGGAACGACGGCAAGCGGGAACGATCATCCCGCTGCCGGGTTCGACGGACAGGTTCAGCGGTCGCTACAGTAGACGACAATTTCCCGCTCTATTTCCAGGCAGAGCTGTTCATATTCGGCGATCAGCCTGTCTTCTCGCGGCTGCTGATTTCGGAACCGATCCAGTGCGTCGACGGCAAGGTCGTAGGCCTCAAACATCTCACCCAGCGTCTCGTTCGTCATGCCAACGAGACGATGACGGATATCGGGAAGCCGGAGCATCAATTTCCTTCGCCCACGCTCTCTGCTCATGGCGTAGCTCCGATCATCTGCGCGAACCCGTCAATCATCCAAACTCGACGGAACGCCGTTCGTTCCCGATCCTCATCTCCAATATCATTCGCAGGGACGGCTCGGTCGGATCACGTCGCACGACATTCAATTGCTCGATCCAGGGGGCAAGAGCGACGGGCCGGCGCTCTCGCTGGCATCCAGGCAGCCGATCCGATGCGGGACGTCAGGACTCCCAATCGGCGGAATTCAGGGCTTTGACGGTGACGGCAGCGACGATGCCGGTCAGCACAATGCCTGCAAAGCCGATGACCAACGACAATATCCGCGATGAAACATGTTTGGGGGTAAGATCGCCGTAGCCGATGGTCAGGCCCGTGACGAAAGTGAAATAGAGAGCTTCGTCGATCCGCCAGCCTTCGATGTGCCAGATTACAAGCCCGGATAGGATCATCACAGAGACGATCCCGGACAGGATCGGCCAGATCACACCAATCTGCCTTGCGAGCGCGACGAAGAACAGACGCCGCATTTGCCTGTGGGTCAATTTATGGCCAGATTTCATCGGCACGTTTTCGACCTTCCCAGGTTCAGGTCGGCCTGACCCTCTGCGCAATCTGCCTCACAGGGCCCGCTCGGGCAAAACATATAGGGTCGTGGCAAAGATCATATAGACCATCAGCACCAGCATGCCGACGAACCATGCCGAACGCCCGCTATTGGTGACGAACATCGCCGTAATGGTCGCCAGGAAAACCATGACCACGACGCCCGGCGAAAACTGCAGATCCATGGGTGTCGGACCGATCACATAGCTCAACAAGACCAGCACGGGAGCGACGAACAACGCGATCTGCGATGCGCTTCCGAGCGCAATGCCCACGCTCAGGTCGAGGCGGTTCTTGCGCGCACCGGAGAAGGCGGAAGCCATTTCGGCCGCGCCGCCAACCAGCGCGACGACGATGAAGCCGACAAAGGCGGGCGTCATCCCGAAGACTTCGGCCGCCTCCTGCACGGACTCGACGAAGATCTCGCTGACCAGCGCGACAAGTATCGTAACGCCGGCAAGTGTGGATAAAGCCATGCCGATCGGCCACGGCTGTTCGTCCGCCTCAGCGTGCTCGGCTGCGGCAAAGAACTCGCGATGCGTCTTGAGCGTGAACAACAGCCCCAGCCCGTAGCCGACGATCAGCAGGATCGCCAGGCCGAAGCTGAGTTTCTGGATGACTGCGCTCGCCGACGTTGAATCCATCGAGGCGACCGCCGACGGCATCAGCAGGCCGATCGTCGCGAGGAAGAGCAGGCCTGCCTGAAGGCGCGCATTGGCCCGGTTGAATTCCTGACTGTGATATTTGAGGCCGCCGAGGAGAAACGATGCCCCCAGCATGAACAGCGTATTCGTGACGATCGCGCCGGCAACGGACGATTTTACCAAAGTATATTGTCCGGCATGCAGGGCGGTCAGCGCTATCACCAGTTCCGTCAGGTTCCCGAGCGTGGCGTTGAGCAAACCGCCGGCAGCATCGCCCGTTTTTGCCGCAACGGATTCGGTCGCGTGGCTGAGGAGGCCGGCCAAGGGTATCACGGCAAGCACCGACAGAATGAAGAGCACCGTATGCGCCTCGGGGGCAACGCGCGCGGCGACGAAGACCACCGGCACTGCGACAAGCAGCCAGAGCATGGGGTTGTCACGAATCTCTTTCCAAAGGAGGCTCAACCCTCGCTCCCGTCCGGCGCCTGAATCCGCAGCCTGTTGCCTCATCACGCGGCGGGCTTGTTGTGATAGGTCCTGATGTGCCCGGGCAGGTTTTCGGCCCGGTTCATGCGCCTGAATTCGTTGCGGGTCTCCTGGGCGCCGACGGGCGTCACGATCGACGCAGCGGCTGCAACAGCGATTGCAGGGGCAAACGTCGTCATCTTCCGGCTCCCTCGAACAACCTGCCGCCAGCGAATATCAGAGTAGCGCAACAAGGAGCCGGAGGCATTGAGACGGATCAATGGAAATGCGGCCGACCGGGCGTGCCCGCTTGGCAGGCCTTCGCTGGTCGGCTTGTAGAAAAAGACCAATAGAGTCTACGCGATACTACATCGATGCCCGGTCCAAAGGTGGTAGATTCTCGTCATTGTCGAGAGAAAAGGGCAGTCGAAACACCAACATCTCTCAAGTGGCGGAGAAGGCCATCATGTCCACCAGGATGGAGACGCCGCATATTGCCGAATACAGTTCCGTGATCTCCGGCCTGGGGAGGCGGACCTCGCTCATCGGATCGCCATCGGCACGCCGCAAACCGGCACACGCGTTGTCCGAAGAGAACTGGCCAGAGACAAGCTGGATGCGACAACTCTATCGGCACATGCCGGATGCAGTGTTCATCATGACCGAAAACAACAGAATTTCGGCCTGCAACAGAGCTGCCGTGGCCTTGTTCGGCTATGAAGAAAACGAATTGCTTGACCATAAGATCGACACCGTCTGGTCCTCGACGCCGGATGTTCAGCTCAAGGCACGTTGGGCGGACCAGGGCGCGGTTCGGGCCGGCCTCGCAACGACCAAGAGCGGCGTTCGATTTCCAGCTGCCCTGACAATCATCCACAAACCCGGCGAAAGGGAAGGCTTTACGGCGGCGATCTTCGAGGACTTTCGGACAGAACGCGAAACATTGAGTCAAATTCGGGAGCTGCAATGCGAATTGGCACATCTCGCAAGAATAGCGGCGCTCGGGGAGATGACTGCGACACTGGCTCATGAACTGTCCCAGCCGCTATCCTCCATCGTCGCTTACTCCGAAGGCTGCGGCCGCCTTATGACCGATGATCGCCGTCGGCACGACGAGAAGCTTCGTGAGGCCTTGTCCGAAATTGCGCAGCATGCCTTGTGGGCGGGAGCGCT
Organism: Rhizobium sp. GCM10022189; assembly: GCF_042656325.1. Classification (NCBI taxonomy): domain Bacteria; kingdom Pseudomonadati; phylum Pseudomonadota; class Alphaproteobacteria; order Hyphomicrobiales; family Rhizobiaceae; genus Rhizobium; species Rhizobium sp. GCM10022189. The sequence goes on from NZ_JBHSOR010000008.1 coordinate 228,420, forward strand.
CGTCCGGAACATCCGGGAATTCGCAAAGCGCGGCGCCGGCGACAGGCAGCTGGAGGCGGTTCACGCGTTGGTCCGCGAAGCGGTGGCGCTTTCCCTCGCCGGATCATCCCGGAAAAACGCCTGCCCCGATCTGCAGCTCACAGCAGAGCGTGACACCGTGCTCGCAGACCGCGTTCAGATTGTCCAAGTCCTGACGAACCTTTTCCGCAACGCCATGGAGGCAACCGACGGTGTCGAGCAGCCAGCTATCGTGATCCGCACCAGAACCGACGATTTCTCGCATCTGGTTGTCGAAGTGTCGGACAACGGCTGCGGAATTGCTGCCGACATCGAGGAGGCGCTGTTTCGCCCCTTCGTAACCAGCAAGCCACACGGCCTCGGCATGGGTCTGGCACTGTCCAAGCGCATCATCGAAGCGCATGGCGGTCGCATAGCTGCGCATAAGGCAATACAGGGCGGCTCAATCCTCTCCTTTTCACTTCCGCTGGCGGAGGCCACAATCAATGGCGAACGACCTTACGATCCATCTCGTCGATGACGAAGAGTCGCTCCGTCGATCTCTGACGTTTCTGCTCGTATCGGCGGGTTTTGCCGTTCGTGCCCACAGCTGCGCGAAGGCCTTTCTGGAACTCCTGCCACTTTCGGGCCGAACCTGTCTTGTCACGGACTTGTGCATGCCCGATATCGACGGCATCGAATTGCTTCGGCGGCTGAGGCGTCTCAACCCGGCCGTGCCCGCGATCGTCATCACCGGCCAGGGCGATATAGCCGCGGCCGTTCAGGCGATGAAGGCCGGAGCATCTGATTTTCTGGAAAAACCGCTGAAGGAAGCAGCGCTGATCTCGGCCATCAAAGCAGCGATGGAACACGGGCGGATCGACAGGCCCAGCACCGATTGCGAGCATGTCGCGGCCCGGCTTCGTCAGCTCACGGAGCGCGAACGCCAGGTTCTGACCGGCGTTCTCGAGGGCCTGCAGAACAAGATGATCGCCTATCATCTCGGCATCAGCGCCCGTACGGTAGAGGTCCACCGCGCCAACGTCATGGCCAAGATGGGTGCGCGAAATCTGGCCGAGCTCATGCGAATGACCATCGCCATCGACGTGACTGCGCAACCGCTTGAGCCTGCGAATACGTCGCCTGCCAATGTATGGCCAGCCTATATTTGACATACCTAAAGCAAGCCTTGCAACCACCGGCTTGTGGGATATGATGTGTTAGGACTAGCTTAAATAATTGCGTGATCTTGTCGTAGGGACGATTATGAGAAGCGCAAATATCAATGTTTTCAATAGTTTTGGACCGACGGCAGATGAAATTTGCCGGCAGGTTGAACGGATTCTCGGCAGCGAGGAGTTCCATGCGCCCAAGCGCGGGCGGAACTTCCTGGAGTTTGTCGTCAATGAGACGCTTGCCGGCCGTTCCGATTTCCTGAAGGCTTTCACGATCGCAAATATCGTTTTCGGCCGGGAAGCGTCGTTCGATCCGCAAAACGATCCGGTCGTGCGGATCGAGGCCGGCCGGATAAGAAAGGCGCTCGAGCGCTACTATCTCGTCGCGGGCCAGGCGGATATGGTCATCATCACCGTCCCCAAGGGTGGCTATGTGCCGCATTTCGAATATGCCCGAGATCTGCCGCCTCCGCTGGCAGCGATTGGCGAGGAAACATCGCGGGCGACGGAACCGGCGCATCGAGACCGCCCGCTTGCTGCGCGAGCGTGGCGCCCGGTGCGGCTGAGTCTTCTCGGCCTGGGCATCGGCGTGATAGCCGTTCTTGCATTTGCGCTCTCTGCCGAACGAGATGGACCGACCGGTCCATTGCCGGCAGCAGCTTCCCTGCCGAAAGTTATCGTCGAATTTTTTTCCGAGAGCGACCTCGCCGATACCGGCTTGGATATAGCTCGTGGTGTGCGCGACGACGTTATCGGTCAACTTGCCCAGTCCGACGACATTGTCGTGGTCGCCGATCCGCTGCACACCGGGGCCGGGGGCGACCTGGTGTTGCAGGGAAATGTCCAGCTCGACGGCAGCAGACTGCGCACCGCAGCCAGGCTTGTACGCCAGTCGGACGGGGTTATCGTCTGGGCCAACAATTTCGATGCCGATCTCAGCGCCGAGAACAAGCTTGCGATCCAGGGCAATATCGCCAGGCAAATCGCCAATGCGATCACGCAACCCCATGGCGCCATCTTTCAGATCGACACGGATACAGCCGCCGAACCTGCACGGACAGGCGATCAGGGCGCCTATGCCTGCACGCTCGCCTATTACAGCTACCGCCAGAGCATGACCACGCAAAGCCACGGCGCCGTGCGCGAATGCCTGCAGCAGGCGACCCGGCGTTTTCCCGACAACGCCCTGTCCTGGGCTCTGTTGTCCGTGGTTTACCTCGATGAGCTGCGGTTTCGCCATAAGCTTGGCACCGCCCCTTCGGCCCCGTCGCTCGAACAGGCAACGGCGGCGGTACAGCGGGCGGCAGGGCTTGCGCCGGGCAATCCCCGCGTATTGCAGGCCCTGATGATGGTAAGCTTCTACAGAGGGGATATCGACAAGGCTCTGAAGGCCGGAGCTGCAGCCTATGCGGCAAATCCCGATGATGTGGAAGTCGCCGGTGAATATGGCTTCCGGTTGGCAATGTCGGGAAAATGGCAATCCGGCTGCGAACTGCTGTCGATCGCGTTGAACAGGGGTATCGGCCCCGAGGGTTATTACGAGGTCGGCATGGCGCTATGTGCGTTCATGAAGGGAAATGTCGAAGAGGCGGAGCGGTGGTCGCGAAAATCCGATCTCGACTCCAACCCGATGCACCGCCTTGTGCTGATGTCTATCCTCGGATCAGCTGGAAAGACGGACGAAGCCAGGCGGGAAGAGGATTGGCTGAGCCTCCACGCGCCGGCACTGTTGGCCAATGTCCGCAAGGAAGTCGCTCTGCGCCTGCAGCGGCAGGAGGATCAGGAGCGCTTCCTGAACGGGCTGCGCGCCTCTGGCCTGGCCATTGCGGCAAGATAGACCGCTATGGCTCGGAGCCTGTGCCGTTCAGTTTGCGGTTATTCGCTATCTCCATCGCGATTTGGGTGGCGATCTCCTCTTCGACATCGAGCATGGCCTGACCGCGCAGGTCGCGATCATATTGGTTTGCCCAGATAACCGTACCATCGGCGCCGCTTATCAGGCGGACATGCAGATGGAGGACCGTACCTTCGGTCAGCGCACTCCCCTGAAGGCTGTATTGCATGCCGGTCGTAGCGGTGTCGAATCGACCCGGTGCAAGCACGACGAAGCGCTCTGCCTTCATGAGCTTCGCGATCAACTGATCGACCAGCCCTTTAGCGAAGTCCGACCCTTCTGCGGCGCCACCAAGAGCCGCGAAGGGTTCCACGATAACCTTGGGTCTGTTCTGAGAAGTCGCGGTGGCCGGGGGTGGCGGGGGCTTTGGCGGCGAGAGATAGGTCTCGAGCGGACGAATGAGAGCAAGGACAGCTATGGTGCCGAACAGCGCAGGCAGGCCGATCGGCAGCAGAAGATTGCGCCAGCTGATCGCGCGTTCGGCATTGCGCCGCTGATTTGCAGAATCCCGCAAATTTGCCGCTTCGTCCCCATTCGGGCTGCCCTCAAAATCTGAGAAATGCGGCGAGTATCTCCCCTTGGGAATAGTGATGCGAATAGGATCGCAGCTTCCGCTGACGAGGTAGTAGCGTTCGAGCGCACGACGGATGCGCCCCGCCTCGATACGGACAACCGGATCATTCTGGGCATCGAACGAGGTGTCGCGCCCGAAAACCGCCTGGGCGATCGTATAGGCCTTGAGCCGCTCGCTGCGACCTTCCAGTGTTTCCTCGACGATATATTGCAGGAAGCGCCGTCCACGTTCAGGAGCAAGGAATTCCGGGCTCGTCAGAATACGCTCGAGTTGTATGCGCACGTCAGCGGGGTTTTGGAGTGCCCGGCTTTCCCCTTCCTCTTCCGATGCCATCGAGACCTCCCCGATATTTTCGTATCGCTCTCAACAAGGGGCATAGGCTTATACACCCGCCCGTGGTTCCGGGCTTCAGTAGCAATACGTAAGGGGTATCTCGAATACCGCGGCAAGCAACGATTGCATATGCTGCGACGCGGATGGGGGCGACGCCAATGCTTCAAGACCACGCGATTGTAAAACACACGACAGCGCCGGGGCACCGCCATCGGGCTGTCGGACAAACGGTAAGGGATCAATCGATCAGGCTCAAGGCCGACGAAACAATCTACAGCGAAGGCGAACATGCGCTTGCAATCTACCAGGTCGAGGCAGGCGCGGTGCGGATCTACCGCCTGACTACCAGCGGCCAGAGATACATCTTGTCCTTTTGCGGCAAGGGCGAATGGTTCGGCCTGGAAACAGGTAATATTCGCACCGATTTTGCCGAAGCCGTCTGCGAAACGTCCATCAGACCCTTTCGGGCCAACCAAAACGCGACCGTCCCCGTAGACCTTCTCCACATCGCGCTCATGAACCTTGCAAAGGCCCAGCATAAACAGCTCGTCATCACCGAGCAAAGCGCGCTGAAGCGGGTTGCGGCTTTCGTCTGCGAAATGGCAGAGCGTCATCCGGAAGATGCTGAATTCGATATGATGATGTCGCGCAGCGATATTGCCGACTATCTCGGTCTGACTGTCGAAACTGTTGCCCGTTGTTTCACGAAGCTCCGCGAAAAACGTATCCTTCGGCTGAACGGCAGGCTGCAACGCAGCGTTCGCCTCCTTGACCGCAACGGACTGATGGCCCTGACCGTCCAGAGTAGTTCCAGCAAGAATGTGAAACGGTTTTGCGTCCGGAATTACCTGGAAACAAAGGGATAGAGCATTTCGGGCGATTCGATCCCCGCCGGAAATGCTCCAATGCCCCCTCATTTCGAAGGTCAACTTCAGGAAGGAACGGAACGATGGCCCGGATATACCGCCAGAGACCACGCGGATACGCAAAAACATTCCTCGCAGGCCTGGTGTTGCTCGCCGGCTTCCCCTTTCCTGCCGTTCAGGCGCAGGATGATCCATTCAACCAGTTTCCCCTGGTCATCCAGTGCAAATACAACCAAACCTATAACGTCTTTTACCTGTCGCGGATCTCGCAGGACGGGGTGGCGACCTATGTGGCTTCAGACCGTATAGGGGGCACAATCACGCTGGACGGCCGAGCGAAAGCAATCGGCGATACGGGCGGCGGCAGTTGTGTCGGCAAGACTTTGGCCGAACTGCGCGAATCCGGCCAAGCGCGCGATTGGGCGCGTTAGCGTCTTTCGTCTGCTCTGACGGCATTCCGCATTATTGGTCCTTGCATCGGGGATTGCCCGGTTCGCTTGCGCATTCTTCAAGGTTCTGGCGAGCTTCGCGGGAAATTTACCCACTGGAAAGCCATCACCTCGTCCCTGGCGGTCTGGGCGACGTAAACGGCACCATGCTCGGAAAGCGTTAGTGCTGGCATGCGCACCAACCTTCTTCCGAGTTCAAACCGAGAATGCGTTTGACCATCACGCACCCCCGTTTGTCGACAGGTTCATTCCCGGTTGCGTAAACTCCCTCGCGCACATCCAATTCCTTTCAGACGCGACGGAACTCCATTCCGGTCCTCCCGACAGGAAGTCCCGTCGGCAGGTCCGAACCGAACTCATACAAACTGGAAGTCCGACGACTGCAGGCTCGACACAGTCACGTTCTTCAGTGTGATAGTATTGTCCGCATCTGCGGTAATGATTGTGTCGCTGCCCGACAGGATTGATGAGGCGAGCAGCGATGCCCAGTCGGCAAAGATCGTGTGATCGATCCTGATCGTATCATGGGCCCCGCCAGCCACCTCGAAAGACATGATCGTGTCGTGCCCCCAATTCGGCTCGTAGACGAAAAAGTCCGCGGCTATTCCACCAATAAGGACGTCGTCTCCGGCGCCACCTGTCAGCGTATTCGACCCCGCGAGATTGCCCACAATCCGATTGTCGAGCGCATTGCCTATTCCGACAAAGGCTTCGAAGCCGGTGGCACCCGAGCTCAAGTTTTCGATGTTGTCTCCCAACGTATAGCTGGCGAGGGACGTCTGCACCTGGTCGATCCCTTCGCCGGCATTTTCGATGACGGCGTCCCCGGCATTGTCGACGACGTAATAGTCGTTGCCCTTGCCGCCGATCAGCGTATCGCTACCGTCTCCACCACTCAGCGTATCGTTGCCGACACCTCCTGTGATCGTATTGGAAAGCGCGTTGCCGATGCCATTAAAGCCACCGCTGCCGGTGTAGACGAGGTTTTCGACATTGGCAGCAAGTGTCAGGCGATCGAGCCCGGTCTTGACCGTATCGGTGCCTGCACCGGCACTTTCGGTAACGACGTCGCCGGCGACATCCACGATATAGGTATCGTCACCCGCTCCACCGATCAGCGTATCGGCACCGGCTCCGCCGTTCAGCGTGTCGTTGCCGTCGCCACCCGACAGCCGGTCGGCCGCAGCACCGCCGGTAATCGTGTTGGCAAGGTCGTTGCCCGTTCCGGTGAAGGCCACCGTGCCCGTATAGGTCAGGTTCTCGACATTGTCGGCAAGCGTATAGGTCGCCGACCCAGCCTTCACCGTATCGATCCCCGCATCGGCACCTTCGGTGACGAGGTCACCGGCATTGTCAACGATATAGGTGTCGTTGCCCGCCCCACCGATCAGCGTATCGGCGCCGGCGCCGCCATTCAGCGTGTCGTTGCCGGCGCCGCCGGTGATCACATTCGCCGCAGCGTTGCCGGTGCCCGTGAAGGCAGCCGAACCGGTGTAGGTCAGGTTCTCGATATTGGCGAGGGCCGCGATCGAATAGGTCGCAAGCGCAGTCTTCACCGTATCCGTGCCCGCAGCTGCTACCTCCGTGACCACGTCGCCGGCGGCATCCACAACATAGGTGTCGTTGCCGGCACCGCCGATCAGCGTATCGTTACCCGCTCCGCCGTCCAGCGTGTCGTTGCCGGCACCGCCGATGATCGTGTTGACCAGGGCATTGCCCGTCCCGGCAAAATCGCCGGTGCCGGTGAAGGTCAGGTTCTCGACATTGGCGATGTTGGTCAGCGCATAG